>DASSIS010000058.1:0-5293 GCA_035691665.1 Gammaproteobacteria bacterium | reverse complement strand
GCCGGCGGCAGCGTCCGCTGCATGCTGGCAGAGATACATCTTCCGAGGGTCTGAGCGATGACGATGCAAGGCAAATCCCTGCAAGAGACCTACGCGCTCCACAATGCCTGCTTCGGCTGCGGCCCCGCCAACCCCAAGGGCCTGCACGTGCAGAGCTTCCCCCAGGGCGAGGAGGTGGTGGCCGAGTGGCGCGCCGAGCCGCACCACGAGGCTTTCCCCGGCGTCTTGAACGGCGGCATCATCGGCTCGCTCCTGGATTGCCACTGCAACTGGACCGCCGCCTGGCACCTCATGCAGAAGTCCGGGGCCGCCACGCCCCCCTGCACGGTGACCGCCGACTACGCCATCGTCCTCAAGCGCCCCACCCCCACCGACGGCCTCATCACTTTGAAGGCGCGGATCGTGTCCTCCACGGAAGACCGGGCCACCGTGGAGGGGGAGCTCTGGGCCGGCGGCAAGCTCTGCGACACCTGCAAGGGCAGCTTCGTGGCTGTTAAGGAAGGACATCCGGCCTACCATCGCTGGTAATATCTAAGCGGGGTAAAACGGAGAGGGGTCCCATGGGCAAGCCGATGGGGTTCAAAGGCAGGCCGGCGCTGCTCGCGCTGTTCGTGGCGCTCATCCTGGTGGATTTCTTCCTCTTGGGCGGCCTCACCCCCCTCGAGCATCCGCTGCAGGATTTCCTGGTGCGCTTCCATTCCGCCACCCGCGTGCCGGATCCCGGCGTCGTGGTGGTGGACGTGGACGATCCGAGCCTGCTCGCCGCCCAGAAGGACCAAGGCATCAGCTGGCCCTGGCCGCGCTCCATGTACGCCGATCTCATCAACGGCCTCATGAAGCAGTCTCCCAAGGCCGTGGTCTTCGACATCTACATGGTGGACCCGGACACGCTGCGCCCCGAGAACGACCGCTACCTCATCGACACCGCCGCCCCCGACGACAAAGTCTACTTCCCCATGGTGCGCCTCGAGGGCGCCGACGACAGCAAGGCCGGCGCCGAGCTCAAGGACTATCCGCCCCAGTTCGGTTTCAGCGCCGGCCCCGGCGCGGATCCGGACGCCCGCGCCGCCATGCTCTTCCCGCTGCCGGAGCTCGCCATCACCGGCCGCGTCGGCGTGGTGAACTTCCTGCAGGACGCGGACAAGGTGGGACGCCGCTACTACGTCTACTACGACGCCTACGGCTGGCGCCTGCCTTCGCTGCCGGCGAAGGTGGCGGCAGGCCTGGGTTACAAGGTCCCCGAGGGCAATTCCTTCGTGCTCAACTGGCGCGGCAAGTCGGGGGGCGTCCCGCACGTCTCCTTCTACGACCTCTACAAGGACATGCAGCGCCGCGTGACACAGCGCCCGGCGAACGAGTTCAAGGACAAGATCGTCGTGGTCGGCAGCAACGCCGCGGGCCTGGGCGACGCCCACCCCACGCCCATCGCCGCGTCCTATTCCGGCGTGGACGTGCTTGCCACCGCGCTCTCCAACATCAAGGAAGGGGACTGGCTGCGGCGCAGCCCCACCTGGGCCGGCGTCTTGCTCGCGCTCGTGCTCGTCTTCGGTCTCGCCGCGTTCTTCGGCCGCGGCCAGGGGCCGTTCCGCACCGGCCTCGTGCTGCTCGTCGTCACCGCCGTGGTGATCTTCTGCGCCTACCTCCTGCTCCAGCTCCGCTGGCTCATGCCCGTGGTGCAGCCCCTGTCCTTCGCCTGGCTGTTCTTCGTGAGCATGGCCTTGGCCGAGTACCTGCGCGAGCGGCGCGAGCGGCAGCATGCCATCGGCATGTTCGGTCGCTTCCTGGATCCGCGCGTGGTGGCGGACCTCGTCAAGAACCAGCGCAGCCTCCTGGACGAGGGCGCCAAGAGCCGCGAGGTCACGCTGCTGTTCTCCGACATCCGCGGCTTCACCACCCTCTCCGAGAGCCGCACTCCCGAAGAGGTGGTCGCCATCCTCAACCGCTACTTCACCCTCCAGGTGGAAGTGGTGTTCCGCCACGGCGGCACCGTCGACAAGTTTATCGGCGACTGCATCATGGCCTTCTGGGGCGCGCCGCTGGAGGATGCGGACCAGGCCAAGCACGCCGTCGCGGCGGCCCTGGAGATGAGCCGGGTGCTGCTCGAGTTCCGCAAGGATCTGGGCGACCTCGCCGAGATCTTCGACGTCGGCATCGGCATCCACACCGGCCAGGCGGTGGTCGGTTTCATGGGTTCCGAGAACAAGCTCGACTACACCGCCATCGGCGACACCGTGAACCTGGCCTCGCGCATCGAGGGCCAGACAAAGGGGGTGGCGCGGGTACTGGTCTCGGCCGCCACCAAAGAGCGTTGCGGCGGGGCCTTTGACTTCGAGCCGCGCGGCACTTATAAAGTCAAAGGCCGGGCCCAACCGGTGGACCTCTTCGAGCCGCGGGAGAAGGCATGAGAAGGGCGCTCGTCATAGGCGTGTTGCTGCTCGCTACCCTCGGGGTGGTGCAGGCGGACTCGGGCGGCACCGCCCAGACCGTCGTCGTCGGCAACATGAACGACGGTCCCTATTCGGACGCCAATCCCATCGGCAGCGTGCCGGTGAATACCGTCGTCACCGTGCTCTCGCGCCAGGGCGGCTGGTACAAGGTGCGCCTGCCCACGGGGCAGACGGGCTGGCTGCCCATGACGGACCTGCGCCTCGGCAACCCCAGCAGCGGCGGCAGCAATGCCCCCAAGAGCTCCAGCTCCCACGGCTTCTTCAGCCTCTTCGAGAGCGGCCGTTCCGGCGCCTCCGGCACCACCGCCACCACCGGCGTGCGCGGCCTCAACACCGGCGACATCGCCAACGCCAAGCCCGATCCCGCCGCCGTCGCCGAGCTCGACCAGTGGATGGTGAAGCCCCCCGTGGCCACCGCCTTCGCCGGCGAGATCAAGCTCAAGGCCGAGAAGCTCGACTACCTGCCTGAGGTGAAACAGTGAAGCGCCGCGCCGCACTGCTGCTGGCGGGCCTCCTGGCGCTCGGCCTGCCCACCGTCGCGGGCAGCATCGACGTCAGCAACCTCTTCAGCAGCATCAAGCAGGCCTTCACCCCCGCGACCCTCGAGGAAGAGGAGGCCATCGGCAACGCCGCCGCCGCTACCCTGCTCGGCGCCACCAAGCCCATCAAGGACAAGGCGGTGCAGGACTACGTCAACAAGGTCGGTCTGTGGGTGGCGCTGCAGAGCGACCGGCCGGATCTGCCCTGGCGCTTCGCCGTGGTGGACTCCGACGACATCGACGCCTTCGCCGCCCCGGGCGGTTACGTGTTCATCACCCGCGGCCTCCTGCAGCACATGCACAGCGAGGCGGAGCTCGCCGGTGTGCTCGGCCATGAGATCACCCACGTGGTGCTGAAGCATCATCTCAATGCGCTGCGGCGCGCCGCCAAGCTGGACATCGCCGGCCAGGCGGCTCAGGTGGGTCTCGCCTCCAAGGGCTACAACAGCACCCTGGACCAGCAGGCCTTCGAGAAAGTCTCCAACGCCACCCGCAACCTGTATTCCACCGGTCTCGACAAGGGCGACGAACTGGATGCGGACCGGGCCGGCGTGGTGCTGGCGGCCCGCGCGGGTTATGACCCGTACGGCTTGCTGGCCGTGCTGCAGACCCTGGAAGGCGTGGACCCCAAGAGCGGCCGCGTGCAGCTCCTGCTCGCCACCCATCCCTCGCCCGAGGACCGCATCGCGGCCCTGTCCGCCGCCATGGCGGCGGGCCACATGGACAAGTACGGCAGCCAGGAGGAGGGTACGCAGCGCTTCGTGGACGCCATCAAGTCCCTGCCGCCCATGAAGGCGGACGCGCCCGCCACCCAGGCGGCGCCGGTGGCGGCCAGTAAGCACTGACCCCTCAGGATTTTAGAAATAAAAAGGGCCGCTTTACGCGGCCCTTTTCCATTCATCCATTATTTCGCCGTTAGCCAGCTTGCTCTTCCAGCATCTCATCCATGAAGGCGATCGCGCGCCTCATATGAGGTATGACTATCGTCCCGCCCACCACCAGTGCCACGCTCATCGCCTCCACGATCTCGTCCTTGGTGCAGCCCGATTCGATGCACTGGCCGATGTGATAGCTCACGCAGTCGTCGCAGCGCAGCACCATCGAGGTGGAGAGCCCCAAGAGCTCCTTGGTCTTCTTGGACAGCGCGCCTTCCTGGTAAGTAAGGCTGTCCACGGAGAACACGCGCTTGATGACGCGGTTGTCCTCCGCCAGGATCCGCTCGTTCATCTTGGTGCGGAAGGCATTGAACTCGTCGACACGCTTACCCATGTGAATTCTCCAGGAATTCTTTCTTGAAGCCTACCTTGAAGTGTAGCGAGCGAGTCCGCGGCATGCCGCGGACGCCTGCGCCGGAAAGCGCAGGCGAGACCTGCCCGCTGCACATGGATGTGCAGCGGGGAAGGTGACGCAGTCACCCAGTTGCTTCGCCCCCGGTTCCAGCACGGCGCGCCTCCCGCTCGCCGCTCCCGCACATCCCTGTGCTCCGCGGCACGTACGCATCCTGCTACAGACGAAGCTATGCCGAGCGCAGCAGCTTCAAGTGAATCAAAGAATTGTACGGCCTAATGCGGACTGAATCAGCCACACGGCGAACTTTCCTGTCTTGTTCTCGATATCCATGGTCGGGTTGAGCTCCACCACTTCCATACCCACGAGCTTGCCGGTCTTGGCCACCACCTCGCACACCAGGTGGGATTCCCGGAAGTTGAGGCCTCCGGGGACCGGCGTGCCCACGCCCGGCGCCACCGAGGGGTCCGAGCCGTCCAGGTCGTAGGAGAGGTGGATGCCGCCGGAGGCACGACCCAGGATCTCCATGGCTTCTTCGAGGCAGGCGGAGGCGCCGCGGGCGTCGATCTCGCTCATGGTGAACACCCGCACCCCCATCTCCTTCACCACCTTGGCTTCCTTGGCGTCCACCTGGCGCACGCCGAAGATCACCACGTGCTCGGGTTTCAGGGCCGGGGCCCGGCCGCTGATGCTGGTGAGCTCCTTGGGGCCGCGGCCGAGCAGCACCGAGAGCGGCATGCCGTGGATGTTGCCCGAGGGGCTCGTGTCCGGGGTGTTCATGTCCGTGTGGGCGTCGCACCAGAAGATGCCGAGGTCCTTGCCCTGGCGGCGCAGGTGGCGGGCGATGCCCGTCACGGTGCCGATGGCCTGGGAATGGTCGCCGCCCAGCACCAGCGGGAACTCGCCGTGGTCCAGGGTGTTCTCCACCGCCCCCGCGAGGTCGCGGCAGACCTCGCTGATGACGCCCAAGTAGCGCGCGTTCTTCTCGCCGATCTCCGCGGCTTCCATGGAGACCTGGCC
>DASSIS010000057.1:0-2495 GCA_035691665.1 Gammaproteobacteria bacterium | reverse complement strand
GCCGTTGCCGGCCTCGCCCACCACCTCCGTGCCCGGCTGCTCCTTGAGCAGGTTCCTGAGGCGCTCCCGCGCCGGAGCCTCGTCGTCCACGATGATGAGCCTCACGGGACGGCCTCGTAGGGGAAAGTGAGGCGCACGGAGAATTCCCCGGCACCGCGTTCCTGCTCGAGCCGCGCACGGCCCGGCCAGGTGAGCCCGAGACGCTCGCGCACGTTCTCGAGGGCCATCTGCCGGCCGTGGCGCGCCGGCGTGCCCTCGGGCGGCAGCGGGTTGCGGATCTCGATGCTCACCACGCCTGCCTCGCAGCGGCCGGCGACGCTCACGCTGCCGCCGGCGTCCGAGGGTTCGATACCGTGGTAGATGGCGTTCTCGATCAAGGGCTGGAGCGTGAGCCGTGGCAGGCGCGCGTCCAGCGGCAGGCCGTCCAGGCGCCACTCGACCTTGAGGCGCTTACCCAGGCGCAGCCCTTCGATGTCGGCGTACTGCTTCGCCAGCGACAGTTCCTCCTCCAGCGGCACGCTCACGGCGGTGTCGTCTAGGCGGGCGCGGAACAGATCCGAGAGGTCCTCGATGGCACGTTCGGCGAGCTCCGGCCGGCCGCGGATGAGCGCGGCGATGGTGTTCATGCTGTTGAAGAGGAAGTGGGGGCGGATGCGGGCCTGCAGGATCTCGAAGCGGGCCCCGGCCTCGCGCCGCACGTTGCTGCGCCACTGGTGCAGCACGTAGAAGTAGCGCAGCACCAGGGCGCTGACGATGGCGCAGATGATGAGGTTGCGGAGCACGAAGCCGGCATGGCTCGCGGGCAGGAGCTCGCGACCGGCGCCGGTGTTCATGGAGAGTTGAAATGCGATCTCGCTCATGAGCAGGGTGACGGTGAGCAGCAGCAGGTAGCTCAGCGCTGCGGCACGCCGCAAGGGCATGCGCACGAGGTAGCGGCGCGCCATGCACAGCACGCCGGTGGAGGTGAGCGCGATCCATTGCAGGAAGAGGGAGATGCGCGCGAGATCCAGCCACAGGCCCTCGCCCTCGTCGGGCGTGTGCTTCGCCATGGTGAGCATGAAGGCGGTGAGTTCCGCGATCAGCACCACCAGGATCACCACCGGGCCGGAGCAGAGTTCCGGCAGGAAGAAGTCGTCCTGGGATGCAGGGGCGGGAGCGGCCATGGAAAAAGTGTCTGCGCTTCCGCGGTGGAGCGCAATACCGCCGGCGTTACTTTTTGAACAAGGCGTGCTTGAGGCGGAACAGCGAGGAGATGTCTTCGCCCTCGTGGCCGTCTTCCATCAGGCGCCGGTAATGCACCCGGGTCATCTCCACCACCGGCAGCTGCACGCCCCGGGCGGCAGCCATCTCTTGCACGATCTTGAGGTCCTTGTCGTGCAGCGAGACCTTGAACCCCAGTGGGAACTGCTGGCGCACCATGGTGGGGCCGCGGTGGGTCAGGAACCAGGAGCCGGCGGCGCCGCTGCCCACGACTTCGATGACCTTCTCCAGCGGCAGGCCTTCGGCTTCGGCGAAGGCGAGCGCTTCGGTGACCGCCTGGGCGATGCCCGCCACGGCGATCTGGTTCACCGCCTTGGTGGCCTGGCCCGAGCCCGCGGGGCCCATGAGCACCCAGCGCTTGCCCATGGCCTTGAGCAGCGGCTCGGCGCTGGCGAAGGCCGCCGGTTCGCCGCCGCACATGATGGCGAGAGCGGCGTTCTTGGCGCCCTCGGTGCCGCCGGAGACCGGGCAGTCGAGGAACGCCACGCCGTGGGCGGCAAGGCGCTTAGCGGCTTCCCGCGCCGTGGCGGCGCTTACGGTGGAGCAGTCGAGTACCAGGGAACCCTTCTTCAAGGCGGGAGCGAGGGCATCCACCACGGTGAGCACATCCGCATCGGCGGTGACGCAGAGCACCACGGCGTCGCAGAGGGCGGCGAGCTCGGCCACGCTGCCCGCGGCCTTGCAGCCCGTCTCCCGGGCGAGGGCCTCGGCCTTGGCGTGGCTGCGGTTGAAGACGGCGGCCAGGAGGCCCGCCTTGTGCAGGTTCAGCGCCATGGGATAGCCCATGGCGCCGAGACCGACGAATCCGGCTTTCATCGCGGGATCACTTTTCCAGGTAGGTGTAGCCCTTCAGGCCTTCTTCCAGTTCCTTGAGGAATTGGCTGCGCTTCAGCATGTCGAGGTTGGCTGCGTTGTCGATTTTCTGGCGATAGCGGGCCACCAGGTCTTCCGGGGTGAAGTGTACGTAGCGCAGCACCTCCTCCACGGTGTCACCCTGCTCGGGTTTCACCAGCCGGTAGCCGTTCTCCGAGTCGAGCTCCACGTTCACGGAGTCGGTGTCGCCGAACAGGTTGTGCATGTCCCCCAGGATCTCCTGGTAGGCACCCACCATGAAGAAACCGAGGTAGTAGACGTCCCCGTTCTTGATGGGATGCACCGCCATGGTGGTCTCGATCTCCTCCTCGTCCACGTACTGCTCGATGCGGCCGTCGGAGTCGCAGGTGAGGTCCTGCAGC
>DASSIS010000056.1:0-5151 GCA_035691665.1 Gammaproteobacteria bacterium | reverse complement strand
GCACGCCTGGGTCCATCACGTTCAGCAGCACCCCGTGCCGATGCGTGGTGCGCGCGCCATGTCGCTCGTGTCGAACCACCATTTTCCGCGCCACTCCCACGACGAATTCGGCATCGGGGTGATCGCGGCCGGTGCACAGCGCTCCTGGAGCGGGATGGGGCTGGTGGAAGCGGGTCCCGGGGACGTGATCATGGTCAATCCCGGCGAGATGCACGATGGGCTGCCGCTGGGTGACAAGCCGCGCCGCTGGCGGATGCTCTATTTCGATGCGGGCCGGGTCGCGGAAGAGCTGGCGCAGGAAGGGATCCAGCGCCTCGACCTGTTGCGGCCGGTCGCGCGGGATCCTTTGCTGGCGCGGCAGTTCCTGCGTCTGTTCACGCGCCTGACATCGGATGGTGCGGGTCCCCTGGCACGGGAGGCGCACCTGCTGAGGCTATTGATGCGCATGTTCCAGCGCCACGGGACGGCGCGGCCGTCGGGCGCTCCCATGTCGGCGGTGGCGAAGGCCCTGCAACGACTCAACGCGGCGCCCGAGGAGCCAGTATCGCTGGCAGAACTGGCGGCGCTTTCGGGAGTGAGCCGTTTCCAGCTACTGCGGGGGTTCGCGCGCGAGGTAGGCATCACGCCGCATGCGTATCTCGTGCAGCGGCGGGTGCTCACGGCGCAACAACTGCTGGCAGCGGGCCGAAGGCCCGTGGAGGTCGCCGCCCAGGCGGGTTTCGCCGACCAAGCCCACATGACCCGCGCCTTCGTACGGCAACTCGGCATCACGCCGGCCCGCTTCCGCGCCGTCTTCACCTGATTACCCGCAATTCCGTTCAAGACGCCTTCTTCCCCTGAGTGCGAGGCTCGTAGCCTGAACCCACAACCATGCTGGGAGGCAGCATGATCCGCCGCTGCGATGACCACGATTTCGAACGCATCTGGACCATCATCAACGATGGCGCGCAGGCCTATCGGGGCGTGATCCCGGCTGACCGTTGGCGCGAGCCCTACATGTCGCGGGAAGAACTGCGGCATGAGATGGCGGAGGGGGTGGCGTTCTGGGGTTATGAAGAGGCCGGGACGCTCGTGGGCGTGATGGGCATCCAGGCCGTCCAGGACGTCACCTTGATCCGCCATGCCTACGTGTGCAGTGGCTGGCAGAAGCTGGGGATCGGCGCGAAGCTCCTGGCGCATCTGCGCGTGCTGGCGCAGGGACCGGTACTGATCGGCACGTGGGCTGATGCGAGCTGGGCGATCCGGTTCTACCAGAAGCACGGCTTCCAGCAGGTGGATGCCGGGGAAAAGGAGCGACTGCTCAGAAGGTACTGGAGCATACCCGAAAGGCAGATTGAGACATCGGTGGTGTTGGCCGATGCAAACCCGCCGCAGTGAGGGCGGCCCAGACCCCATCAGCATGTTTACCAGGCATCGGATGTAGGGACATTTCCCGGTCGTTCACCCCTCCCATGCGCTGTGGCCATGACGGCGTTCCGCCCGCTTCCCACGGACGTGTGCGCCATGGAACCGACGATGCGGGTGCCTTTGAAACATTGGATGAGCAAACGGCGACCGCCCTCGATCCGATGTCGTTCGAGCATCGCGACTGGAGTTGCAGAGAGCATCTGACGCTACCGATAACCCCCATCTCCCGCCCCCAGCTCCTCTAAATACAGCTCCACCCTGCGCCCGCTGCCGCCGGCGGAGCGGCGCCTCCTGAGGCTACAAGAATCTGATAGCCGCGCGCCCCGGAGAAGGCCATCTTGCAGCGGAACGTCCTGCAGGGCCGGACCTTCTATTCAACCAGGAGAAGCGTATGAAGAGAGCAAACTTCGCGCGTCTTTCGGCAGTTTCGCTGATGGTCTTAGGCATTTTCCTGTTATCAAGCGTCGTGGTCGGAGCCATGGCTGCACCGCGGCCATCTCAGGCTGCGACGGTAGCCGATCCACGGCTGGAGATGGTCAAGACCCTCGAAGCGCTGGGCCCCAGCCCCGCGCTCGGCGACCAGGCCAAGGTCTTCGGCCGCTTCGTCGGGACCTGGGACGTGGATTATGGGGAGATCGGCGCGGACGGGAAGGTGACTCATTTCCCGGGCGAACTGGTGGTCGGCTGGGTCATGGATGGGCACGCTTTACAGGACCTGTTCATCGCTTATCCGAGCGCAGCCGGCAAGGAACGCACCATGGGGACGACCCTGCGGTTCGTGGACAGCAAGTCCGGGAAGTGGCACGTGGTGTACATCGAGCCGCCTTCGAACACGATCTTCGAATTGACGGGCGGACAGGAAGGCGACCGAATCGTCCTGTATGGCAAGGACAAAGATGGGACCTTGGCGCGCTGGTCCTTCAATGACATAAAGAACGACTCCTTCACCTGGCGCGACGAGATGTCTCGCGACGGTGGCAAGACCTGGAGGTTGACGGAGGAGCACCACATGAAGCGACGCTCCGCGGAGGTCTCGACGGCCCATGAAGAATCCCAAATGGGCACTCCACTCTCGCGCAGTTTTTAGCGTCTCCTTGGGCGAGCGGCACCTGGCCTGAACGAGGCGCAAGGCGATGACGCCTGGCAGCGTCTATCCTCTCCACGGCGGCTGTGACTGCCGGAAGGTCCGTTACGCCCTGGAGACTCCACCGCTCTTCGTGCATTGCTGTCATTGCCGTTGGTGCCAGCGTGAGACCGGTGCTGCGTTCGCGCTCAACGCCATCATCGAAGCCGACCGTGTCCTGATGCAGGGCGCCGAACCCGAGATCATCCACACACCCTCCCAGAGCGGCCGGGGCCAGAGGGTCGCCCGTTGCCCCGTCTGCCGCATCGCGGTCTGGAGCCATTACGCCAGCCCCGCCTACCGCTATGTCCGGGTCGGCACGCTGGACGAGCCCGACAGACTGCCGCCTGACATCCATATCTACACCGCTTCGAAGCAGGCTTGGGTGATGTTGCCGCCCGGGGTGCCGGCGGTGCCTGAGTACTACGATTTCCGGCAGTATTGGCCGCCCGAGAGCGTGGCGCGCCAAGAGGCGATCATGGCGGCGAATCGACCGGGCTGACCAAACGAGACGCCCCATCTTTACCCGTGCTGCTGCTAGTCCAAAAACACCGTCTCCGCCGCGAGCTCCTCGAAGCACAGGTTCACGGTGCGGCCGATGCCGCTGGTGCGGTGCACCACGCCCGCCGGGACGGTGAGGGCCTGCAGGGGTCCGATGCGTATCGGCTCGCGGTCCTTGAATTCGATGAGCATGGCGCCTTCCAGCACGATGAAGAGCTCATCCGACTTCGGGTGCTTGTGCCAGCGGTAGGGGCCCTCGAAGACCGCGAGGCGCAGGCAGCTGCCGTTGACGCGGTTCATGACCTGGTTGCGGTAGGACTCGGTGACCGCGCGGGATTCGGCGGCGAGGTCGATGAGCTGAAGGCCCGGGTAGCGGACCGGCTCCTGCATGTAGTTTTCGGCGCTGACGTCTTTCATGGCGGGGTCCCGTGCCGGCGGCGATGCTGGGGGGATACGCCGAAGGACTCTGGACCTCGCTGTCCGAGGGTGTCAAGCCGTCGAGCCGC
The DNA here is from genome assembly GCA_035691665.1 of Gammaproteobacteria bacterium. Taxonomy (GTDB): domain Bacteria; phylum Pseudomonadota; class Gammaproteobacteria; order Natronospirales; family REEB76; genus DASUBN01. The sequence continues at coordinate 1,614 of DASSIS010000056.1, read as the reverse complement.
CACGTTCCGGGACAGGGTTCAGATGCGCCGCCTCTTGAGCGCTTGCAACAGGTACCCGGCGGGGAACAAGGTGAAGCCGAAGACGGCGCTCGCAAGATCGAGGTAATGACCGGCGCTATGCTCCTCGCCCCAAGCCATGGCCGGGAACCACCGCAGCGCCTCGCAGAGATGGGCCGCGATGACCAGGGAGAGGCAGAGGGCGCCGGCTACCTGCAGATAGACGGCGAGGGTCCTGTCTTTCGACAGGGAGATCAGCGAGCCGCCGAGCAGCAGGCCCACGGGAAGGGATGCGAGCAGCACCTTGAATAGAGCGGCATCCATGGTTTGCACTCCATTATGCGCCCCGGGCGGCGATGAGGGTCTCGCACAAGTGGACCACAATCCCGCCGAAGTTCGCACTTCCTGCATGAGACTTTCAAGCTAATCCACGAATTCCGTCTCTACCACCAGCTTCCCTGCCAGAAAACCAAGATGCTGGGTGGCTGGCGCCCAAGAGTGAAGATGCTGGGCGGTGGGACACCGCCTTCCCCGCTACGCTTCCTGCTTGCGGGCAGTTAGGGGCAGGCTTTCCTGCCTGCCCGTTCGACCGCTCACGATATGCCTTCGGCATATTCATGTGAGGACGGTCTCACTGTACTATGCCCCTCCCCGAAAGACCCGGGCACCCAACTTGAGGTTGCACCATGTGGGATGACGCCGCCGGTTATGAGGCCTACGTCGGGCATTGGAGCCGCGCCATCGCGCCCCGCTTCCTCGCCTGGCTCGGACTCGGGTCCGGGCTCCGGTGGCTGGATGTGGCCTGCGGCACGGGGGTGCTGAGCTCGGCGATCCTCGCCCACGGCTCACCCCAGGAAGTGGTCGGGCTCGATGGCTCGGAGGCCTATCTCGCTTTCGCCCGCCGCCATTGCCCCGATCCCCGGGCACGGTTCAGCGCGGGTGACGCCAACGCCCTCATGTTCCCGGCGATGAGTTTCGACGTGGCGGTCTCGGGGCTGGCGCTGAATTTCCTCAAGCACGACCAGGCGCTCGCCGAGCAGCGACGCGTGGTCCGGCCGGGAGGGATGATCGCCGCCTACGTGTGGGATTACTCCGGGGAATACGAGTTCGCCCGGCGTTTCTGGGACGCGGCGCTGAAGGTCGATCCCCGCGCCGCCGCCTATGATCCCGGCCGCAAGGCCAGGATATGCCATGAGCCAGAGCTGAAGCAGGCGCTGGAAGCCGTCGGCTGCACCGGGATAGAGAACTGTGTCTTCGATGATTGGGGGGAGTTCCCGTCCCGGGAAGCCTATTGGCATACCTTCGACGGACGCCAAGGCTCGACCTACGAGTACCTATCCTTGTTGACTGATGCGCAGCGCCTGGACCTCAAGGAGTCCCTGTTCTCGGCGCTGCCCCCGCAGGGTCCAGTGAAATTGAGGATACGGGCCCTGGCTGTGAAGGGGTTCCGTGTTTGAAGTGAGCCTGGACAGCGACGTCCGCGGCGTGCCGTGGAAATGAAAAAGCCCCGCTTTCGCGGGGCTTTTTGTTCAACTAGCGCTTCTTTTTCTTGGCGCCAGTCTTTTTCTTCTTCTTAGCAGCTTTCTTTTTCTTGGCCATGGTCGGTCTCCTTCTGTT
>DASSIS010000055.1:0-3064 GCA_035691665.1 Gammaproteobacteria bacterium | reverse complement strand
CCGCATCGAAGTCGCCGCCAGTCTTGTGGGATACCATCAGCGCGCCAATCACGTCGGCACCGCTGCTGGTGAGCGGCACCGCCAGGAGCCCCCGTAACGAAGCTTGGCGTGCATCCTGCCCGTCGAAGCGCAGGTATTCCGGGTGGCGCGCGAGCTCTTCGATGCTGATGCGAATCGGGTACTGCTTCTCCCTCAAGGCATGGTAGATGCCGGTGCTGTCTGGCGGCGGACCGAGGCCGCGCCAGATCTCGTACTCCGGTCCGAGCGAAGTCTTGAACAGCATGGGCAAGGCGCTGCGCCCGACCCAGCAGTGGGCCAGCGCGAACTGGGCGCCGCTCAACTCACGGGCGCGATCCGCCACGATCTGCATCACTTCATCCATGGTCTGCACCCCGGCGATCTGCAACGAGGCCGCCGCCAACTGCTGCAGTTCGCGGGCGCGGCGTTCCACTGCTGCCTGGGCGAGCCTGCGTGGCGAGATGTCGTGCACCAGCACCAGGTTCACCGCCCGGTTGTCGATCACCAGGCTGCTGACACGCACGTCCACGTGCAGGATTTCACCGCTCTTGGTGATGTGCCGCCACTCCCCGGCCTGGCGGTAGTTGGCGCTGCTGGGCGGCACGGTCTTCATGTAAGCCTTCAGCTTCGACACATCCTCCTTCGGCCGGATGTCGAAGATGGTCATCTCCAGGAATTCGCTGCGCCGATAGCCGTAGCGTTCCACCGCTGCATGGTTCACGTCCACGAACTCGCCGCTGTCGCGATCGTAGAGCAGCATGGGAGCCGGGCTGTTCTCGAAGAAGTTGCGGAAGTTGGCTTCGCTGCGGCGCAAAGCATCGCGCGCCTGCCGCGTCTCGCTGTCGAAGCGCGAGCGCATGCGGATGATCCAGCGGCTGGTGAAGAACACCCCGCCGAGCGAGACGCCGGCGAGCAGCAACGCCAGCAGCCACACGGTAAAGCGTTGTATCGCGAACTGGGTACTGATGCTCTTCCGCGCCGCCTCCGGAAGCGGCATGTTCAGCAACAGGTTGGTACGTGCCGCCGCCCATTGATCGTCCACCAACAGGAACAAGACCAGCATCAGCGCGAACATGCTCGCCGCCAGCACCAGCTCCTGCTGGGAGAAAGTCTGGGCGCTGATACGGCTGAAATGCCGCTGCTTGAGGCGTTCCACCAGCGGCGAGAAGAGCAGGATCAATGGCGCGGACGTGAGCACCGAGAGCGCGAAGGCGTTCGGCCACCAGCCGAGCCAGGCACTCAGGAAATCGTGCCCGCCCAGGAGCGGCGTACTGGTGAATTCCGAGATCAGGGCGCCGATGGAGCTCACCATCGCCGCAGCGAGCGAGGCCAGGATGAACCAGGCCCAGGACCCGAGGCTACGCAGATCGTAGCCGCCCTTGAAGTTGCAGTAGAAGAGGTAGTACGTCGCCACGGCGAGCGGGTTGTGCAGGGCGTTCACCACCGCCAAGTCCGCCGGCATTCCTTTATAGAGCGTGCTGAACAGCGTCGCGAGATAAGCCGGCACCGCCGCCCATTCGAAACCCAGCCACATCACGAGGCAGACGCTGAGGGTCCAAGGGAGATAGATGCCGAGCACCACGTCCGTGCCCGCGAGCCGCATGGGCAGCTTGTTCCAGGCGAACCCGTGGCCGATGAGACCGTTGTCCGCCAGCGGCCACCAGACACAGAGGCTGATCAGGGCGATCCAGAGGCAGGTGAGCACGAAGCCTGGATAATCGGCGGCAGCGAATAGGCCGACCAGGGATACGGGCCGCCAGCGCCGCACCGCCGCGGGGCTTTCGGATCGCATACTGATGTCGGTCCGACTCATACGCGGCCTGCGGGACGCGGCTACACCCGGCCACGCCCTCCCTTTTGATATTACTTAATAGTACTGTACCCGTCCGTCAGGACCCCGTCCGGAGGCCGCTGGATTGAAAGGCAGGGGGGGTTCCCGTATAGTACGCCGCTCGCTTTCGGGGTGTAGCTCAGCCTGGTAGAGCACTACGTTCGGGACGTAGGGGTCGCAGGTTCAAATCCTGTCACCCCGACCAATCAGCCCCTCATCCCGTCCACAGACCCATCCCTGGTGCCATCACCAGCCCGCGCATCCCTGCGCGGTCGTTCGGCCTTTCGGCCGAACCCTGCGTGCCCGCTCGGAGGCTCCGCCTCCTCGCCCTGTCACCCCAACCAACCTAAATAAATGACCTCGTTGGTCCCGTTTAGCCCGTCAGCTCAGCGAGGAGTTGGACGATCTCGGGACCGATCTTGCGCAGCTCGATGCGGTGGGCCTCGGTCAGCTTGTCCAGCACACCGTGGCCCTTGGGGGTGAGGGAGACGTGCATGCGCCGCAGGTCTTCCTTGGAAGCCTCGCGCCGCACGTAGCCCTGCTTCGCGAGCCGGGTCACGAGCCCCACGGCGCTGTTGTGATGGACCTTGAGGCGTTGCGCCAGCTGGCCGATGGTGGGATCCCCGCCGGGGTAGCCGCGCACGGCGAGCAGCGCCTGATGTTGCTGCGGCGTGAGCCCGAGCGCGTGGGCCAGATCCTCGCTCACCCGGAGGAAACCGCGCAGCGATGCGCGGAACGCCGCCAAGGTGAGGTAATCGGTATCGCTCACCGCGAACGAGGCGTCGTCCCGGGCAGGGGGCTTCGTTGATTTATATCGCATCGCGATATATCCTACGCGACCTTCTGACCTTGCTCAATCCCCTGCAACCGAGAGGATCGAATGTCCGCTGCCCCGCACGCCTCGAACCGGTCCCGCCACCTCAAACCCGGACCGGACGGTCTGCGTCTCCTCATCATGTCCCTGTTCGCCGGGGTCATCGGCCTCGTGGCGGGCCTCGCCGCCTACCTGCTCTACGGCATGATCGCCGTGTGCAGCAACCTCGTGTTCTTCCACCAGTTCTCCAGCACGCTGCCGAACATCACGGCGAACCCGTTGGGGCTATGGATCATCGTGGTGCCGGCGTTGGGCGGCCTGGTCGTCGGGATCATGGCGAAATACGGTTCTTCCAAGATCCGCGGCCACGGCATCCCCGAGGCCATCGAAGCCATCATCGT
>DASSIS010000054.1:0-32323 GCA_035691665.1 Gammaproteobacteria bacterium | reverse complement strand
CTGCGATGCTCGGCTCGCGCTACGGGTGGGAAGAACCAGACCGGCAGCCGTGGTTCTTGCCACCCCCTTGGAGGCCGGCGAGCACTGGAGCGAGCAAGGAATAGCCCCGTCAGGGGGCGAAGCCAGGGATGGCGAGCTTGTGCGACCGGGGCAGGATGCCCCGTGAGCACAACTCCGTAGCGAGCGAAGCGCACAGCGGAGTCCCCTTGGGACCGGCATCCGGGGGCGCCCTTTCTTTTCGTCCCTTTTCTTTGGGCGAGCAAAGAAAAGGGACCCGTGTGCGCGGCGGAACGCGCCCTCTTGAACAGGCCCGTTGCCGGAGGCGAAGGATTTCGGCAGTGATGCCGATGTAAATATATTTACAGAGATGCGGCTTTGTTAACTTAAGCATTGAGCACATAAATCCACTTGCATGTTTATATCGGATGGGACTGCGAATCCCATCACGATAATCCGCAGCGCTCCGCACTAACGTTGAGCCACCTTCCGGTGGCGCTCCCCTTGAAAACCGAGATGACGTGCGCACCTGAACTGGAGGTACCGCGCGCGAGCCCTGCCGTCCGCGCGCGGTGGCATCAATCCGAACCGCGGCAGGACATATGTTAGGGAGTGTCACCATGACCGGTGAAAAGATCCTGACCCTCTGGTCCAACTCGCCCGCCGTCTCCATCGTGGTGTGGGTGGTGCTGCTCATCGTGGTGCTGTACATCGCTCGCTGGCCGGCGCACCGGCTGCTGCGCGGGATGGGGCGGCTGGTGTACCGCGGCCTGCGCCTGGCTTCCCAGGGGATGACGAAGGTCGCGGAGAAGCTCAGCAAGCGCAACCGTGAGGTGATGCTGATGCAGGCCCGCGAGCACCAGGTGCAGAAGCTGCAGCGGGAGTTCGAGCGGGTGGCCGCTTACGTGAACAAGGATCTCTCGGCCTATCCGGCCCTGAACCGGCAGCTCACCAGCGTGGGCACTAAGGTGGAGGAGGACTTCCAGAAATCCGGCGAGGTGCCGCCCATGCCGCCCTCCTGGGTGCAGGCCGTCGAGACCATCGCCAAGATCCCCCCCAACGGCGATCCGATGGTGGGTAACATCCTCAAGAACGTGGAGACCATGCTGGACAAGTCCAGCAAGCAGGTGACCGACGCCTACCGCAAGGCCTCCTCCAAGCGCCACGAGCTCCTGCAGAAGATGCTGCCCATGTGGCGCTACATGAACCGCAAGCTCGACAGCCTGGAGAAGCTGTTCACGGGGCTCGGGGAGCGCACCCAGAAGATCGACAACCAGATCGCGCGCCTGGAGAACATCATCGCCGGCACCGACGAGGTGGAGGAGACGCTCAAGTCCTCGGCCGTGACCCAATTCTTCGTGGCCGGGTTGCTGCTCGCCGTGACCGTGGTGGGCGGCATCATCAACTTCAACCTGATCGCCATGCCGATGTCCGAGATGGTGGGCGGCGCGAGCTACATCGGGCCCTTCAAGGCCTCCGACGTGGCGGCACTGATGCTGCTGGCGATGGAGATCTCGGTGGGCGTGTTCCTCATGGACGCGCTGCGCTTCACCCACCTGTTCCCGGCCATCGGGACCATGGAGGAGAAGAACCGCCGCCGGGTGATGGTGTTGATGCTGGTGTTCCTCACGGTGCTGGCCTGCATCGAGGCGAGCCTGGGGTTCATGCGCAACATCCTGGCCGCCGACAAGGAGGCCCTCATACAGCAGCTCGCCGGCGGCAGCGTGGCCACCAGCGCCGCCTTCCAGTACCGCTGGCTGCCGTCCCTGGCGCAGATGGTGCTGGGCTTCATCCTGCCCTTCCTGCTGGCCTGGGCCGCGATCCCGCTGGAGATGTTCGTGCACGCCGGGCGTATCGTCGGCGGGCTGTTCTCGGCCGCGGCGCTGCGCGGCACGGCCTTCGGCCTGCGCTTCATCGGAAATCTGTTCGATTCCCTGGGCAAGCTGCTGGTGACGTTCTACGACGCCCTGGTTTCCCCCATGCTGCTGGGCGAGCGGGCGGTCAAGAACTTCCGCGCCAACCACGCCCAGAGCCACAAGAAGGCCGCCTGAGGTGCCCGCCATGAGATACCTGTCTGCCGCCTTGCTCGCCTGCCTCCTGGCCACCGGCTGCACGGAAGTGGGCGGTGCCCACGCCAAGGCCGTGTACGTGCTGCTGGACGTGTCCGGGAGTTACAACCAGCAGCTGGACGCCGCCAACCCGGTGATCAACTACCTCCTGGGGACGCTGAACAGCGGTGATTCCCTGACGGTGGCGAAGATAGACAGCGCCAGCTTCACGGAGAAGGACGTGGTCAGCAAGATCACCTTCGACGACCGGCCTTCTGTTGCCAACGAGCAGAAACGCGCGCTCCGGGCGCACCTGGATGAGTTCTTCAAGGACCGTAAGCCCAGCATGCGCACCGACGTGAGCGGCGCGCTCATGCAGGCCGGCCAGGAGCTGGACGAAAGCAACGCCGGACACCGTTACATCCTGGTGTTCTCGGACCTGGAGCAGGATCTGCCCAAGGGCTATGTGCGCAAATCCAAGCTGCCGCTGCAGGGGGACGAGGTGGTGGCGGTGGATGTGACCAAGCTCAAGAGCGACAACGTGGATCCGCAGAACTACGTGGACCGGTTGGCCTATTGGAAGAAGATGGTGACCGAGGACGGCGGCAAGTGGCAGGTGGTCAATGACATGGACCATCTGGACCGAGTGATCGATTGATCACTCGGTGTAACTCGCAAATTTAGAGATTTCGTCGTCCCTGACTGATTCCGGCCCCTCCCAGGGGCCGGGTTACTTTTGGGGCGCCAAAAGTAACCAAAAGCGCTCACCCGGAGCGCGGGGCGCGGAAACCGCGCCCTTTCAAGCTACGCATCCAGCTCCGCTTGAAAGCCTGGGCATACCTCCCTGTATGCCCGTTCGCCGCTGTGCGGCGAACCCTTCGCCCTTCCTTCGCAGCGGAGTTGTGCTCACGGGGCATCCTGCCCCGGTCGCACAAGCGTCGCCATCCTTGGGCGACGCCCCCTTCGGGGCTATCCTTGCTCAGTCCAGTGCTCGGCGCGCGCTACGGGAAGAAAATAGGTCAGTCAGCTGTGCGTCGACTCAACATCAAGCTTGATTAGCGAGCAACCCACGGAATAGGGGTGAAGACAAATGTACACAATTCGTAGTGGGATGAATTTGGACGGTGACTTTTATACGGGCTTTGATGAAAACTTTATTTATTCGAAAGCCATAACCCTATATAGAATTTGCGAAGAACCAGAAAAATCTGGACTGCAAAAAAATGAAAACGATGATTTTGAAGGAGTAAGTGAAAAGAAATATATAGAAGCACTTGCGGCAGAAATCTATTTCTCAGAATTGCTTCAATTTGAAGCGATGTTTGCTCTGCTTTTAGCTATTTATCAAAATCTTCCGCATTGGCTTTATCTAACCACTTATAAAACTGCGGATATAAAAGAGGCCGCATCAAAATTTATAAGTGGTGATTTCTTGAGCATTACCAATGGTGTTGTAGCTACTTCGGAAGAATTCTTTACGCATTCCTTATATTCAGGATACGGCGATACTGACCACAAAGATTCTTGGTCAAAGAGCATAGAAAACATAAGCTTTCTGACTGGAAGAATGGCGGAAAAATATATTGAGGCAAAAGAATTCAATGCTTATAAGCATGGTTTGAGGATGCATACTGGTGAAACGTTACTAACAATCAAGGACAACAAAAAGCCAGATCACCCGGGGTTTTCCTGGAGCTCAAAGAACTCGATCGTGTTTTTGGAAACCGAAAAACAATCTAATGGCGAGATACAAGTTTATAGAGCTATTAGACATTTCAATCCAGAGGAATCAATAAATCACATTCTTATTATGAAGCAAATGCTAGCGAGCATAAAAAACACAAGAATGGCGAGAATACAGAAAAAAGACCGAGCTGAGCTTCTGGATTTCAGTAAATTGGATATGGAAGAGTTTAAAAAACTAAAAGTAGCAAGAAAATGGAGAATGAATTTCTAAATTTTTAGTTACCGGAACTGGGCGATTTTATTTCCCAGTCCTCGGGTTTCAGGTGCTCGGATTCGTGGAGCACGTACCAGTAGTAGTAGACGTAGTAGCCCACCAGGATGTAGAAGATGCAGCGGGTCACGGGGTTGCTGGAGATGGCGCTGAAGCCGCCAAAATCCCAGGGCGAGAAACCACCCGAGTCCACGCCCAGCCCCGAGAACATCGAGTGGGATACCCATAGCACCTTGTAGAGGAGGCGGCCCAGGAACAGTGCCGTGACCACCATGCCGGTGTAGCTGTGGGGTATGTAGTAGAGGGTGCCGTCCTGCTTCTCGAAGCGGGTGTGCTTGGCGGCCCAGAGGGCGAGGCTGACGCCGATGCCGAGACCCACGGCGGTGGCCAGTGCCCGCAGCGGCGAGAAGAGGGCGGGCAGGAGCAGCAGCAGGCCGAGGATACTGAACACCCAGAGCCGGAACTTGAGCCGCTTATGCCCCAGCTTCTGGCGGCCGAAGTTGCGCCGGAAGCGGCGGTAGATCAAGAACAGTATGAAGCCGAAGCTTATGGCGCTGCCGAGCAGATGATCCAGGCCGAGATCCATGTCCGTGTTCCTTTCTTGAAGATCAGGTCGCTTCCGGCAAGAGCAGCAGGTTAACCCCTTCCGGCGCGGCCAGGCGCAGCCCTTCCTTGTCTTTTTGTAACGGGAGGCCGCGCATCTCGAGGAGCGCCGCGGTCTCCCCGAGATCCGGGTTGGCGAACACCAGGGTGGGGCGGGCGTTGCGACCGGCCCGCTGCAGCCCCAGGTTGATGCCGCCCCAGGAAGCCTGGGGATAGCCGCCGTCCTCGGCCGGGATCACGATGAGCCCCAGGGCCTCCCAGAAACGCGCGCTGGCTTCCGGGTCGTAGACGGGGATGCGGTATTCCAGGAAATAACCGCACAGGGAAGCCCGGGCTTCGGAGCCGTGCAGCGGGGAGAAGGTGCGCGCTTCCAGCAGCGTCACCAGGGTGCCGTCCGGATCCTCGAAGCCCGCGTGGTTGAAGCGGTGCAACTCGATGCTGGTGTAGGCGAACTCTATCCCCAAGGCCTCGAAGGTTTCCAGGCGCTTGCGTAGCTCCGGCAGCACGAAGCTCAAGGCCGGGGCCAGGGGCTCGCGCTTGTGCAGGCCGATGTGGATACGGCCGTCGGTGAGCACGGTGTAGGGATGTTTCCAGCTGGCACCCGCGGAAGCCTCCCGGAAGCCGAGCTTACGGTAGAAATCCATGGACGCCAGCATGTCGGCGGTGGTGAGGCTGAACTCCAGGAATTCGCCCAGCATGCTCAGCCCTTGCGCACGAGGTCGAGGACGAGCCCCGCGAGAGCCTGCACATGGCTCTCGCGCGCGTTGAGCGCCGGCACGTAGTGGAGCTCCTCGCCGCCCGCGGCGCGGAACACTTCCGCATAGCGCAGGGCGATCTCTTCCAGGGTCTCGAGGCAGTCCGCCGGGAAGCCGGGGCAGATCACGTCCACCTTCTTGATGCCCTGTGCGGCATAGGTCTTGAGCGTGGTGTCGGTGTAGGGTTTCAACCACTCCGCCCGCCCGAAGCGGGACTGGAACGCGAGCTGCCAGGCCTCCTCGGCGAGGCCGAGTTCGGCGGCGAGGAGCCCGGCGGTGGCGGCGCACTGGCCCGCGTAAGGGTCGCCGGCATCGGACACCTGTTTCGGGATGCCGTGGAAGGAGACGATGAGTTTCCCGCTACGGCCGCGTGCGGCCCAGTGCTCACGCACGCTCTCGGCCAGGGCCGAGATGTAGGCAGGATCCGCGTGGTAATCGCGCACGGTCTTCTGGGCCGGCGCCCAGCGCAGGCGCTTCAGGGCTTCCAGCGCCGCCGCTTCCGTGGAACCGGTGGTGGCCTCGGCATACTGGGGATAGAGCGGCAGCACCAGGAGCCGCGCCACGCCCGCTTCCTTCAAGGTGGCGAGGGCCGAACCGAGCGAGGGGTTGCCGTAGCGCATGCCCACGGCGAGGGTGAATCGGGGTCCCAGCTCGGCGCGCAACACGACCTCGAGCCGGTCGGCCAGCGCCAGGGTGTTGGCGAGCAGAGGCGAGCCGCGCTTGCTCCAGATGCGGGCGTAGGCTTCGGCGGACCTGGCGGGACGGGTGCGTAGCACCAGGCCGTGGAGGATGGGCAGCCAGAGGAGGCGCGGCAGCGTGACCACCTTCGGGTCCGAGAGGAACTCGGCCAGGTAACGGCGCAGCGCCTCGGGCTCGGGCGCATCCGGTGTGCCGAGGTTGGTGAGCAGGAGCCCCGTGACCCCCGCGCGCGAGGCTCGCGCCCCGCCCGGTTCGGTGTCCGATTCGTCCATGAGCGGCATTCTAGCCGACATCCTCCGGGCTGTCGGCAGGGCGGTGCTATGCTTGGAAGCGACGGCGGCGCACGCCGCGTTCCTGGGGGAGCATCGCCATGCTGAAGGAATTCCGTGAATTCGCCATGCGCGGCAACGTGGTCGACATGGCCGTGGGTATCATCATCGGCGCGGCTTTCGGCGCCATCGTGAAGTCCCTGGTGGACGACGTAATCATGCCGCCCATCGGCATGCTGCTCGGCAACGTGGATTTCTCCAACCTCTTCGTGGTGATGAAGGAAGGCCACAAGGCCGCCGGACCCTACACCACCCTGGCGGAGGCTCATGCGGCGGGAGCCGTGACCCTCAACTACGGGCTCTTCATCAACACCATCATCAGCTTCATCATCGTGGCCTTCTCGGTGTTCATGCTCATCCGCGGCATGCACCGCATGCAGGAGCGGCTCACGGCGCCGACCGCGGCCACCACCAAGGAATGCCCGCGCTGCTATTCCAGCATCAACATCAAGGCCACGCGCTGCCCGCAGTGCACCTCTGAACTGAGTAAATAAAAAGCCCCACCGAAGTGGGGCTTTTCTTTTTCCCTGCATTTTCAGCCAGCAGACGCTCAAAGCGTCGCGAGCGAAGGCAGGGCTAGGCGCGCGAGGCGAGCAGGAGGGAGCGTACTCTTAATGTACGTGACCGACTGCGAGTCCGAAGCGCCCGTCGCTCCCGGGCATCCTGCCCTCCCGCGACGTTAGGCCATCCTGGCCGTCACAACGCCCTGTCGAGCGCAGCAGCTTTGAATCAGCGTTCCAGGATGGCGGTCACACCCATGCCGCCACCGGTGCAGATCGAGATGAGGCCACGGCCCTTGCCTTTTTGGGCCAGCAACTTCGCCAGCCCGCCGATGATGCGGCCGCCGGTGGCGCCGAAGGGATGGGCGAGGGCGACGCTGCCGCCCTTCACGTTGAGCTTGCTGCGGTCGATGGAGCCCAAGGGCTCCTGGCGGCCGAGGCGGGTGCGGCAGTACTCCGCCGACTCCCAGGCCTTGAGGGTGCAGAGCACCTGGGCGGCGAAGGCCTCGTGGATCTCGTAGAAATCGAAGTCCTGGAGCTTCAAGCCCGCCTTGTCGAGCATCTTGGGCACGGCGTAGGTGGGCGCCATGAGCAGGCCCTCGCGCGGGCCCTGCTGGCCGGCGAAATCCACACCCGCGGTGGCGGTGTGGGTGAGGTAGGCGAGCACCGGCAGGCCCCGGGCTTTGGCCCAGTCCTCGGAAGCGAGCAGCACGGCGGAAGCGCCGTCCGTGAGCGGCGTGGAGTTGCCGGCCGTGAGCGTGCCTTTGCCGCTCTTGCGGTCGAAGGCGGGCTTGAGCTTGGCGAGCTTCTCCAGGGTGGTGTCGGCCCGCACGTTGTTGTCGGTGGTGGCGCCGTGGAAGGGCGTGACCAGGTCGTTGAAGAAGCCTTCTTTCCAGGCCGCGGCCGCCTTCATGTGGCTCTGGTAGGCGAGCTCGTCCTGCTCCTTCTGGGTGAGGCCCCATTCCTGGGCCATGAGTTCGCAGGACTGGCCCATGTTGAGGCCGGTGCGGGATTCGGTGACGCCGGGCAGGTGCGGCTTGAGGTCCGAGGGACGCCAGCCGAACCAGGGGGAGAGGCGCTGGCCGAAGCTCTTGCCGCGGCTGCTCTTGAGCAGGATCTGCTGGAAGTGGCGGCCGAAGACGATGGGCACGTCGCTCGCCGTGTCGACGCCGCCGGCGATGCCGCAGTCGATCTCGCCGATGGCGATGCGCGCGGCGATCTCCGCGGCGGTGGACAGCGAGGTGCCGCAGGCGCGGTCGGAGTTGTGGGCCGGGGTGTGCACGTTGAGCCCGCTGGACAGCACCGCCTCGCGCGCCATGCTCCAGTCGCGGGAGTGCTTCATGACGGCGCCTGCCACCACGTCACCCAGGATCTCGCCCTTGAGCTTGTACTTCTCCACCAGGCCGGTGACTGCGGCGGTGAGCATCTCCAGGTTGCCGATGTCGGCGTAGTTGGTGAAGATGCGGCAGAAGGGGATGCGGTTGCTGCCGACGATGGCGACGGGGCGTGCTGACTGGGCCATGGGTTTCTCCGGGAAACTCGTGTTCTTAGGATGGGGATCCGATTGCTCCATCATGCCACAGCCGTCAAGATGGCGCGAAATTGCTATGATGCACAAGCCGTTATAAACGAACGCCCAAGCGCTCACGCCCCATGTCCAAGTCCATCTCCCACTGGCCCGTGGTGAAAGCCGAGGCCCGCGCCATGCTCGCCATCGGCGTGCCTATCATCGTGCACAACCTGGCGCTGGTGGGTATGGGACTCACGGACGCGGTGATGTCGGGTTTGCTCGGCGCCAAGACCCTGGCCGGCGTGGCGGTAGGCTCCAGCGTGTGGGCGCCGGTGTTCCTGTTCTCCCTCGGCGTCATCATGGCGCAGTCGCCCACCACCGCCCATCTCTATGGCGAGGGCAAGCTCGCCCACATCGGCCGCTACGCGCGCCAGATGGCCTGGCTCTCGGTGGCCATCGGCGTGCTCGGGCTGCTGTTGCTGCGCAACGCCGTGCCCTTCATGCAGGCCATCCACATCGAGCCCGAGATCGTGCCAGTGGCGGACGGTTACCTGAAAGCCATCGCCTGGGGCATGCCGGGCATCTGCCTCTACCAAGTGCTGCGCTTCACCAGCGAAGGCATGGGACGCACCCGGATATTGCTGGCCGTGGCCATCGCCGGGCTCGCGCTCAATGCGGTGCTGGACTACGTGCTCATGTACGGCAAGCTCGGCTTCCCGGCCATAGGAGCCACCGGCACCGGCTATGCCACCGCCGTCACCCAATGGGTGATGTTCCTCACCATGCTCCTATATATGCGCCACCGGGAACACTACCGACCCCTGGAGCTGTTCGCACGCTTCGACACCCCTGAGCTGCTGCTGCAGCGTGAGCTGCTGTGGCTCGGGGTACCCATGGCCATCGGCATCTTCATGGAGTCGAGCCTGTTCTCCGGGGTAGGGCTCATCATGGGCACCCTCGGCACCGACATCGTGGCGGCCCACCAGATCGCCCTCAACTACGCCTCCTTCGTGTTCATGGTGCCCATGAGCATCTCGCTCGCCATCTCGGTGCGGGTGGGCCATGCGCTCGGCGCCGGCGACCGTGCCGGGGCGCGGCTCGCGGGGCTCACCGGCATCGGCCTGTGCATGTGTTTCGAGGTGCTCTCGGCGCTCTCCATGCTGCTGATCCCGGGCCTCATCGTCAGCGTCTATACCCGCGATCCGGCGGTGAGCGCCATCGCCGTGAGCCTGCTCTACATGGGCGCGGTGATGCAGCTCTCGGACGGCCTGCAGGTGAGCGCCATGGGCGCCTTGCGGGGCTACAAGGACACGCGGATACCCATGCTCATCACGGTGCTGGCCTACTGGGGCGTGGGCTTCCCCCTGGCCTGGGCCTTCGGCATCCCGCTGCACATGAGTCCGGCCATGATCTGGGCCGGGTTCCTGGCGGGCCTCACGGTGGCGGCGGTGCTCCTGAGCGCCCGGTTCCTGAAACAGAGCCGGGTGCAGCCTAAGTAGAAGAAAGACCTGGTTGGCCGAAGCGGCCAACTACGGCTCTACGCGTCCTTAGCTCCGAGCCCGGCACGGGGCAGACTATCCCTGCCTGCCCGTTCGGTCGGGCGAGTATGGCGAACCGCATGCGGTTCGCGGCATACTCGCCTGGATACCGGCCTCACCTTGCGCGGGGGCCGACCCTTCGTTAGCCTCACGCATCCTTCCAGTACCAGGAGCATCCCGTGGCCCAAGGCAAACTGCGTAAAGACGCCGGTCTCATCGGCCTGTGGTTCGCCGGACTGAGTTCCACCATCGGCTCCGGCTGGCTCTTCGGGCCCATGAAGGCGGCCCAGATCGCCGGCCCCCTGAGCATCGGTTCCTGGGCCATCGCTGCCCTGGTGGTGGGACTCATCGCCATGGTCTACGCTGAACTCGGACCGCTCTTCCCCCGCAGCGGCGGGCTCATGCACATCAGCGTCATCAGCCACGGGCGGCTCGTGGGACGGGTGTGGAGCTGGATCCTGTTCCTGGCCTACGTGACCATCGCGCCCGTCGAGGCGCTGGCGGTCGTGACCTACGCCAACGGCTACCTGCCCGGGATGGTCGACACCTCCACGGGCCTGCTCACCGGCACCGGCATCGTGGTGTGCGTCTTCATCATGGCCGCCTTCGTGGCGCTCAATTTCCTGATCCTGCGGCTGGTGCTGGCGCTCAACACCTTCGCCACCTGGATCAAGGTGTGCGCGCCCATCGGCACGGTCCTGGTGCTTATGTTCAGCGCCCACCACCCCGAGAACTTCTCGGTGAAGGCCCATGCCACGGGCGACGTGACCAACATGTTCCTGGCCATCTCCACGGCGGGCGTGTTCTTCTCCCTGTTCGGTTTCACCCAGGCCATCCAGCTCGCCGGCGAGACCAAGGACCCGGCGCGCAACATCCCGCGGGCGGTGGTGGGCACCATCCTCTCCTCGGCCATCATCTACGTGTTCGTGCAGTACTCCTTCGTGGCGGCGGTGCCGCCGGAGCTCCTGGCGAAGGAAGGCTGGGCGGGCTTGAACTTCGGCAGCATGACGGCGAACCCGATCCTCGCCTCCGGCCCCATGGTGGGCCTGCTGCTCACCCTCGGCGTCTCCTGGTGGGCCATGGCGCTCTACGCGGACGCCATCATCTCCCCCACGGCCTGCGGCTACATCTGGACCACCGCCACGGCGCGGGTGGTGATGGCGGCGGCGGAGGAGGACTATGCGCCCAAGCGCCTCTCCGACATCAACAAGCACGGCACGCCCTGGACCGCGCTGCTCTTGTCCTTCGTCATCGGCTGCATCTTCTTCTTCCCCTTCCCGAGCTGGCAGAAACTCGTGAATTACGCTTCCTCGGCCACGGTGCTCTCCTACGGCATCGGCTGCGTGGTGCTCTTGCGGATGCGCCGCGTCATGCCGGACCTGAAGCGTCCCTTCAGGCTGTGGAGCGCCTGGGTCATCGCGCCAGCAGCCTTCATCGCCTCCAACTTCGTGATGTACTGGGCGGGCTTCCCCACCGTGAACGTACTGTTCCTGATCATCGCCGTGATCATGGGTGCCTATACCCTGCGGCACCTGTATCTGTATACGCAGGGCAAGGAGTCCGACGAGGACCTGGTCCACGCCTGGTGGCTGGTGCCTTACTTCGTCGGCATGTGGGTGTTGAGCTATCTCAGTCCGGTGGAGATGGGCGGCACCGGCACCTTCGGTATCTTCGACGGCATGTTCGCCGTGGCGGTGTTCAGCCTCATCATCCTCTACATCGCCCTCGCCACCGGCGTCGCCCCGGCGCGGGTCAAGTCCTACTACGCGGCGACGATCAAGGCCGACAAGTAAGGGCCGGTAAACTTAAAGGGCCCGGTGCGGTGACGCACCGGGCCCTTTTTCATCCAAGCGGTACGCAGCGGTCGTCAGCTTCTCATCCCCACGCCCTTGTTCAGGAGATAGATGCTGAAAGCGTAGAGCAAGAGCATGGACAGCACGATGATGCCGTAGGCGGTCTCGATCTCGATGTCGGACTGGCCGAGGATGCCGTAGCGGAACGCGTTCACCATGTAGAGGATGGGGTTGAAGCGCGAGATCAGCTGCCAGGTGTCGGGCAGCATGTGGATGGAATAGAACACGCCGCCGAGGTAGGTGAGCGGGGTGAGGATGAAGGTCGGCACGATGGTCACGTCGTCGAACTTCTTGGCGTAGACGGCGTTGATGAGCCCGCCCAGCGAGAACACTATCGAGGTGAGCAGCACCGTGGTGATGGTGATGAAGGGATGTGCCACGTGCAGCCTGGTGAAGAATAGCGCCACCACCGTCACGATCATCCCCACCAGCAGGCCGCGCAGCACGCCGCCGGCCACGTAGCCCATCACGATGTAGCTGTTCGGCAGTGGCGAGACCAGCAGCTCCTCGATGTGGCGGCCGAACTTGGCGCCGAAGAACGAGGAGACCACGTTGGCGTAGGCGTTGGTGATCACCGACATCATGATGAGGCCGGGAGCGATGTAGGCCATGTAGTCGAAACCGCCCACCTGCCCCACGCGGCGGCCTATGAGGCTGCCGAAGATGATGAAGTAGAGCGTCATGGTGATGGCGGGGGGCACCAGGGTCTGTATCCAGATGCGCAGCACGCGGCGCAGCTCGCGGATGACGATGGTGTTGAAGCCGATGAGGTTCTCGCGGACGCGGTTCATGACGGTCAGCCCTTGCGCTCGGTGAGCCGCACGAAGAGTTCTTCCAGCCGGTTGGCCTTGTTGCGCATGCTCATCACCTGCACGGAGTGGCGGGAGAGCAGCTCGAACAACGCGTTCACGTCCTGTTCCTTGTTCACCTCCACCTCGAGGGTGTTCTCGTCCACCTGGGTGAGGGCATAGCCGTCCACCGTCGGGAGCTTGGCGAGGGGCTGGCGCAGGTTGAGCACGAAGGTCTCGGTGTGGAGCTTCGCCAGGAGGTCGCGGGTCGAGCCCTGCTCGATGATCAAGCCGTGATCGATGATGGCCACCCGCCGGCAGAGGTTCTCGGCCTCTTCCAGGTAGTGGGTGGTGAGGATGATGCTGATGCCTTCCTTGTTGATCTTGCGCAGGAACTCCCACATGGAACGGCGGATCTCGATGTCCACGCCGGCGGTGGGCTCGTCCAGGATGAGCAGCCTGGGTTCGTGCACCAGGGCGCGGGCGATCATCAGGCGCCGCTTCATGCCGCCCGAGAGGGTGCGGGACATGTCGTCGCGCTTCTCCCAGAGGGTGAGCTGCTTCAGGTACTTCTCGGCGCGCGCGTGGGCCAGCTTGCGCGGGATGCCGTAGAACCCTGCCTGGTTCACCACGATGTCGTAGACCTTCTCGAACTGGTTGAAGTTGAGCTCCTGGGGCACGAGGCCGATGCAGGACTTGGCGACTTCCAGCTCCCGGTCGATATCGTGACCGAAGACGGAGACCTCGCCGCCGCTCTTGTTCACGAGCGAGGTGACGATGCCGATTGTGGTGGTCTTGCCGGCGCCGTTGGGCCCTAGCAGTGCGCAGAACTCGCCTTCCTCCACCTCGAAATCGATGCCCTTGAGGGCCTCTACGCCGTTCTTGTAGGTCTTGGTCAGGTTATGGATGGAGAGGGCTTTCATGCCGGGAGGGGCTAGTCGCGAAGGGCCAAGATGATAACACCACCTTGATGCACAAGAAAAAGGCCCGCGGTGAGAACACCGCGGGCCTGGATCAAGAGACGATCCTTAAGGTTTTACCGGTTACGGATGCTTCAAGCAGAACTGGAAGCTGCCGCTGCCGGAGTAGGCATAGATGTCCCACTCGTAGTAGCCGCTCGAGCCGTTGTAGTTGATGGTCTCGTTCGAGGTCGGGCCGGTGGAGGAAGCCACCACTTCCCAACCATACGTGTTGTTCCACTTGTACAGGTACAGGTCATAGTCCGTACCGGACGGGCCACTCAGGATGCCCGAGTTCACGCCCTTCACGCTGGTGTGGTAGTAGTTGTTGTTCGGCTCATACACGTCGTTGCCGGCGGTGATGTTGCCGGTGTACTTGGTGTAACCAGCCGGGCAACCGCCGCTGCTCACCGGGTTCACGGTGACGCTCTCGGTGGCGGCATTCGACACGTTGCCGGCGCTATCGGTCGCGTCGAACGTGAAGGAATCGCTGCCCGAGTAGTTGTTGGCCGGCGTGTAGGTGAAGGCACCGGTCGCGGCGTTGGTGATGCTCACCGTGCCGTGGGTCGGAGCCGCCAACACCGCGAAGGTCAGCGTGTCACCGTCCGTGTCGGAAGCCGACAAGGTGCCGTTGATGGCGCTGTTCTCGTTGGTGTTCACCGAGCCGTTGTTGGCCGTCGGCGTGGCGTTGACCGTCGAGGTCACCGACACGCTCTCGGTAGCGGTGTTCGACACGTTGCCGGCGCTGTCGGTCGCGTGGAACGTGAAGGAATCGCTGCCCGAGTAGTTGCTGGCCGGCGTATAGGTGAAGGCGCCGGTCGCGGCGTTGGTGATGCTCACCGAGCCGTGGGCCGGGTTCGCGACCACCGCGAAGGTCAGCGTGTCACCGTCCGTGTCGGAAGCCGACAGGGTGCCGTTGACGGCGCTGTTCTCGTTGGTGTTCACCGAGCCGTTGTTGGCCGTCGGCGTGGTGTTGCCGCCGCCGCCCACGATGGCGTGGGAGATGGCGCAAGCGTTGGTGTCGTTGGACCAGCTGGCCTGTTCGGTGAAAGTCCCGGTGGCCATGCTGACGTTGGCGGCACCGCCGGCTTGGCCGGCAGCGATCCACGCGCACTCATCGGAGTTCTCTTCGCCGGAGGAGGCGTTGGTCCAGCCGCCCGCCGGGAAGGTGTCCGACATCATCTCGTGCCACTCGTGACCGAGGGTCATGGTCCAGCCGTCGAGGGTGCCGGGGCTGTTCACGAAGCCCACGCCGCAGCTCGAGCCCATGTCCATGTTGTAGGGCTGGTTGCTGAAGGCGATATCGCCCACCGAGGAAGAGGCCGCACCGCCCGTGAGGGTGGTGTCGCCGTTCCAGTCGTGCCACGCGCAATAGCCCTGGGTCGGGCTCTCATAGTTGTCCGGATCGTCGCCGTGGGCCGACATGATCACGTAATAGGCGTTGCGGTTAGAGGCCGCGGTGGTGTTGCCGAAGTGCTGGGCCGCCTTGATGGCTTCCTGCGCCAGCTTGTTGCCGTTGGCATTGACCGGGGTGGTGGCGCTGGTGTCTTCCCACACGCCCGCCAGGACGCCGCCCGACTGATAGGGCACGAAGCTCGAAGACGGCGTGCCCGAGGGGCAGCTCTGGGAGCCCGAGGCGATGCCTTGGCACCACTGGGTCAGGTCGGCGGACCAGAGTTCGCCGCCGGTGCCGATGCCCTTGAACATCTCCTGGGTGACCGGAGCCGCCCCATCCGGGTCGCCGGAGAAGGTCGCGTCGCCGTTGGAGTTGGTGCTCTGGGTGCCCCAACCGCTGCCGTAGAACACCAGGTAGACCTTGACGTGCGCGTTCATCACGCCCACGTTGCCTTGGCTGCTGCTGTTGGTGCCACCGCCGTAGGAGAGCGTGTTCGCGCTCGTGGCGGCGTTGACGTGCGTGGCACGCCAGTGGTGCATCAACTTATGGACCTCACGGGTTGGGATCACACCGTGACGGTAGGGATGCCCGTGAGCGGGCGAGTACGGATTGAACGACATGCCGTCGGCCAGCGCCGCGCCGGCCGTGAGGCCGAGCAGCGTTCCGGCTAGGGCCGCTTTCGATAAAAGACTCTTCATAAAACCCCCAAGCTAGGTGTAGCGTTCGGAAGAGACTCCGCTTGGAGGTGCGCCCCTTTGAGCACACAAAGCCCCCGTACGGCCGCCACGCTTCCGAGGAAGTGATGCAGCACGCATGCGAAGCCATGGCTTTGTGATCGGTGAAATCCGGTCGAGACTGTATCCTTCCCTAGCCGGACGACTCCCCGTGTTTCCCCAAGGGGAGTCACCAATCACAGCGCTTGAATATAGACGAGTGTTGCGGAATTGTTAGGCGGTTTTTACAGAATCGGCACCGATTTAAATTCGGTGAAAAGCCGCGGCGTTGCATGAATCTGCGGCGGCAAATTCTGCGTATAAGGCATTACATAACTGAAAGGAGATTAAGTGTGCCGTGCCTGATCGAGAGCGGTTTCGCCCTGCGAAAGCTGTTGCAGGGACACGACGCGTGAGCCTGAGAGAGAACCGCCTCACGCGTCTCGTCACGGGGCTCCTGAGCCAGGGCATCACCCCGCACAAGGTGGCCCTCACCCTGGCGCTCGGGGTGGTGCTGGGCGTGAACCCGCTCATCGGCACCAGCACTACGCTGTGCGCGGTGGCGGCGTTGTGGCTTGGACTCAATCTGCCCCTCATCCAGCTCATCAACTACCTGGCCTACCCGTTGCAGATCCTGCTGCTCATCCCCTTCGTGCAGGTGGGCCAGTGGCTGTTCCGGGAGCCCCCGCTGCCTTTCAGCGCCACGGACATCAGGACGATGCTGGCAGCGGGCTTGTGGAAAGCGGTCCAGGCCCTCTGGTCCTATGCCCTGCACGGCATGGTGGCCTGGCTGTTGCTGGGGTCGCTCCTGGGGTTCGCCCTCTACGGCTGTTCGCTGCCGCTCCTCAAGCGGCTGGCGCGCCAGCGTTGAGACTCATTTCACCGGTAGGCCGGGGAACTGCTTGGTGAAGTCTTCCGGCGAAGCGCCGCGGGTCATGCGGTAGACACCCTCGCGCACGAAGCGCCTCAGCACCACGTCCACGAGCGTCGTCTGGTTGGGCTTGATGAAGGCCGCGAGGTGCTTCGGGTCGGCGGCGAGGGTCGCCGGCTGGTAGAGCACGAAGCCTTCCTGGGGGTAGGGGATGACGTGCAGACCCAGACTCGCGCAGGGCGCGAGAGCCTCCCGCAGGGTCTTGCCCTTATATAGGACCGCCGGCGCGCCGGCCATGCGGGCGTGGTTGATGTAATAGGTGATGCTGCCCGGGTCCAGGTGGTTGCGCTGCCGGTCGATGAAGAAGCCCGGCGGGATGTGGTTGGGGTTGTTGCCCTGGCCCGCGGTCAGGATCAGATCGTAGTCCTTGATGGGCTTGCCCTGGTCGTCCCGCACCCGGAACTGCAGCATGCAGCAGGGATCGCGGAGCACCTGGTGCTCGAAGGCGGAGTAGGCGCTGCGGTCCTCCACCTGCTCCCGGGCCTGGGTCTCGGCGGTGAGGGCGCGGAAGTCGTCGAAGGCCTTGGCGTAACCCGCCATGTCCGAGACCGCGAGGCAGCGCAGGATGGCTTCGACGGTGGGATGCGCCGCGTCCTTCGCCGGCACGCTGCGCATGATGCCCATGCGCACGTCGGAATGGCACAGGCCCGGCAAGAGCGCGAAGGGCACCGCCGGGGAGAGCCGGGGCGCCGAAGCCGCGAGCAGCGGCGCGCTGAATCCCTGCTTCGCTTTCTTGTCCGGCACCGGCGCCTGTTGGGTGAGCACCACGTGGGTGAAGTTGAGGTTGGCGGCGGCGGAGCGCACCACGCCATCCGAGCCCATCTCGGCGCTGTAGCTGTTCACGAAGTCGTAGAGCTTGGGATCGTGGGATTGCCCGGCCAGCACGAAGGGGAAGACCCCGGTGGGCCCGATGAGGGAGGCGCCCTGGTCCAGCCATTGTAGGTTGAGGGCGGTGCTCTCCCGGCTGCCGAGCTCGAGCCAGTCCAGCACGCCGGTGCCCACTTCCACGCCGTCGAACCAGGAGCGCAGCCGCGAGAGCTTGGCGAGCCCGAGCTGCACCAGGGCCGAACCGAAGTTGGCGGGCGCCAGCATCACGAGGTGGCTCAGGGGCGTATCGCTGCGGCCCTTGGCCAGGTAGTTCTCCTGCAGCCAGGCGCGGATCACCGGGCCGCCGGTGGAGTGGGTGATGCAGGCGAAGCGCTGGCCGCGGGAGAGGGCGGCGCCGAACTCGTGCTCCAGTGCCGCCTGGAAGGCCCGGGCGATGTCCTGGATGGTGACTTCGTTGTGGAAACTTATGTATTCGGAGAGCCATATCTGGCGCAGGTCCAGATCGAGCTCGGGATGGCGCCGCGCCTCGCGCTTCAGGCGCTCCGGCAGGCCGCCGTAGCTGTCGGTGTTGCGGACGCTCCAGCCGTGCACCAGGATCACGATGCGTTTCTGGCGGGCCATGCGACTCCTCAGAAGATGGGCCGAGCGGCTTGAAAGCGCGCGTCGGGGACATATTAAAGGAAGCAGGGCGCCGCGTCCTGCGGCCGCGTTATGATGACGGGGTCAGGGTCTCAAACCATCCAGGGAAATACGTCATGAGCATGCAACCTCTCTTCCGCCGCAGCCTGGGCTTCGCGGCCCTCACCGTCCTGATGCTGGCTCTGGCCGGCTGCGGCGTGAACAACATCCCCACCCAGTACCAGGCGGTGCAGGCCTCCTGGTCCCAGGTGCAGAACGAATACCAGCGCCGCGCCGACCTCGTGCCTAACCTGGTCTCCACCGTGAAGGGCTATGCCACCCACGAGGAGAAGGTGTTGACGGAAGTCACCGATGCCCGCGCCAAGGTCACCCAGACCCAGGTGCCGGCCAACATCCTCACCAACCCGCAGGCCTTCAAGCAATTCGAGCAGAACCAGGCGACGCTCTCCGGCGCCCTCTCGCGGCTCATGGTGGTGACCGAGAACTACCCCAACCTCAAGGCCGACCAGAACTTCCTCACCCTGCAGTCGCAGCTCGAGGGCACGGAGAACCGCATCGCCGTGGCGCGCCGCGACTACATCCTGGCGGTGCAGCAGTACAACACCGAACTCACCACCATCCCGGGCCGCTGGTACCGCTCCATGTTCTACGGCGACAAGGAGCCGCTGCAGAACTTCAGCGCCGACCAGACGGCGCAGTCCGCTCCGAAGGTCCAGTTCTAGGACATGAGGCTGCGCCGCCTCTTCAGCGCCGTCCTCGGAGCGGCGCTGCTGGCCCTCGCCGGCGGCGCCTGGGCCGACGATGCCGGCATGCCGCCTTTCCCGGCCCTCACCGGGCCGGTGGTGGACGGCGCGAACCTGCTCTCCGCCGACGCCCAGTACGCCATCACCCAGAAGCTCGCCGCCTACGACCGTGGCAGCGGCAACCAGGTGGTGGTGGTCACGGTGCCGACGCTCGACGGCTATCCCATCGAGCAATGGGGTTACCAGCTCGGCCGCCACTGGGGCATAGGCGAGAAGGGCAAGAACACCGGCGCCATCCTGATTGTGGACTCGGGCGAGAAGAAACTGCGCATCGAGGTGGGCTACGGCCTCGAAGGCACGCTCACGGATGCCGAGAGCGACAACATCATCCGCAACGTGATCGTACCCCCGCTCAAGCAGGGCGATTACGCCGGCGGCATCGGCGCCGGGGTGGATGCCATCCTCGCGGTGCTGGGCGGCGACAGCGAGGACACGCCCCAAGAGACCCATCGTGACCATTCCTCCACGCTCTTCCTCATGCTGTTCCTGGGCTTCATGCTCGTCCGCGTGCTCATGGCCGGTTTCTACCCAGGCCGGCGCAGCGGCCTGTGGGGCCTCATCGGCCTCTGGGGCCTGAGCGGCGGCTGGGGCGGGGGTTACCGGGGCGGCGGCTTCGGTGGCGGAGGGTTCGGCGGAGGCGGCGGGTTCTCGGGCGGAGGCGGTTCGTTCGGTGGCGGCGGCGCCTCGGGGGGCTGGTGATGATCAGGTTCTCCGCAAAAGAGCGGCAGAAGATCACGGCCGCCATCCACGGTGCCGAGCGCAACACCAGCGGCGAGTTCGTGGCGGTGGTGGCCCGGGCCAGCGACCATTACATCGCCGCGGCGCTCATCTGGGCGGCGGGCCTCGCGCTGCTGGTGCCGGGGGTGCTGCTGCTCGCGCCCCTGCACCTCAAGTTCATCCATATATACGAGCTGCAACTGCTGATCTTCGTGGGTCTGGTGTTCCTGTTCGAGTTCGTGCCCGGCCTGCACCTCGCGCTCGTGCCCAAGGCGGTGAAGCACCAGCGGGCGAGCCGGCTCGCCCACGCAGTGTTCTACGAGCAGGGCGTGCACCTCACCCGGCACCATTCGGGCGTACTGTTCTTCGTCTCCCTGGCGGAGCGCTACGTGGAAGTGGTGGCGGACAAGGGTATCCACGAGAAGCTGGGCGAGGAGCACTGGCGGCTCCTGGTGGACAACTTCCTGAGCCACGTGCGGCGCGACGAGATCACGGAAGGCTTCGTGGCCGCCATCACCGCCTGCGGTGCGGCCATGGCCGAGCACTATCCCGCCGGTCCCGACGACCCGGACGAGCTCTCGGACGGCCTGATCGAGATCTGAGCACCTGCGCCAGGCCTCAGCGGAACACCGGACAATCCCGGCTCACGCTGAGGGATGTTGCGGTGCCGAAATCTGTGCTGACCTTCAGCTGGTCCAAGTCCACCTTCACGTAATGGCGTGAACCGTCCTTGCCCGGCAGCGAATCGAGTTCCACCTGATGCGGGTTCCAGGAAGGCGTAGCCACACGGTGGAAGGCGTCTCCGGTGGCGGCATCGAGCCCCCGCAGGCACCAGCGGAACTTGCCGGTGTCGAGGTCCACCGCACCTAGGAAATATTCCGCTCCGACGTAGGCCGTGGAGCTGACGATGCGCGCAGGCGCCGCGTCAGGGGGGATACCGCTGTTGTTCCAGACCATGCTGAGCGTGTCCGGCTTGATGCGCACCAGGTAAGTCTCGCTCTCCTTCTCTTTAGCGACCGCGTCATCCCAGGGCAGGTCGGCCTGGTAGAGGAGTAACAGGTCACCTGCGTATCCCGCATAGGACACGGGGCCATCCACGTACATGGGACTCGCGGGGACCGCGAAGGGCCGCTTGGTGCCGCCTTTACCTTGGATACCCTGGCTCGAGGAGCCGATCACATAAGCGGCATCTTCCACCCGGAAGTGGTAGTGCAGCATCGGATCACCGTCTGCACCTGAGAAAAGATCCCCCGGACCGCTCTCGATCGGATCCATGTCGTTATCCCCATTCGCCGTGCCCATGACCATCACCGGTCCGGGCGCGGCGACGATCGCAGGGCTCTCTTCAGCCGTAACCGGCTTCGCCATCGGCAGCGGGATGGGCTTCGCGCCGGCGATGAGTCCCGGCGAAGTGCACAGGAAAGGCTTGGAGCGTGGATTCTTGTTCGCGGCCTTGCCGCCCGTGAGCGTCGCCACGGCGCAATGCATCTCCGGCAGGGGCAGTTCCCCGCAGAGGGGGATGGGCCAGGGATCCTCCTCGCCCCAGAACGCGGTGAGCGGCCGGTTGTCCGCGTCGGTGAAAGGCGGCTTGCCGAGCGAAACACGCGTCGCCTGCACCAACTGATAATCCCGCACCGCCAGGCCGCAGACCTTTTCCGCCTGTGCGGGGGAGAGCGGGTTGGGGGTCATGCCGTTCGGTTTGAGCTTCCAATCGGCCATGCGAGCGCCGTCCGAATCGCCGCGGATGGCCGCCACCAAGTACCAGGCGAGATCGTGCTCACGCACGGCTTCCCAACGGGCTTCCTGGGTCGGTTCCGGGGGCAGCTGCTCGTCCACCTCGTTCAGTCCCATGAACAAGGTGGCAGGGCGGGTCAGTCCCAGGGCGATGGCTTTCAGGGAGAGTTGGTAAGCGAGCGCCGGATGTTCTTGCATGTCGGCGCGCTCCGCCAGTTGCGAGTAAGCATTGGCGTCGCCCTGGGCGGCGCGCGTCTCGAGCGCTTCCGTGCTCGGACCGGGGTCGATGTTCTCCTCGCCGTAGTGGGTAGTGGTCCAGGCGGTGATGCGCTTCTGGAACTCGCCTGCATCCAGGGTCGGGCCCGGCGCGTCCGCGGCCCGCGCCAAAGCGGTGAAACCCAGCACCGCGAGAACAAGCAAGCCAGCACGCAGCGATCCTTGCGACATGGGACTCTCCTAATCGCTCTTGTTGGTGTGGGGCACCCGGTTGGTGGTGTCCTGCTCGATGTCCTTCACGAAGTGCTGGATGAAGTTGCGCATGGCCACGGGAGCGTAGTCGAGCGCCGTCTGGCCGCCGGCGGAGCGGGCGTCGACCTTGGCGCCGGCGGCGAGCAAGAGGGCGGCGAGGTCGCGGTTGCGGGGATTCCAGGCCATGGTCACCTGCATCAGCGGCGTGCGATGGGTGCCGGGGATGGCGAGGTTGGGATCCCAGCCGGCATCCAGCAGGTTCTTCACGCGCCGCAGGCTCTCTTCGCTGTGGTCTCCCACGAGGTCGTAGAGCAGCTGCTCCTTGGAACCGAAGGGGATCCAGAGGGGGATGTCGCGGCGCATCGCCGTGCGGCAGGCGAAGGCGCTGTCCAGGATGGCGAGGCCCACCGCCCGGGCATGAGGCCCGTTGAGCAGGATCTCCAGTTCCACCTTGGTCTCGGGCTTGTCGTGAGCGCAGGCGTCGAGTGCGCGCGCGGCGATCTTGGCCGCATTGCGCCGGCGCATGCTCTCTGCGTCTTGGCTTTCCATGGGGGCCCGGTGTCCGCCGACTTGGACTCAGTATAAACACTAAGCCGGCCGGGGCGAGGCGGGGATGTTACAAATTAAACGGAAGGATCACCGGACCGGTGCAGATGCACCATGGGGCGCCGCTCAGATGCGACCCGCGTTCTCCAGCATGTCGAGTCCCTTGTGCAGGTCGGTACCCAGGTTCTTCTCGTCCGTGAAGAACTGCACCGTGTCCTTGTCCAGCTTGGCGCGGGCCTGGATCACGAGCGCCTCCCAATGCTTGGGGCTCTGGCCGTCCTTGCCCATCCACAGCACCGCCTTCAGCTCCGCCAGCTGGTCCTGGTTGAGGCGCACCAGCACACCCACCACCTTGTCGAGCTCGCCCTTCTCGGCGTAGCCGATGAGTTCGCGGAGCAATTGGGGTTTCAGGGCCTTCATGGGGGCCTCGCTTTGGCGGCCTGGGAGAAAGGGGGTATTAAGACTAGCGCAAAACCCCGTTCTATGTGTGCTGCCTCGACGGGCAGCACACCGTGGCCATGGATTGGCCACGCGCAGGTCAAACGCGTAAGCGGTTGGCCGGGCGGAGGAAAGCCCGGATTTACTCCAGGCTTTCCGAGCATGAAAAGGCCAAGGAAGGCCTTTTCATGTCGATCAAAGCCCGTCGAGGGCTGCCGGCGGGGTGGTGGCCTTCTTGTAGCCCTTGGGGCGGATGGCCACGGTGTTCTTGATGAGGGTGCAGAGGCTGCCGTCCTTGAGGTAGTAGCCGTACTCGAAGCTGGGGGTGGCGCGGCCTTTCTCCTTGAGCTCGGCGGCGATGGCCGCTTCCTGCTCCGGCCGCATCTCGAAGCGCAGTTCGAGGTCGGTGCTGCCGCCCTTCTGGAAATCCACGGTTATGGCCCGGGTCCAGACCGAGTAGCCGGGGAATACACGGGAGCAGGCGATGGCCGCCACCGGGTCCGCGAGCGAGGCCTGGTAGCCGCCGAACATCACCCCGCCCGGGTTGCGGGAGACGCCGTTGAGTGGCAGCAGTATGCGCACCCGCCGCCAGTGGTCGCCGATCTCCAGCACCTTCACCCGCATCATGAAGAAGGGTGGATAGAGCTCGAGGCGCCGCGCTTCCGGCAGGAACTTCAGGTTGGCAATGAACCGGAGCAAGCCCATACTCTTTATATTACACGCCGCGGCGGAGCGGGCGATGCGCACCATCCAGAGCTGGCTCGACGAGTACGGCGAGAGCCACCGCAATCCGGTCAACAAGAAGATACATTGGGTCTGCGTGCCGCTCATCATGCTGAGCGTGCTCGGCATGCTCTGGTTCACCCCGCGCCCCGGTTTCTTCACGGCCCTGAGCCCCTACCTCAACTGGGCGACGCTCTTGATCCTCGCTTCCCTCGTCTATTACGCGCTGCTCTCGCCGCGCCTCGCCGCCGGCATGCTCATCGTGAGCGCCCTCATGTGCCTGGTGCTCGAGGGCCTCACACGCCTGCCCTGGCCCTTGCTCTGGACCTCTGTGGCCATCTTCGCGGGCGCCTGGGTGGGGCAGTTCATCGGCCACAAGATCGAGGGCAGGAAACCTTCCTTCTTCAAGGACCTCCAGTTCCTGCTCATCGGCCCGGTGTGGCTGCTGGCGGATGCTTACAAGAGACTGGGTTTCGCGTACTGATACACAAGAACTTTTAGAAACTAAACTTCACCTGAAAGGGATATCTCGAGTGAAGACACTTCTTTTTATCATGTTCGCGGTACTTGGCTTAAGCGGCTGCGCTCTTGGATTGGCGCCCCTCAGCGCAGACCCCATCGATTCGCAGGTGGTGGATGCGGATACCGGCGCGCCTATCGAAGGTGCCGTGGTGCTGGCCCACTGGGAACTGCGTTCCGGCAGTCTTTCCGGAGACAGCCTGCCCTGCGGATCGGCGAACGTGGAAGATACTGTCACGGACAAGGACGGGAAATTCCACATTCCGGGCTGGGGGCCGACCATGCCGGGTTGCAGTGGCGAGATGCGCCAAGGTAACCCGCAACTGTACGTGTTCAAGCCGGGCTATTATTCCAGGGATGTGCCCAACGGATTCCCCGACACCATGAGCGTGATGACGACCCATAACGCGTGGCGGGATGAGCCGCTGCCGTTGCTAAAGATTCCCGACATCGATCCGGCCAAGAGCGAGGGAGACAAGTTCAGGAGTCTTCAATCACTGGAAACAAGCATGGCCCTCTTCATTGAAGATATGCCGACGCAATGCAACTGGAAAAAAGCGCCGAACATGCTCCGTGCCCTGGCCCTGCAACACCAGGCTTACTATCAAATTGGGTACAGATATTTCGGACTGGTAGACATGCTGGAACTCAACGATCAGTGGTATCAGAAGCTGGCGCCGCAATGCGGTTCGCCCAAGGCCTTCATCGAGGGATTACTGAAATAGGGGAAACGTAGCGAGCACGGGCAGAGTGAAGCCCAGGAGATAAGCAAGCGGAGCGTAGTTTCTTTTTGGTGTACGTTAGGATTGCGAGCCGGATCACAACGACGCTATGCCAAGCGCAGCAGTTTCGGGGTGACTTCAGCGGCAGGCCCCGCTCCGGAGGGCCGCCTCTTTCACCGCTGCCGCCACCGCCGCGTGCACGTGCAGGTCCAGGGGCTCCGGCAAGAGCTCGTGGGCCGGCGCCAGCTCCGCGAGCTTGGTGGCGGCGGCGAAGAGCATCTCGTGCGTGAAGCGCTTGGCCCGGGCGTCGAGCGCGCCGCGGAACAGGGCGGGGTAGCCGAGCGCGTTGTTCACGCTGCGTCCGTCGGTGGCGTAGGCGGCGCCGGCTTCCAGCGCGTGCCGGGCGCTGATCTCCGCCTCCGGGTTCGAGAGCGCGAAGATGATCTGGCCCTTGCGCACCATCTCGGGCTTGATGAGCCCCTTCACGCCGGTGGTGGCGATGACGATGTCCGCCTGCTGCATCACCTGCTCGAGCGTCGCGCGCTTGCCGCCCATCTTCTCCACGCGGTTCAAGGCTTCCTCACGCTTGTCGGCGCCGAGCACGGTCTTGACGCCATAGCCCGTCAAGAGCTGCACGATGCCGATGCCGGCGGCGCCGAGGCCGATCTGCCCGACTACAGAAGATTTGATGTCGCGCTTCACCTGCTTGGTGGCGCTGATGAGCGCGGCGAGCGTCACCACCGCCGTGCCATGCTGGTCGTCGTGCAGCACCGGCTTCTTCAGGCGCTTCACCAGCTCCTCCTCCACCTCGAAGCATTCCGGCGCGCCGATGTCCTCGAGATGGATGGCGCCGAAGGAGGATTCGATGGCGAGCACGGTGTCGATGATCTTCTTGGGGTCCCGGTCGTTGAGCAGGATGGGGATGCCGGAGATGCCGGTGAACTTGGCGTAGATCATGGATTTGCCTTCCATGACCGGCAGGCCTGCGAGCGAGCCGATGGACCCCAGGCCCAGGATGGCGGTGCCGTTGGTGATGATGCCCACGGTGTTGCCGATGTTGGTGTAGTCCCAGGCCTTGGCCGGGTCCTTTTGGATGGCGAGGCTGACGCGCGCCACGCCCGGGGTGGAGAGGTCGCGCAGGCGCTGGGTGGAATCCAGCGGCACCTTGGAGACCATCTCGATCTTGCCGCCCTTGTGGCGCTCGAACACCCGGTCCGACTTGCCGAGGAGCTTGGCGTTGGGCAGCTCGTTGATCTTGTCGTAGAGGCTGCGGTCCGCCTCCTCGTCCATCTCCACGGTCACTTCCCAGACCGTCTTGTCCTGCTCGCGGCGCACCGCGTTCAGGTTCTCCACCACCACCCCGGCCTCGCCGATCACCTGCAGGATCTTCGCCAGGCTGCCCGGCTTGTGGTGGGATTCGATGAGCAGGATCTCGGGGATTCTCATGGTTTTCCGGTACTTACGTGGGTCGTGACTGCTTACGGGAGGCCGTTACGGTATCATATGCGCCCCGCGGAGCCCTAGATAAGCCGCGGAAAAGCCTTGTAATAACAGCGAATTTTGAGACCCTCTAAAAACGAGGGATTTTGTTCTCTGGCGAGGCGCGGATGCCCGAGGAACCGGAGCGTACTCTCGACTGTACGTGAGGATTCCGAGGGCAGACGCAACGAAGCCAGAGAGCAAAAGACCCGTTTTTAGTTAGCCCTGGAGTGCGTTTGTGAAAGTGCTGAACCCCCTCGACCTCTACGACGTCCGCGGCCTGCTCACCGAAGAGGAGCAGCTGGTGCAGGACACCACCGGCCGTTTCGTGGACGAGAAGGTGCTGCCCATCATCGGCGAGTGCTTCGAGAAGGGCCGCTTCCCCAAGGAGCTGATCCCGGAGATTGCCTCTTTGGGGCTCCTCGGCAGCTCCATCCAGGGTTATGACTGCGCGGGCTTGAACGGCGTCGCCTACGGGCTCATCTGCCAGGAGCTGGAGCGCGGTGACTCGGGCCTGCGCAGCTTCGTGTCCGTGCAGTCCTCCCTCGTCATGTATCCCATCTATAGCTACGGCTCCGAGGAGCAGAAGCAGAAGTGGTTACCCGCGATGGCGCGTGGAGAAAAGATCGGTTGCTTCGGCCTGACCGAGCCCCACGGCGGCTCCGATCCCTCCAACATGAAGACCACCGCCAAGAAGAAAGGCGGTGATTGGGTGCTGAACGGCGCCAAGATGTGGATCACCAACGGCACCATCGCCGACGTGGCGGTGGTCTGGGCCCAGACCGACGAGGGCATCCGCGGCTTCCTGGTGGAGAAGGGCACCAAGGGCTTCGACGCACCGGAAGTGCACCACAAGATGTCCCTGCGCGCGTCCGTCACCTCGGCCCTCTACTTCGACAACGTGGTGATCCCGGAAGCCAACCGCCTGCCC
Organism: Gammaproteobacteria bacterium; assembly: GCA_035691665.1. Classification (GTDB taxonomy): domain Bacteria; phylum Pseudomonadota; class Gammaproteobacteria; order Natronospirales; family REEB76; genus DASUBN01. The sequence continues at coordinate 5,200 of DASSIS010000054.1, read as the reverse complement.
AAGGCCGAGGGCCTCAAGGGTCCGCTGGGCTGCCTGACCCAGGCCCGCTACGGCATCACCTGGGGCGCCATCGGTGCGGCCCAGGCCTGCCTCAAGGAAGTGCTGGAATACACCAAGACCCGCGAGCTCTTCGGCCGCGCCCTGGACAACAACCAGCTGGTGCAGCTGCGCATGGCCGAGATGGCCCGCAAGATCACCCAGGGCCAGCTCATGTCCCTGCAGCTGGGGCGCCTCAAGGACAAGGGCCAGATGCAGCCCGCCCAGGTGTCCCTCGCCAAGTGGAACAACTGCCGCATGGCCATCGACATCGCCCGCGACGCGCGCGACCTCCTGGGGGGTGCCGGCATCACCACCGAGTTCTGCCCCATCCGCCATGCCCTGAACCTCGAGTCCGTGATCACTTACGAGGGCACCGAGAGCGTGCACCAGCTGGTGATCGGCAAGGAACTGACGGGCACCAACGCCTTCTGACAGCCATCTCAAAAACTACTGCGCTCGGCATGACTTTGTTGCACATCGGCTCGCAATCCTCACGTACACCAGAGTACGCTCCGGTGTGCTCGCCTCGTGCGCCTCGTCCTGCCTTCGCTCGCTACGTTTTTGAGATGGCTTGAGAGATTATTTCTATGCCGCGCCTGACTGACTTCGACGTCATCTCCTTCGACTGCTACGGCACCCTCATCGACTGGGAGACCGGCATGCGCACGGCGCTCGCCAACTGGCGCCGGCGCGAGAACATCCAGGTGAGCGACGACGCTTTCGTGGAAGCCTTCGGCAAGTTCGAGTGGGAAGAGGAAGAAGAGAACCCCACGCTGCTGTATCCGGAGATCCTGGCGCGGGTGCTGAAGCGCATGGCCACGGGCTGGGGCGTATACGCGAGCCCGGATGACTGCAAGGCCTTCGGCCGCTCCGTGGGCAACTGGCCGGCCTTCCCGGATTCGCCCCTGGCGCTCGCCTACTTGAAGCAGCACTTCAAGCTGGTGATCCTCTCCAACGTGGACCGGGAGTCTTTCAGCTATACCAACGCCAAGCTCGGCATCGAGTTCGACCACGTCTACACCGCCCAGGACATCGGTAGCTACAAGCCGGACATGGAGAACTTCCAGTACCTGCTCACGAACCTGGAGGACGAGGGCTACCTGCCTTCCCGCGTCCTCCACTGCGCCGAGAGCCTCTACCACGACCACATCCCGGCCAAGAAACTCGGCCTCGCCACCGCCTGGATCTACCGGCGCCACGACAAGAAGGGCTTCGGCGCCACGCGCCCGCCCACCGAGCAAGTGAAGCCGGATTTCACCTACAACAGCCTGTTCGAGTTCGCTGCCGCCCATAGGGCTGCGGCGGAAGCCGCCGCCTAAACGAGTGACCGGAACCATGTCGACTGAACCGAAAACCACAGGTTTGGCCAAAGCTGCGACGCGGAGCATCAACCGCGCGGAGATCGTGGACCAGAACTTCATCCAGTTCGTGCAGGGCTGGAGCGAGGAGGCGCCGCGCCCATCCCTCGACGCGCCGCTGCGCGCCGGTCATGCGCTCACTGGCCGCGACTTCTTGGAACTCTTCGAGTCCCAGATGCTCTCGCGGCACCAGGATATCGAGGCCCGCGCCATGCGCGCCCGCAACGAGGGCTTCTACACCATCGGCAGTTCCGGCCACGAGATCAACGCCGTGGTGGGCCGGGTCACGCGCCATACCGACATCGCCTTCCTGCATTACCGCAGCGGCGCCTTCATGCAGGAGCGCGCCCGCAAGCTGGATATCGACATGGTCTACGACACGGCCCTGTCGCTCGCCGCCTCCAGCGAAGACCCCATCTCCGGCGGTCGCCACAAGGTGTGGGGCTCGGTGCCGCTGTGGGTGCCGCCCCAGACTTCCACCATCGCGAGCCATCTGCCCAAGGCCGTGGGCACGGCGGTGGCCATCGCCCAGGCGAAGCGCCTGGGGCTTAACGCCCCCATCCCGGACGACAGCATCGTGGTCTGCAGCTTCGGCGACGCCAGCTCCAACCATTCCACCGCCTTGGGTGCTTTCAACGCCGCCCAGTGGACCGCCCACCAGAAGCTCCCTTGCCCCGTGCTCTTCGTCTGCGAAGACAACTCCATCGGCATCTCCGTGAAGACCCCGGAAGGCTGGGTGGAGGCGAATTTCTGCAACCGCGCCGGCTTGCATTACGTGCAGGCCGATGGCCTCGATCTCGTGGATACCTGGGACAAGACGCTAGCCGCGGTGGAGCATTGCCGTCGCACCCGCCAGCCCGTTTTCCTGCATCTCAAGCTGGTGCGCATCCTGGGCCATGCGGGTACCGACGCCGAGACCGAGTACAAGACCGCCCAGGAGCTGGAGTCCACCGAGGCCCGCGACCCGCTGCTCATGTCCGCGGAGACGGCCCTGGAGACCGGGCTGCTCACGCCCGCGGAAGTGCTGGAGCGTTACGAAGCCTGCCGCGCCCGGGTGCAGTCGGCCTCCAAGAAAGCCGCCACGCGCCCGAAGCTCACCACCGCCGAACAGGTGATGGCGCCTTTGGCGCCCTATCACGCCGACCAGGTGAACGCGGAGGCGGTGCGTCCGGCCGGCGCCGCCGCGCGCCTTGCCGCTTTCGGCAGTGAGGAGGCCTTGCCGGAGAAGAGCGCACCCAAGCACCTCTCCATCCAGATCAACCGGGCGCTCTTCGACCTCATGGCCAAGTACCCGGAGATGACGCTCTTCGGGGAAGACGTGGCCCAGAAAGGTGGTGTCTACACCGTGAGCTCCGGTCTCTACAAGACCTTCAAGGGACACCGGGTGTTCAACACGCTCCTGGACGAGCAGACCATCTTAGGCATGGCCCAGGGCGCGGCCTACATGGGTATGCTGCCCTTCCCGGAGATCCAGTACCTGGCGTATTTCCACAACGCCTGTGATCAGATCCGCGGCGAGGCGGCCTCCCTGCAGTTCTTCTCCAACGCCCGCTACCGCAACCCGCTCGTCATGCGCGTGGCCTCCTTGGGCTATCAGAAGGGCTTCGGCGGCCACTTCCACAACGACAACAGCTTCACGGCCCTGAGGGATATCCCGGGCCTGGTGGTAGCCTGCCCGTCCCGCGGTGACGACGCGGCCATGATGCTGCGCACCTGCGCGGCCCTCGCCAAGGTGGACGGCCGGGTGGTGGCCTACCTGGAGCCCATCGCCCTCTACATGACCAAGGATCTCTACGAGCCCAAGGACAACGGCTGGCTCTTCGAGTATCCGGCGCCGGACCGCGCCATCCCCTTAGGTGAGGGGCGCATCTACAACCCGGCAGCGAAAGACCTGCTCATCATCAGCTACGGCAACGGCGTGCCCATGTCCCTGCGCGTGGCCAAGAAGCTCGAGGCCGAGACCCGCAAGAAGGTGCGGGTGCTGGACCTGCGCTGGCTGAAGCCGCTCAACGCGGAACTCATGGCCAAGCACGCCAAGGACTGCGACCGGGTGCTGGTGGTGGACGAAGGCCGCGAGACCGGCGGCATCGCCGAGGAGATCTTCACCCATCTCGAGGAGCACGCGCCGGGCATCCCCAAGAAGCGCGTGACGGGCAAGGATTCCTATATCCCGCTGGCGGCGGCCGCCAATCTCATCCTCCTCAGCGAAGAAGAGATCCACGCCGCGGCCAAGGGGCTGCTCAAGTGAACTCCGGGACCTTCCAGTTCTGGTTCTTCGGCATGCTGGTCCCCGTGGTCGGCATGCTCGTCTGCGGCGCCGCGCTCATCGTCTGGATCGTCATGTCCCAGCGCACCAAGCGCCAGGCCATCGCCGCGGGGTTGGACGGCGCTGCTTACCGCGGTCTCGGGCCGCGCTGGATGGGGCTGCGGATCGGGGTGTTCTGCATCGGCCTGGGTCTCGCCTTCAGCCTCATCGCCGCTTTCGATGTGAAGGAAGACAGCGCCCTCGCCTGGGGGCTGATCCTGCTGGGCACAGGCGCTGCCCTGCTGGCGAACCACCTCCTGGTCCGCCGCTACGCCGCTCAGTAGTAGAGCCGCAGCCTCAGGCCCACGATCCGCGCCGGACCCCGGTCGCGGTTGTAGCCCGGGTTGAAGATGTATTGGATGTCGGGGCCGAGCTGGGCGTACTTGCCGAGCTGCGCCCGATAATAGCCTTCCAATATCTTCTCGTAGCCGTAGTCGAGCTTCCCGTCGCAGAGGATGAAGCCGCAGCCGCCGGCCACAAGATAGGCGGCGTGTTCTGACGACAGAGCGTCATAGTCGATGGCCAACCCCACCCGGTCATCGCCCCGGCCCCAGTGCGTGCCCGAGAGCTGCGCCCCCAGGCTAAGGGTCCGGTCCACTTCCGCGTAGGCGAAGCTCTCGCTGCGGCCGTCGTCCCAGCCGGCGCGCAGGAAGAGCCCCGTATCGCCGCCGTCCGCCAGAGGCTGCTCCAGGTTGAAACCGTAACCGGTCTTCACCCGGCCGTCCCGGTCGTCCGCCACGATGTCGGGAGCCTTGCCCTGTGCCGCGCCGATGGCGATGGCTTCGTCGTAGATGCCCATGCGCGCCACGTTGCGGTACAGGAGGAAGCGCAGCACCGTGCCCGCGCTGCCCGTCCAGTCCAGCTCCAGGTTGTCGCCGTAGGCGCGGGTGAGGGGCCATTCCAGCTGCTGGTGGTTCGCCAGCACCGGCATGCGGTAGCGGCCGAAGCGCAGCGTCCACACGGGTCCGGTCCAGGCGACCATGGCGCCATCGGTATAGCCGCGGGTGTCGGCGGCGTAGTCCCAGGCGAGGTTGTTCACGAAGGCCAGGTTCTCGAACTGGGTGCGCACCGAGTCCGCGTAGCGATTCTGGTCGAAGTCGTCCGCCACCGAGAGCTTGCCGGCCTTGAAGCTCAGGCCCTCCACGGGCACCTCGCCCGGCAGCTGGTCCTGGGCGCGGCCTTGGCTCGTGGTCTCGGTGCCGAGGGGCAGGGTGTACTGCAGATAGGCGCGGGCCACGTAGGGGGTCTTGGGCAAGCCCGTACCGGCGCGCACCACGTCGCCGTCCGGCAGGCCACCCAAGCCCGTGCCACCGCCCACGCCGTCGCCCTTGAACATCTCGATGTCGAGGTAAGCCTGCAGGCGCGCGGGGAATTGCATGCCGAAGTAGGCGCCGAAGGTGTGGCTGGTCTCGGTGTCGCCCGCGGCGGTGAGGCTCAAGGGACCGGAGTAGGCAGCGCCGAAGGGAGAGAGGTGCTGGAGGATGCCGGTGTATTGGGC
>DASSIS010000053.1:0-32558 GCA_035691665.1 Gammaproteobacteria bacterium | reverse complement strand
GGCGTCACCTCCGGCACCGACCTCGGCTCTGGCGTGAAGCAATACCAGGTGGTGAACCAGAAGAAGTTCTACACGCGCTGGAAGGAGACGCTCGAGACCCACCGGCCCAACGGCATCCAGCCACGACTGGAGAAGGACCGGGGTGTGACACGACGCATGCTGGTGATCGACGCCCAGGTGATCCGCCCGGACCACGACGCCGGTTCCTTGCTCAAGTTCCATCACTTGAAGCTCATCCAGTCATTGGGCTACAAACTGACTTTCGTGGCGGACAACATGCTGCATGACGGCGAGTACACCCGCGACCTGCAGCGGCTCGGCATCGAGTGTGTGTACGCGCCCCATTACCTCTCGGTACACCAGTTCCTGAAGAAGCACGCCTCCGAGTTCGGCTTCGTCATGTTGTGCCGACCCTACGTGGCGATCCGCTACCTGGACCTGTTGCGGCACATCGCGCCCGAGGCGTGCATCATCTACGACACCGTGGACCTGCACTACCTCAGGGAGCGGCGGCAGGCGGAGGTGGAGAAGAACCCACTCATGGCTGAGCGCGCCGAACGCACCCGCGAGGATGAGCTCAAGCTGATCCGCGGCTCGGACGCCACCATCGTGGTGAGCCCGGTGGAACAGAAGATACTCTCGGTGGAGGCGCCGGATGCCAACGTGCACGTGGTGCAGCTCGTGATCCCGGAGGAACCGCAGGGTCCCGGCTTCGAGACGCGCCGCGACCTCCTGTTCATCGGCAGCTATCAGCACCCACCCAACGTGGAGGCGGTTCTGTATTTCGCCGGCGAGATCATGCCGCTGATCCTGCCGCATATCCCGGACTTCAAACTGCGCATCATCGGCGCCAAGCCGCCGGCGGAGATCCAGGCGCTGGCCGGTCCGCACGTGGAGATACTGGGTTTCCAGCGCGAGCTCGCGCCTTATTTCGACAGTTGCCGGGTGATGGTGGCGCCGCTGCGCTTCGGTGCCGGCATCAAGGGCAAGCTTGGCACCAGTTTCAGCTTTGGCTTGCCAGTGGTGGCCACCTCCATCGCGGCCGAAGGCATGTACCTGGAAGACGGCCGCGACCTGCTCATCGGCGACACGCCGCGGGACTTCGCCGACGCCGTGATCAGGCTCTACACCGATCCAGTGCTCTGGCAGCAGTTGTCGGAGGCGGGGCGGCGCGTGGTGCGCGAGCGTTTCGCGCCGGAGGTGATCCGCCGGGGCCTTGAGGAAGTGATTGCATCGACAGGCAAACGGCACGCGCTACGTCAGGTGACTAATTGAACTGTCGAGTTATATTCGGAGGTCTACCGTGGGATTGGGACACAAATTAAGCACGTTGCGCGGATATCTGAAGAGAAAGTTTCTGCATGCAGCCGCGCCGTCGCTGCGCACCGACCAGCGCGTCCATGCCGGGACATTGGCGGTTCCTGCTCGGATTGGCCAACGGGAGCCCGCGGCGACCGCGGTCAAGGCTGGGAGCAGTGTTTACAGCCGTTGGCACAAGCGCGATATCGACGCCAAGGACGCTAGTGGTCCGTTCGCCTGCCAGCGCCTGCGCCAGCCCCGGTTTAGCGCGATAGTCGAGCCCGGATTTCGCATTGATCGCAAAGATAGGCTGTTTGCCATCGGTTCATGCTTTGCCCGCGGTATTGAGAACGCCTTGAAAGCGCGTGGTTTCAACGTGGAAAGCGCTGCAAAGGACTTTGATCGCTTCAATGTTGTGACGGGCGCCAAGGTGACCGCTCTTGGGTTCACGAACAAATACACTACATATTCGATGTTGAATGAACTCGGTTGGGCATTGGATTTGGCTGCATCCTTTCCGGAAGAGAGCCTGGTGGACCTTGATGCGCAGCGCTGTATCGACCCGCACATCAATCCCACATTGCAGGTAGTGGATCGTCCGGGTACGTTGGAGCGGCGCCACGTCATCCAGGAAGTGACGAAGCGCGTACGCAATTGCCGGGTGGTATTCATGACCCTGGGTTTGGTGGAGGTGTGGTACGACACTCAGGTAGGTATATACCTCAATACCACGCCGACTCATGAAATGCTAAAGCTTTTTCCCAAGCGTTACGAATTCATGGTGTCGAATTACGTTCAGAATCTCGAGAACATGGAGCGCATCCACGCGCTCCTTACAGCGCATGGCCACCCAGAGTTGCGCATGGTGGTTACTACTTCCCCGGTGCCATTGCAGCAGAGCTATAGCGGCTTAGATATCGTGGTTGCCAACACCTATTCGAAGTCCACCCTGCGAGCCGTGTCTCAGGACTTTGCCGCAGCCCATGACAACGTGGAATATTTCCCGAGCTACGAGATGGTCATGAATTCCGAGCGCGCGGCAGCATGGGAGGAAGACTTCCGACACGTGCAGGGTGGCATGACTAATCATGTCATGGATCAATTCATACGCGGTTTTGTTAACGAGTGATGCTGCGCAATAGGCGCCGCATGTGAATGTCTGTGCTCGAGGTGCTTGGGCTTCTCGCCCGGCGGGCAATGATGACACGAGGGACGAAGCAAGTTATGGCCGCCGAAGACGCCGTCCCGCATGTGCATGCGGTGGTGGTCAATTATAATACCGGGTCGCGTCTCATCGATTGCGTCCGTGCTCTGTTAGCTGAAACAGGATTTGAACTCATCTGGGTCGTGGACAACGCTTCCGTGGATGGCAGTCTGGCGGCGTTGGAGGCTGAGTTCGGAGCCGATGTACGCTTGCGCATCCTCCGCAACACGGCGAATCTCGGCTTTGGCGCCGCCAACAATCGCGCCTTGCGGCAGGCGCGGGACGTCGACTGGCTCCTAGTGAACCCAGACTGCATGCTCCATCCGGGGTCCCTGCAGGCTTTTCGCACCTGCCGTGGCGAGCATGGCCATGCCGGCCTTTTGGGCGGCCTGGTGTCCAACCCTGATGGCAGTGAACAGCGCGGTTGCCGCCGCGATCTTCCCGGCGTGGGCAATTCGTTGCTGCGCAGCCTGGGAATGGGGCGAGTCCTGCCGCGCCGTTCCTGGAATGATTTTGATCACACGGGCACGCCGCTTCCCGCGGCGCCCGTCCGCGTCGGCGCGGTGTCGGGCGCCCTGATGTACCTGGCTGCGGAGGCGCTGCATGACATCGGCGATTTTGACGAGGGCTATTTCCTGCACTGTGAGGACTTGGACCTATGTAAGCGCATGGCGGACGGCGGTTGGGAGGTGTGGTTCGTCCCTGGGACCAGGGCGGTGCATTTCCAGGGGACAAGTAGCCGCCGCACACCCGCCCGGGTCGAATGGCATAAGCACCGCGGCATGTGGCGCTATTTCACCAAGTTCCAGCGGGCGGCGAGCCCTCTTTGGCTCGTGGCTCTAGTCTGGCTTGGGATCTGGTGCCGGTTCCTGCTGCTCGTACCTACGACCTGGTGCGCCTCCTTACGCAGCGTTCATGCCCGTGGTGCTTGAATCCTGCTTCGCTGTGGCCGCCGCGTTCGGAGCGAGCGTGCTCGTCAATGGCGTGCTCGCCCGCTACCGGGGTCGTTGGGCGCTTCTGGACATGCCTAACCATCGTTCCCTGCACGCAGATGCGACGCCGCGCTCCGGTGGCATCGGCATCCTCGCGGGTCTGTTCGTCGGCGCAGCCTTGGTAGGAGTGAGCGCGCTGCCCGGTGCAGGGTGGGCGTTGTTGGCACTCTTACTCGTAGCTGTCGTCTCATTCGGCGATGATGTCTATGGCCTGCCACCTTATGTGCGTTTCCCGGTACATGCCTTGGCCGCGGTGCTGCTGGTATTCCCTGGCGGCTACGGGCTCTCAGTCATCGATCTCCCCGGCGTGGATTGGCATGCGCCGGTGTGGCTGTTGGACGGTGTCAGCCTCTTGTTCGTCATCTGGATGGTGAACCTCTACAACTTCATGGACGGCATGGATGGTCTTGCCGGCGGTATGGCTTGCTTCGGGTTCGGCACCTTGGCGCTGCTCGGCGTGCTGGCCGGCGCCCCGGGCTATGCGCTCACCGTGCTTGTGGTGGCTGTTTCTGCGGCCGGGTTCCTGCCAACCAATTTCCCGCCGGCGCGTCTTTTCATGGGTGACTTGGGTTCCGGCAGCCTGGGTTTCCTGGCGGCGTTGTTCCTGCTCTGGGCGGATCGTGCCGGCCTGTTCCCGTTGTGGCTGGGCGGCATGGTATTTTCGCCTTTCATAGTGGATGCCACTTGGACCGTGATCCGGCGCAGCGCCGAAGGCAAGAAGCCCTGGCAGGCCCACCGGGAGCACTTCTATCAGCGTCTGGTGAGCCTTGGCTGGAGCCATCGGCGCACGGTGCTGTGGGCTTATTCTCTTATGTTAAAATGTAGCTTGCTCGCGGTGGCCTGCTTTTGTTTCACTGCTACCGGGGTACGGGGCATATTGTTGGGGTTGCTGGCGGCGGTCTATCTGGCGCTCATCGCGGTCATCAAGACCATGGAGCACGGGCGCGCTTTACGCTGAAGGAAGAGTGTACGAAACATGGATGCTAGAGCGGAAGGATGGCTGGTGTTGCGCAGCCGTTGGACGGTGTTCCTGCATGATTTGCTGTGGATACCGCTGGCGGTGTTGCTCGCATACTGGATCCGTTTCAACCTAACCCCGATTCCGCGGATGTATTTCAGCGGCATGACGCTCATCGTCGGCCTGGCTGTGCCGTTCCATGCGCTCAGCTTCTGGCTGTTCGGCTGCTACCGCGGCATCTGGCGCTACGCTTCCATCCCTGATCTCGTGCGCATCCTCAAGGCGGTGGGGCTTGGTGCCATCGCCACCTTTCTGGGCGCGTTCCTGTTCCAGCGCCTTGAGGGCGTGCCGCGTTCGGTGCTGGTGCTCTATCCCATCCTGCTCGGCTTAGGTCTCGGCGGCAGCCGCCTCCTGTACCGCATCTTCAAGGATCGCTGGATCTCACTCGGCGACGCCAGTGCGGAGCGTGCGTTAGTGGTGGGTGCCGGCCGCGCCGGTGAGCTCTTGATACGCGACCTGCGCCGCCACGGCCCTTTCCTGCCGGTGGCGCTGGTGGACGACGACCCTGGCAAGCAAGGTCACGAAGTGCAAGGTGTGCGCGTGCGCGGTCGCCTGAGCGACATCGCGCGGCTGGTGCGTGCCTACGACATCCAGATCGTGCTCATCGCCATGCCTTCGGCTTCACGCAAGACCATGGACAAGGTGGTGCAGGTCTGCAACGAAGTGCAGGTGCCGTGTCGCACGCTGCCGGGGCTCTCCGAACTCGCCGACGGCCGGGTCGAGGTCTCGCGCCTCAGGCCTGTCACGGTGGAAGACCTCTTGGGTCGCGATCCAGTGGTGCTCGACAGCCATGCCATCTCTGAGTTCCTGCGCGGCAAGCGTGTGCTGGTGACGGGCGGTGGCGGCTCCATCGGCGCCGAGCTCTGCCGCCAGATCAGTCGCCACGAGCCGGCCTTGCTCGCGATCCTGGACAATAGCGAATACAACCTCTATCTCATCGACCAGGAACTGGCTGCGAACGCGCCGCAGATGGTGTTCTCCAGTGCCCTAGGCAGCGTCCAGGATGAATCGGCGGTGGAGAACCTCTTCGCCCAGGTGAAACCGGAAGTCATCTTCCATGCTGCTGCCTACAAGCACGTGCCCATCGTCGAGGACAACGTGGTCGAGGGCATACGCAACAACATCTTCGGTACCCGCGTGGTAGCGGATGCGGCCCTGCGCCATGGCGTCGACAAGTTCGTGCTCATCTCCACCGACAAGACCGTGAACCCCACCAACGTGATGGGGACCACCAAGCGCGTGGCGGAGCTCTACTGCCAGGCACTGAACCGCGAGGAAGGCACCCACTTCATCACCACCCGGTTCGGCAACGTGCTGGCTTCCTGCGGCTCCGTGGTGCCGCTGTTCGAACGGCAGATCGCGGCCGGCGGCCCTGTCACGGTCACCGATCCGGACATCACCCGCTACTTCATGACAATCCATGAGGCCGCGAGCCTGATCCTGCAAGCGGGGGCCATCGGCCGCGGCGGTGAGATCTTCGTGCTCGACATGGGTGAGCCGGTGCGCATCCGTGACCTGGCTGAGAAGCTCATCCAGCTCTCCGGGCTGCGCCCCTACCAGGACATCCAGATCGTCTACACGGGGCTGCGCCCTGGCGAGAAGATGCACGAGGAGCTGTTCTACACCCGCGAGGAGCTGCAGGGGACCACCCACCCGAAGCTTCTGCTCGCTAACTCCATACCCGCCGCCCTCACCTGGATGCAGGCCGACCTCGGCATGCTCTACGAAGCGGTGGGCAAGGGTGATGTGGACCGCGCCAAGGGGCTGCTGTGCTCCCTGGTGCCGGAGTTCACGCCCCAGGCTGAGACCGGTTCCGACCGCCAGCCGGCGCGCGCCGTACTGAGGCTGGTAAAGACCTGAATCGGCCTGGGTCCTGCCCGGACTATAATCCCGTTCCCCATAACGCCCCGGCGGCGCTCATGCGCCGCGCGACGCAGCATGGCACGTCCCAAGAAGACATGACCGACAAACATACGAACCACAGTCCCCATCCCCGGGCGGCTTCCGCCTTCAAGGCCTACGACATCCGCGGTCGGGTGCCCGACGAGTTGGATGCGAACGTGGCCTACGCCATCGGCCGCGCCTTCGTGGAACTCACGGCGGCGAAGCGGGTGGTGGTGGGGCGCGACGTGCGCCTCTCGAGCCCCGAACTCTCCGCGGCAGTGGCGGAAGGCCTCATGGACGCAGGCGCCGACGTATACGACATCGGGCTCTGCGGCACGGAAGAAGTGTACTTCGCGGTGTTCCACGGCGGCATGGCGGGCGGCATCATGGTCACCGCCAGCCATAACCCCATGGACTACAACGGCATGAAGCTGGTGCGCGAGGATGCGAAGCCCGTGAGCGGCGACAGCGGCCTCGGTACCATCAAGGAGCGGGTCACCACCGGTGCCGGCTGGCGCGCATCTTCTCGCCGCGGCACTCGGCGTGCCCTCGACACCCGTCGCGACTATGTGCGGCATCTCCTGGGTTACGTGGACCGCCACGCCTTGAAACCCCTCACCATCGTCTGCAACGCCGGCAACGGTTGCGCCGGTCCCGTGATCGACGCGCTGGAGCATGAGCTGCCGTTCAAGTTCATCAAGCTGCAGCATGAACCGGACGGGAGTTTCCCGAACGGCATCCCCAACCCGCTCTTGCCCGGGAACCGGGCGGTCACGGCGGAAGCGGTGCGTGCACACGGCGCCGACCTGGGGCTCGCCTGGGACGGGGACTTCGATCGCTGCTTCTTCTTCGACGGCGAAGGCGGCTTCGTGGAAGGTTATTACCTGGTGGGTCTCTTGGCGCGCACGCTCCTCGCGAGGTATCCGGGTGCGAAGATCGTCCACGATCCGCGCCTCACCTGGGGCACCATCGCCACGGTCAAGGCCGCCGGTGGGTTGCCGGTGTTGAGCAAGACCGGTCATGCGTTCATCAAGGAGCGCATGCGCCTGGAGGACGCGATCTACGGCGGCGAGATGAGCGCCCACCATTATTTCCGCGACTTCCGCTATTGCGACAGCGGCATGATCCCGTGGCTCCTCGTGGCGGAGCTCGTTAGCCGCGGCGGGCAGAGCCTGAAACAGCTGGTGTCGGCGCAGCAGACGGCCTATCCCGTGAGCGGCGAGATCAACCGTACGGTTGGCGACCCCGACCGGGTGATCGCGGCGGCCGAGGCGGCCTACCTGCCACGGGCTACCCACATGGACCAGGTGGATGGTTTGAGCCTCGAGTACCCGGATTGGCGCTTCAACCTGCGCAAGTCCAACACCGAGCCCATCCTGAGGCTCAACGTGGAATCCCGGGGAGATGCCGCCCTGATGCAGGCCAAGACCGCAGAATTGCTCGCGCTGATTGATGCCGCCGGGGTCGCGCGCTAACCTGGCCCTCTAAGGAACCCATGCTAGTCCCCGTCATCATCTCCGGCGGTGCAGGTACGCGGCTCTGGCCCGTGTCCCGCGAAGCGCGCCCCAAGCCTTTCATGAAAATGAAGGACGGCCTGACGTTGCTGCAGAGCACGCTGCTGCGCTCCGCTGCCGTGGCGGCCGGCGCTCCGATCCTGGTGATCACCAACGGCGACCATTATTTCCAGAGCTGCGAGCAGCTGGAAGCGGTGCGCGGCAGGCTCGGCGGGTCGCCGGTCTCCTTCTTGCTGGAGCCCGTGGGCCGGAACACCACCGCCGCCATCGCCATGAGCGCTTTCGCGGCCCGTGATTGGCACGGCCCCGACACCGTGCTGCTGGCGCTGCCGGCAGACCACCTGGTGGGGGACCTCTTGGCCTTCGAACGCGCGGTGGCGACGGCGCTCCCATCCGCTGCGCGCGGAGACTTCGTGACTTTCGGCATCGTACCCACGGGACCTGAGACGGGTTACGGGTACATCGAATGCACCGGCGCCTGGAAGCAGGACGCGGTGGCGGACGTGAAGCGTTTCGTCGAGAAACCCGACTTCGAGCGCGCCAAGGCCTTCGCGGCATCCGGCAACCATCTCTGGAACTCCGGCATGTTTTGTTTCCGGGCCGATGCCATCCTCGCCGGCGTGGAGCGTCACGCCCCGGAGATCTTCGACCGGGTGCGGGAGTCCTGGCGCTTGAGCCAGGCGGCCACCCCGGGCAAGACCGATGCGCTGCGCATCGAGCCCGCGGTGTTCTCCAAGGTCCCCGCCATCTCCGTCGACTATGCTGTGATGGAGAAGGCCGACAACGTCAAGGTCATCCCCAGCGACTTCGGCTGGAGCGACATCGGCTCCTGGCGTTCCATCAGCGAGCTTGTCCCGCCGGACGAGCAGGGCAACAAGGTGGTGGGCGAAGCGGTACTGGTGGAAGCCAGCAACACCTATATACAGGGCGAGGACCGCGTGATCGCCGCCGTGGGCGTCGAGAACCTGATCGTGGTGGACACACCGGATGCGCTGCTCGTGGGGCATCGCGACAAGATGCAACTGGTCAAGGACGTGGTGGAGAAGCTGCGCATAGACGGCCACGAGTCGGCCAAGTGGCACCGCACCGTACACCGGCCCTGGGGCACCTACACCGTACTGGGGCAGGGGTCCCACTATAAGATGAAGAGCATCGTAGTGAAGCCCGGCGCATCCCTGTCACTGCAGATGCACAAGCACCGCAGCGAGCACTGGGTGGTGATCGCGGGCACCGCCGAGGTCGTGAACGGCGAGTCCATCCTGACCCTGCACAAGGACCAGTCTACCTACATCCCCGCCGGCCACAAGCACCGGCTCAGCAACCCGGCCGGCGAGGATCTAGTCATCATCGAGGTGCAGACCGGAGACTACCTGGAAGAGGACGACATCGTGCGCTTCGACGATGCCTACGGGCGCCGGACCAACAACCCATGAGCGGGCGCATCTACATAAAGACCTTCGGCTGCCAGATGAACGAGTACGACTCGACCAAGATGGCCGAGGTGCTGCAGGCTTCCCATGGTTATGTGGTCACGGAAACTCCCGAAGAAGCCGATGTGATCCTGCTCAACACCTGTTCGGTGCGCGAGAAGGCCCAGGAGAAAGTGTTCTCTCAGCTCGGTCTGTGGCGCCAGCTCAAGGCGGAGCGTCCCGGCCTCGTAATCGGTGTCGGCGGTTGCGTCGCGAGCCAGGAAGGGGAGGGCATCGTCAAACGCGCGGCTTTCGTGGACCTGGTGTTCGGCCCCCAGACCCTGCATCGCCTGCCGGAGATGCTGGAGGAGACGCGCCGCACCCGCCGGCCCGTGGTGGATATCTCCTTCCCGGAGATCGAAAAGTTCGACAAGCTCCCGCCGCCCCGGGCCGAGGGTGCCACCGCCTTCGTGTCCATCATGGAAGGCTGCAGCAAGTACTGCACCTTCTGCGTGGTGCCTTACACTCGCGGCGAGGAAGTGAACCGCCCCTTCGACAACGTGATCGCGGAGATCGCCGAGCTCGCGGAGCAGGGCGTGAAGGAAGTGACGCTGCTCGGACAGAACGTGAACGCCTACCGCGGCCCGATGCACAACGGCCACATCGCGGATCTCGCCACGCTTATCGAATACACCGCGGCGCTCGACGGCATCGAGCGCATCCGCTTCACTACCTCGCATCCGCTGGAGTTCTCAGACCGGTTGATCGAAGTCTTCGGTTCCACGCCCAAGCTCGCAAACTATCTGCATCTGCCAGTACAGAGTGGCTCCGATCGGGTGCTCGCTGCCATGAAGCGTGGCCACACCGCCCTGGAGTACAAGGCCAAGATCCGCCGGTTGCGCGAGTTCCGTCCCGACATCAGCCTGTCCTCAGACTTCATCGTGGGCTTCCCCGGTGAGGGCGAGCGCGACTACGAGGAGACTTTGAAGCTCATCGAGGACGTGCGCTTCGACCAGGCCTTCAGCTTCATCTATAGCCGGCGCCCCGGCACTCCGGCGGCGGGTTATCACGACGACATCGGTCACGATGAGAAGGTGCGCCGCCTCGAGGCCCTGCAGGCGGGTATTCATGCCCACGGCCAAGCCTACATGCAGGCGCGGGTCGGCACTCGGCAGCGGGTGCTGGTGGAAAAGCTCTCGGAGCGGAACCCCCATGAAGTCGCCGGCAAGACCGAGTGCAACCGCTGGGTGAATTTCCCCGGGGACGCCCACCTCATCGGCCGTTTCGTGGAGGTAGACATCACCCACGCGATGATGAACAGCTACCGCGGCCGCCTCTCGGCCGCGCGCGACGCCGCCTGAGCATGTCCGGCGCCGACCAACCCGCTTCCACGGATTTCGTGCTCGAACCGGCTGACAACGCCCGGCTTGCCAACCTCTGCGGCCAGTTCGACGAGCACCTGCGCCAGCTCGAGCAGCGCCTGGGCGTCGAGATCAACAACAACGGCAACCGCTTCCGGGTGATTGGTGCGCCCGGCATGACGGATACCGCGGCGCGGGTGCTGAAGGAGCTCTACGCCGCCGCCGCCAATGAGCGCATCAGCCGCGAGACGGTGCACGTGAGCCTGCAGCAGGCCGACCTCGCCGCGCCGGCGGTGCGCGAAGACGGCGACACCGAGGTCGCCATCGACACCAAGCAGGGTCGCATCCGCGGTCGCGGCCCCAACCAGCGCCGCTACCTGCAGAACATCTCGGGCCACGACCTGAACTTCGGCATCGGTCCCGCCGGCACCGGCAAGACCTACCTCGCTGTGGCGAGCGCCGTGACCGCCCTCAATCGCGACGAGGTGCGCCGCCTGGTGCTGGTCCGACCGGCGGTGGAAGCCGGGGAGCGCCTTGGGTTCCTGCCCGGGGACCTCACCCAGAAGGTGGACCCCTATCTCCGCCCCATCTACGATGCCCTCTATGAGATGCTGGGTTTCGAGCGCGTCACCCGCCTCATGGAGCGCGGCGTCATCGAGGTGGCTCCGCTCGCCTTCATGCGCGGCCGCACCCTCAACGAGGCTTTCATCATCCTGGACGAGGCCCAGAACACCACTATCGAGCAGATGAAGATGTTCCTGACCCGCATCGGTTTCGGCTCCCGCACCGTCGTGACGGGCGACATCACCCAGGTTGACCTGCCGCGGGTGCAGCGCTCCGGCCTGCGAGACGTCGTGGATCTGTTACGCGACATGCCCGGCGTGAGCTTTACTTTTTTCACCGCCGCCGACGTGGTGCGCCATCCCCTGGTGCAGCGCATCGTCACCGCCTACGAGCGGCGCGATGGGGAGTAGCGTCCGGCTCGACATGAGCCTGGAGGACGTGAGCGGCGCACCGGAGGTGCCGGCGGAGGCCGCGTTCAGGCACTGGGCCGAGGCTGCACTGTCCGGGCGCCGCGCCGAGGCGGAACTCGCCATCCGTGTGGTAAGTGAGGCGGAGAGCGCGGAACTCAATTCCCATTACCGCGGCAAGACCGGCCCTACCAACGTGCTCTCTTTCCCGGCACAGCTCCCGGCCGGCGTGCCACTGCCGGTCCTAGGGGACCTCGTCATCTGCGCGCCGGTGGTGGCCCGGGAGGCCCGGGAACAGGGCAAATCCGCCGAGGCCCACTGGGCCCATCTCGTGGTGCATGGCTGCCTGCACCTCCTGGGTTTCAACCATGAGGCGGAGGCGGAAGCGGAAGCCATGGAGGCCATAGAGCGGCAGATCCTGGCTGGTCTCGGGCTGCCCGACCCTTATCTGGCCCGCTGAAGACCGCGCTTTTACTGAGCCTCCCCCAACCGGTAAACTGCCGGTCCGACAATCCTTTATGGCTCATTGATGTCCAACGATCCGCACAGTAGCCGCGGACCCGGCCTGCGCGCCTGGTTCGAGCGCCTCAGCCAGGCCTTGAGCGGCGAGCCCCGGGACCGGGAAGAGCTCCTCGAACTCCTCAGTGACGCCCGCGAGCGCAACCTCTTCGACTCCGACGCTCAGACCATGCTGGAGGGCGTGCTGCAGGTGTCCGAGATGCAGGTGCGGGACGTGATGATCCCCCGCGCCCAGATGGTGGCCCTGGAGAAGGATGCCAACCTCGAGGAGGCACTGGCGGTAGTGAGTGAGTCGGGTCACTCCCGCTTCCCGGTGGTGGGGGAGAGCCGTGACGAGGTCATCGGCATCGTGCTGGCCAAGGACCTGCTCAACCATTTCGTGGAGGACGGTGATGGGCCGTTCAACATCCGCGAGTACCTGCGCCCGGCCCCCTTCGTGCCTGAGAGCATGAGGCTCAACATCCTGCTCAAGAAGTTCCGCGCCAGCCGCAACCACATGGCCATCGTGGCCGACGAGTACGGTGGGGTCGCGGGCCTCGTGACCATCGAGGACGTGCTGGAACAGATCGTCGGCGACATCGACGATGAGTACGACGTGGACGACGAGGCGCGCATCCTTAAGCACACCGAAACGCGCTACACCGTCAAGGCGCTCACCCAGGTGGAGGACTTCAACGAGTATTTCGGCACCCGCTTCAGCGATGAGGAGTTCGAGACCGTCGGCGGGCTCGTGACCCATGCCTTCGGTCACCTGCCGAAGCGCGGCGAGAAGACCGAGTTCGGCGGCTTCCGTTTCAAGGTGCTGCGCGCCGACAGCCGCCGCCTGCATCTCCTGGAACTACTGCGCAAACCCGCCGCGGGCGAGAAGCCGTCCGCATGAGCCGTGCCGCCGCGTTTACCCGCCGGCTGTCCGCGGTGGCGGCGGCCTTGTGTGCCGGCGTCCGGGGTGACCTGCTCGCGGCCTGCGCCGGCGCACTGTTGGTGCTGGCCTTCGCACCTTTCGATTGCTATCCGGTTGCGGTGATCGCCCCGGCGTTGTTGCTATGGCTCATCGGCCCCCTCGGCTGGAGGCGCGCTGCCTGGCGCGGGTTTCTGTTCGGTTTCGCGGAATTCGCCCTGGGCGTGCATTGGATATACATCAGCCTGCACGGGATGGGTGGCGTGGATGCGCCCATCGCGGTGATTATGCTGGTCCTGCTGGTGGCGGTGATGGGTTGCTACAGCGCCACCGCCTGCGCCCTCGCCGCGGGTTTCTCGGACGACGACTGGCGGCGACGGCTGCTGCTCTTCCCGGCGGCTTGGACGCTCACCGAATGGGTGCGCAGCTGGTTCCTCACCGGCTTCCCCTGGCTCAACCTGGGAGTGAGCCAGGTGGATGGGCCTTTGCGCGGTTATGCTCCGCTGCTCGGCGGTTTCGGCGTGGGACTCTGCGTCATGTTGAGCGCGGGCCTGCTCCTCGGCGTGCTCGCCGTCCCGGGGCGCCGGCGTGCGCTGGCGCTCGCCGGGTTCGTGGCCCTGTGGGCCGGTGGTGCGCTCTTGGCCGCGGTTCGATGGACCCATCCGGCGGGTCCGGAATTCCGGGTGAGCTTGGTGCAGGGCAACATCGCCCAGGACGAGAAGTGGGAACCGGAGTACTTCGGGCCGACCCTGGACATGTATCGCGACCTCACCGCCGAGAACTGGAAGAGCCGTCTCGTAGTCTGGCCCGAGGCGGCAGTCCCCGCCTACGAGGACGAAGTGAAGGCAGACTTCCTGGGCCCGTTGGAGACGGAAGCCCGCAAGCACGGCACGGATATATTGATGGGCATCCCCACGTATGAACCCGCCGGCGATGCCTACTACAACAGCGTCATCAGCCTGGGTTCGTCGGACGGCGTCTACGACAAGCGCCATCTCGTGCCTTTCGGGGAGAACTTCGAGTTCCTCCCCGGCTGGGTGCGTTCCCTGCTGCGCTCCATGGACCTGCCTTATTCGAGCTTCAGCCCGGGCGCAGCGCACCAGCCGCTTCTGAAGGCGGCCGGCTATCCGGTGGGTGTCTCCATCTGCTACGAGGACGCCTACGGGGATGAGATAATGCAGGATCTGCCGGAGGCGGCCTATCTCGTGAACGTGAGCAACGACGGCTGGTTCGGCAAGTCCATCGCCTTGCCGCAGCATCTTGAAATCTCGCGTATGGTCGCCCTGGAGGCGGGCCGTTATCTGCTGCGTACCACCAACACCGGCATCACCGCCATCGTGAACGATGCCGGCCGCATCATCGGCAGAGCCCCGGCCGGCGAGCGCAGTGTACTGAGCGGTGACATTGTGCCGCTCGCGGGCGCCACGCCCGTCTCCCACTGGGGCAACTGGCCAGTGGTGCTGCTCTCGCTGCTGCTGGTGGCCGCCTGCGCCTGGCGCAGGCGGTTGACGCCATGAACGCCCTGCACCAGACATGGAACGGGTTCGTGACCTGGTGTGCCCGCCGTGCGGGCGAAGGGCAGCTGGATCGGGCACTGCGGATCATCGCGGCGGCGATCGTGCTGTGGTTCCCGGCTGCCTGCCTGCTCGTGAATCGCAGCGACAGCGTGAGCCTGATTTTCCTGGGTGCCATCGGCCTCTGCGTGTGGGTCCGCAGCGGCTTCCGCGCCGGGCTCAGTCGCCGCGACTGGCTGTTCGTGGCGGTCTTCATCGCGTTCTTCCTCACTGGCGTCCTGGCCTTCGAGTTCGGCATCAAGACCGACGAGGGCTTCCGCCTGTTGGGGCGCTATATCCGGTTCCTGTTCGCACTGCCCGTGCTCCTGGCGCTGCGCCGCTATCCGCCGCCGGCCCCGGCGGTGTGGACGGGTCTCGGCGTCGCTGCGCTATTGCTGGGTCTGGATGCGGTATGGGAGAGCATGACGGCGGGCGGCTTTCTGCGGCCCGATGGTGACACCAATGTCGCCATTCTGTTCGGCGATCTCGCGACCCTGACTACCTTCGTCTTCGCCGCCGGATACCTATATATAGGCGGACGAATGACCCGCGCCGGCCCCATCCTAGTGGCCCTCTGCGTGCTGATGGGGTTGCTGGCGAGCTTCCTGTCCGGCACCCGCGGCGCCTGGGTGGCAGTGCCGGTCTTGCTAGTGCTGTTTCTCACCTGCCGGCATCTGCTGCACCCGCGCATGGTGCTGGTGGGCTCGGGTGTGGTGACGGCCTTGTTCACGCTGCTGGTGTTGCTCCCCCAGACCCACATCCTTGAGCGTATCGAGAGCACGGTGACGCAGCTCAAGACCTACCATGGCGCCACCGCCGGTTCTCACAGCGATTGGCGTTCGGGCGGATGTTTTGACAACCTGCAGGCACTGCAAGCCTGGATAGATGCTAGTTACGGTAATTATCCACCCGGGTTCAGCGTGAGTGCGGAGTCGGCAACTGGGACCTCCGCTACAGAGCTGAAGAACCTGGGATGTACCCAGGGAGCCATGGTGCATTTCCGTAACCCGAGCAGACGCACAGCCTGGATGATCATGCCGAGGTTCGAGCGCAAGCTCGCCAGCATGGCATCCACTCAATTGCTTTTGGATGGATACGGCTCGGCAGGGTTTAGTCGGTGGATCTACGGGCAGAGCCCGATTCATGCAAACCATTTCATCCGGCGTGATTTCCGCGCTCCGGTACAATACGGTGGCGGCGTGACAGTGATGGTGAGACCTGGGACGGAGTTGTTGCTCGTACCGGTGGAGACCAATTTCGGTGAATATCGCTATACGCTGCTTTCGACACCCGTATCGCAGCGTCTGGAGATGTGGCGTGCGGCCTGGCTACTCTTTAATCGGGCGCCGATATTCGGCGTGGGTACCGGTGCTTATCAAAGCGAGACTCGGGCACTCGCGGAGGCGGGGAGGGTGCCACCCGACATCGCGGATTTCGATCATCCGCACAGTGACTATTTCGACGCTCTCTCAAGCCGCGGGCTCCTGGGTCTCCTGGTGCTGGTGCTGTTGCTCGGGGTCCCGGCCTGGCTCTGCAAGGACGGCTTCGATAGCCACGATCCGCACCGGGTAGGAGCAGCTCTTGGCGGAGTCCTGGTGGCGACCGGTTTCGCTATCTTCGGCCTGACCGAGACCATGTTCATCCATTCTGTGACCATCGGTTGGTATGTGATCATGACTGCGGTCTTCTTCGTGTGTGCCGAGGCCCAAGACGGGCGGGGGAATTGAGGCGATGATGCAGGATATATACAAGCCGGCGGAAGTGGAGACGGCGGCCCAGGCCCGTTGGGAACGCGAGGCGGCAACGCGCAGCCTGGAGAAAGCCGGGGTGCCGGAATATTACTGTCTCTGCATGCTGCCCTATCCGAGCGGCCGCCTGCACATGGGGCACGTGCGCAACTACACCATCGGTGACGTCATCACCCGCTACCACCGCATGAACGGCCGCAACGTGCTCCAGCCCATGGGCTGGGACGCTTTCGGCCTGCCGGCCGAGAACGCCGCCATCAAGAATCGCGTGCCGCCAGCCAAGTGGACCTACGACAACATCGACTACATGCGCATGCAGCTGAAGTCGCTGGGTTTCGCCATCGACTGGACGCGCGAGGTGGCCACCTGCCACCCCAAGTATTACAAGTGGAACCAGTGGTTCTTCCTGCGCATGCTCGAGAAGGGCATCGCCTACAAGACCACCGGCACCGTGAACTGGGACCCGGTGGACCAGACGGTGCTCGCCAACGAGCAGGTGATCGATGGGCGCGGCTGGCGCACCGGGGCGCTGGTGGAGAAACGCGAGATCCCCATGTATTACCTTAAGATCACGGCCTATGCGGACGAACTCCTGTCCGCCCTCGATGGGCTGCCGGGTTGGCCGGAACGCGTCAAGACCATGCAGGCCAACTGGATCGGCAAGAGCGAGGGCGTGGAATTCGGCTTCCCCCACGAAGGGGGGCAGCTCAAGGTGTTCACTACCCGCGCCGACACATTGATGGGAGCTACCTATGTGGCGGTCGCTCCCGAGCATCCCCTGGCGGCCAAAGCGGCGGCTTCCGATCCCAAGATCGCCGCCTTCGTGGAAGAATGTCGCAAGGGCGGTATTACCGAGGCGGAGCTCGCGACTCAGGAAAAGAGAGGTATGCCTGCGGGCATGAGTGTGCAGCATCCGCTTACCGGCGAGCCGCTGCCGGTGTGGATCGCCAACTACGTGCTCATGGCATACGGCGAAGGTGCCATCGGTGGCGTGCCGGCTCATGACGAACGTGATTATGAGTTCGCGGTGCGTTATGGGTTGCCACTGAAGACGGTGGTGCGCGCTCCCGCGGATCCTGTGCCGGACGTCCGGGTCTCGGGCCTAGGCTTCCTCGGCAAGGGCGGGGTGGTCTGCAACTCCGGGAAATATGACGGCCTCGGTTACCAGGCTGCGGTGGAGGCGATCGCGGCGGACCTGGCCGCCAAGGGCCTGGGCAAGAAGCGCGTGCAGTACCGCCTGCGCGACTGGGGCATCTCGCGCCAGCGCTACTGGGGCTGCCCCATCCCCCTCATCCACTGCGATGCTTGCGGTGACGTGCCGGTGCCGGATGCAGACCTGCCGGTGATACTGCCGGAGGATCTGGCGCCGGACGGCAGCGGCAACCCACTCGCCAAGCACAAGGCCTTCGTGGAGTGTGCTTGTCCGAAGTGCGGCGAGCCGGCACGCCGTGAGACCGACACCATGGACACCTTCGTGGATTCGTCCTGGTACTTCTTGCGTTACGCTTGCCGCGACAACGATGCGGCCATGGTGGACGAGCGGGTGAACTACTGGCTGCCGGTGGACCAGTACATCGGCGGCATCGAGCACGCCATCCTGCATCTCCTGTATTCGCGCTTCTGGACCAAAGTGATGCGTGACATGGGTCTCGTGAAGTTCGACGAGCCCTTTACCAACCTGCTGACCCAGGGCATGGTACTAAACCACATCTTCCTGCGCCGTACCGGCGCCGGCGCCCTGAGCTACTACAGCCCCGCAGAGGTGGAGCTCAAGCACGACACCGATGGGCGCATCACCGGCGCCGTGCTAAAGGTCGATGGGGAGCCCGTACAGTACGAAGGCTTCGGCACCATGTCGAAGTCCAAGAACAACGGAGTAGATCCCCAGGCCCTGGTGGAGCGTTACGGCGCTGACACCGTGCGCCTGTTCATGATGTTCGCCTCGCCTCCGGAGCTCACCCTCGAGTGGTCAGAGACCGGCGTAGAAGGTGCGCAGCGTTTCCTCAAGCGCCTGTGGAAGGCGGTGTCTGAACACACTACCCGAGGGCCCGCGCCGGCGCTCGATCGCGCCGCCCTGGACGAAGCTCAACGGGAGCTGCGCCGCCAAGTGCACGAGACCGTCGCCAAGGTTAGTGACGACATCGGCCGGCGCTACACCTTCAACACCGCCATCGCTGCGATCATGGAGCTACTCAACGCCGTCACCAAGTTGCCCGGCGATGCCCTGCAGGACCGGGCCGTAAAGCAGGAAGCCTACGAGGCCCTGACCCTGCTGCTGGCCCCCATCGTACCCCACGTCTGTGAGAGCCTCTGGTCCGGTCTCGGCCATCGGGATTCGGTCATGGCCGCCCGCTGGCCCGCCGCGGATCCGGCGGCCCTGAAGCGCGACACCCTGGAGCTGGTGGTACAGGTGAACGGCAAGCTGCGCGGTCATATCCGCGTGGCGGCGGGCGCTTCCCAGGAGGTGCTGCAGGAGGCGGCCCTGACGGAACCTTCGGTACAACCCTTTGTCCAAGGCAAGACGGTACGCAAGATCGTAGTGGTGCAGGGCCGGCTGGTGAACGTGGTGGTGGCATGATGCGGGCGGCAACCCTCGCAGCCTGCCTTGCGGCGCTCAGCCTCCTGTCAGCTTGCGGGTTTCATCTGCGCCGGGCAGCGGAGCTACCCCCTCAGTTGCACGCCCTCTATATCAGTGGAGGCAGCACCGACCTAGTCAGAAACCTGCGGCGTAACCTGGCCTCGGATCGTACTATTATCGTGGACGATCCAACGCTGGCCAGTGCCGTCTTGAGCATCACTCAGGCATCCAGTAGCAGTACCTTGCTGGCCATCAGTCGGTCGGGGCAACCCATCGAGTACCGTGTGATTTACAGCGTGCGATTCTCGCTCATGGTGGGCAACGCGGTACTTATCGAGCCCCAGACCATCGCGCTGACCCGGACTTACAATTATAATATCGCGGACGCTGCCGGCAATGAGGAAACAGAAGAGGCTCTCAACAATGCCATGCAGACCGATATCGCACAGCTGATCGTGTTCCGTATCCAGGCGGCGGCCAAGAACGCCTTGCCGCCCGCGGTCGTACCCGCGCCGGCGAAAGCCACCATGTCTGCTCCCGCTGCTGCCACCGCACCCTCCAGCCATTGAATCCATGACCGCAAGACTCATGCATCGCCTGCGCCGCCTGAGCACCTCCCGCTCCGGACGCGCTTTGTGGCTGGCTTTGCTTTTGTTCTTGACGGCGGTACAAACCACGCTGCCCGCCCACGAGGAGAGCCATCACCTCGGCCAGGCGGATGTGCTCTGCCAGTACTGCGTTCTGGGCGGCCACCTCTACAGCCTCACCAGCGCGCCACCCGCAGTCTCGGCTCCTCAGTTCAATTGGGAGGCGTCCAGCAGCGTCTTCGCCTCGTTCATCGTCACGCCTTTCCCACGTACTCTCTTCAGTCGCGGCCCGCCGTTAACTTCCCTCATATGACGTTTGGTGCTGTCTCAGCCATGTGCTGAGACACGCTCTTTGGGATTTAACGGGATCTTCCACATGGTCTGTATATTTTATGGGTGTGAGCCACGCGGCTCGCGCGACACATGCGCTCCTATCCGCAGCTGAGCATGTTGCGCGCGTGTCGAGCCGCTAGATTGCCGTCGCTGCCCCTGTGCTCGCGAGTGGTGGGGCTGGTCGCGTTGCTGCTGGCCGGATGCGCGGTCGGTCCTGATTTCAAGCAACCCGATGCGCCGCAGGTCAAGGGCTACACCGCGCAGCCGCTCACGGAAACGGCATCCACGCCGGGCGTGGTCGGCGGAGCGGCACAGCATCTGGGCCCGGGCGTGAATCTCCCCGGCGACTGGTGGACCTTGTTCCACTCCAAGTCGCTGAATGCCCTCATCCAACAGTCGCTGAAGAACAACCCCGACCTCAAGGCTGCCCAGGCGGCCCTGACCGTGGCCCATAACGACGTCCTGGCTCAACAAGGCTTCTATTATCCGAGCGCCTCGCTGGGGATCTCCGCCAGCCGCCAGCGGCAGCCGGGCACATTGGCGCCGGTGCCGAACTCGAATCAGGACTTGTACAACCTCTTCACACCGCAGCTCAGCATCTCCTACTCGCCTGATCTCTTCGGTCTCAACCGGCGCACGGTGGAGTCGCTACAGGCACAGGAGCAGGGGGTCCGTTTCCAGATGATCGCCGCCTGGACCACGCTCACCTCGAACGTGGTGGTGACGGCGGTGCAGGAGGCGGCCTTGAGGGACGAGGTCGACGCTACCCGGCAGCTCGTCGACGTGAACACGCAGATGTTGCAGATCCTGCGCTACCAATACGACAAGGGCTATGCCAGCCAGATCGACGTGGCCGCTCAGGAGACGCAGCTCGCGCAGATCAACGCCACCTTGCCACCCCTGGTCAAGCAGCTGGAGCAGCAGCGCCATCTGCTTGCGGTGCTAGTGGGCGAGTTCCCGGCCGACGTGGCCACGGGCACGATAGCGCTTGCGGACCTGCAGTTGCCTGAAGACCTGCCGCTCAGCCTGCCGTCGACGCTCGTGCAGCAACGACCTGACGTCCGGCAGGCGCAGGCCAACCTGCACGCTGCCAGCGCTCAGATAGGGGTGGCAGAGGCGAATCGTTTCCCCAACGTCGAGATCACCGCGGACGCCGGCAGCACCGCCTTGGTCTTCTCGCAGCTCTTCAAGGCGGGCACCGGCTTCTGGGGCCTGGCCGCGACGGTGACCCAACCGCTCTTCGAGGGCGGGACACTGATGTATCAGGAGCGCGCCGCGCGAGCGGCCTATGACGAAGCGACCGAACAATACCGCAGCACGGTGCTGAACGCCTTCGAGAACGTCGCCGATACCTTGACGGCGTTGGACCAGGACGCCAAGGAGCTGCAGGCTGCCGCCGAAGCGGACCAGGCCGCCAAGCACAGCCTGGATCTTACGGAGCTCCAGGCGAAGGACGGCTACGCCGACCCGTTGCAACTATTGAATGCCGAACAATCCTACCAGCAGGCCCACCTGGTCTTCATACAGGCCCAGGCCGAGCGTTTCGTCGACACCGCCGCACTGTATCAGGCGCTCGGCGGCGGCTGGTGGCACCAAACAGATCTGGCCGGGGAATGAACATGAAAGACCGCTCCCGCTATCTAGCGATGTGCACACGCAGCCGCCCCGGGCGCACCCGCAGGCTCGCCGCCGTCGTTCTGGCCGGCGCATCGGCCCTGGCCCTCGGCGCTTGCTCCTCCGGCAAGGACCAGGTGGCGGCGAACACGCCGCACAACGTGACCCTGACCCCGGAACAGCAGAAGAGCATGCATCTCTATACCGTCGTGCCCTCGCAGTACCACGCCGAGTTCGATACCGCCGGCAGCGTGGACTTCGACCACAACCAGTCCACCATCGTGCTGGCGCCGTTCTCCGGCCCGGTGGTGAAACTGCTGGTGACGCTCGGCCAGAACGTCAGCAAGGGCCAGGCGCTCGCCACCGTGGCCTCGCCTGATTTCGCGGCCGCCGCCGGCGCCTACCGCAAGGCCGTGGCCGCCGCCAAGGCTGCCGACCAGCTCGCGGCCACCGACCGGGACTTGTTCGCGCATCATGCGCTGTCGCAGCGCGAGAACGACCAGGCCCAGTCAGACGCCGTCGGCGCGGACTCCGACAGCGACGCCGCGCTCCAGGCCCTGGCCGGGCTGGGCGTGGATCCCCAGACCATCGCGGATATCCGTGACGGCAAGTCCGTCTCGTACGACATGGGCGTGATCCGCTCGCCAGTGGCGGGTACCGTTATCGAGAAGTCGATCACGCCCGGTCAGTTGCTGAGCGCAGGCGACACCCAGTGTTTCAC
Source organism: Gammaproteobacteria bacterium (assembly GCA_035691665.1). Taxonomy (GTDB): domain Bacteria; phylum Pseudomonadota; class Gammaproteobacteria; order Natronospirales; family REEB76; genus DASUBN01. The sequence continues at coordinate 10,355 of DASSIS010000053.1, read as the reverse complement.
CGTGGCGGACCTATCGCGCGTGTGGGTCATGGCGCAGATCTTTGGCCCCGACTTGGGCTCGGTCCATGTGGGTGATTCCGCGGATGTGGACCCCGATTCCGGCGCCAAGGCCCTTCCGGGGACGGTCACCAACGTGTCGCCTGAAGTCGATCCTACCACCCAGTCGGTGCTGGCGCGCGTGGTGGTCGAGAACCCGGGCGATCTCCTCAAGCGGCAGATGTACGTAGGCGTGCACATCCGTTCTGCCGACGCTCACACCGCCTTGCTGGTGCCGGTCTCCGCGATCCTGCGCGACGACGAGAACCTGCCCTTCGTGTATGTCCTGGCCGCGGATGGCGGCTACGCACGCCGGCCGGTAGACCTCGGTTACCGCGACGGCGACCGCCAGGTCATCACCAGCGGCATAAGCGCCGGCGAGAAGGTCGTGGTCGACGGTGGCATCTTCCTGCGCTTCATCGAAACCCAATGAACGAGATGCTCACGCCAAACGGATCCCAGCCGGATCGGGCTTCGATCATCAACCGGATCGTGGCGTTCGCGCTGGAACAGCGAGCGTTGATCGTCCTACTGTCTCTGCTGCTGGTCGGCGCTGGCATCTGGGCGCTGCAGCGCCTACCTATGGATGCCTATCCCGACCTCTCGCCGCCCATGGTGGAGATCATCACCCAGTGGCCGGGTCATTCCTCCGAGGAGGTGGAGCGCCTGATCACGGTGCCGGTCGAACTCGCTATGAACGACGTACCGGAGCTGGCCGCCAAGCGGTCGATCTCGCTGTACGGCTTGTCCGACGTCACGCTCACCTACCGCGACGGTACCGACAACTACTTCGCCCGCCAACGGGTGTTCAATCGTCTTAGCTCGATCAACCTGCCTACCGGCGTGGCGCCTTCCGTGTCGCCGTTGTCCGCGCCCTCGGGCCTCATCTACCGCTACGTGCTGCAGAGCACGGACCGTTCGCCCATGGAGCTCAAGACCTGGGAGGACTGGGTCATCGCGCCGCAGTACCGCTCCGTCCCGGGTGTGGCCGACGACTCGGCCTTCGGCGGTGGCGACATGCAGTACCAGGTGCTCCTGAACCCGGTCAAGCTCGCTGCGCTCGGCCTGACGGTGACGCAGGTGGAGGGCTCGCTGTCGGAGAACAACGGCAACGCGGGTGGCGGCTTCTATTCCCAGGGCGGACAGTTCTTCTATGTGCGTGGCCTGGGGCGGCTCACGACGCTCGATGACATCAGTAATGTAGTTCTGGCGGTGCACAACGGCACACCGATCCTGGTCAAGGACGTCGGCCGCGTCCAGATCGGCATCGCCCCGCGCTTGGGTGAGTTCGGATACATGGACCGGGACGACGCCGTAGAAGGCGTGATCCTGCTGCGCACGGGAGAGAAGACCCAGGAAGTATTGAAGCGGATCGAAGCGAAGACCGCGGAGCTAAATGGCGGCATGCTCCCCAAGGACATCCATATCCACCCCTTCTACGACTTGAGCGATCTGATCGCCCAAACCACGGCGGTCGTGGAGCGCAACCTGCTGATGGGCATGTTGCTGGTGATCGCCATCCTGATCTTCTTCCTGTATGACATCCGCGCCGGCCTGATCGTCGCCGTCACCATCCCGTTGGCACTGCTGTTCGCGTTCTTCTGCCTGGACATGAAGAATGCCTCGGCTAACCTGCTGTCGATCGGCGCGGTGGATTTCGGCATCCTCGTGGATGGCGCCATCTTCATGGTCGAGAACATCTTCCGTGAGTTGGCCGCGCAGCGCGGCGCGCCGCTCGACATCAAGGCGGTCATCCGGAATGCGGCATCGGAGGTGGATCGCCCCCTGGTGTACGCCGTGGCGGTCATAGTGGCGAGTTTCATGCCGATCTACGTCCTGACCGGCCCTTCCGGCACGCTGTTCAGGCCCATGGCCGACACCATGATCTTCGCGCTGGTCGGCTCGCTGATTGTCACGCTCACGTTGCTGCCAGTGCTGTGCGCGCTGTTCATGCGTAAGGGAGTGCGCGAGCTGAGCAACCGCGCCTACGAGAAGGTCAAGTCCGCTTACACGCGTTGGCTCGGGCAGTCGCTGCATCGTCCGTGGTGGACCACCGCTGTGCCGGCCGCCCTGCTGTTGCTGTCGCTGTTGCTGGTGCCGAGCATCGGCGCCGAGTTCATGCCGCATCTGGACGAGGGCGCCTTGTGGGTGCGTGCCACCATGCCCTATACCATCTCCTTCGACGAGGCAGCGAAGATCACGCCCGAGATCCGCGGCATCCTGCGCTCCTTCCCCGTGGTCACCACGGTCACCTCGGAACTGGGGCGTCCCGACGACGGCACCGATTCCACCGGTTTCTTCAACGTGGAATTCTTCGTCGGCCTGAAGCCGTATTCGCAGTGGAGCGGCCAATACCGCGACAAGCAGGCGCTGATCGAGGCAATCGACCGGAAACTCCAGGTTCTGCCGGGGATCGATTTCAACTACACCCAGCCCGCCGAGGACGCGGTGGACGAGGCGGAGACCGGCCTGAAGAGCGCCCTGGCGGTCAAGATATTCGGCCCCGATCTGGATACCCTGCAACAGAAGGGCAAGCAGATCGAGGAGCTGCTGCAGCATGTGCCGGGCATCACCGACGTGACGCTGGTGCATGAGCTGGGCCAGCCCAACCTGGCGCTCACCATCAAGCGTGACGTGATCGCGCGCTACGGGCTGAACGTCTCGGACGTCAACGGCCTCATCGAGGCAGCGGTGGGCGGCGACGTAGCGACCCAGGTGGTGCAGGGCGAGAAGCAGTTCGATCTGCTCGTGCGGCTGCAGCCGAAATACCGCGACAATCCGCAGGCCATCGGCGATATCCCCATGGCTACGCCCACCGGACAGGAGATCCCCCTCAAGGAGTTGGCGGACATCCAGGACGCGAACGGTGCGTCATTCATCTACCGGGAGGACAACTCGCGTTACATCGGCGTGCAGTTTTCCGTGGCGGGGCGCGATCTCGCCGGTGCGGTGGATGATGCCATCCGCCAGGTCGCCAAGCAGGTCACCCTGCCGCAGGGCTACCGCCTGGATTGGGGCGGCGAATACAAGGAGTACACGGCATCGCGCGCGCAGATGGACGTGGTCTTGCCCTTCACGGTGTTGCTGATATTCGGCCTGTTGTTCGTGCTCTATGGCAACTTCAAGTTCCCGTTCATCACCGTCCTGGGGGTGATCTTGTCGGCACCGGTCGGCGGCATCGTGGCGCTTTGGATCACTGGTACACCCTTCTCGGTATCCTCCGGCATCGGATTCATCGTGCTATTCGGGGTCTCCGTGCTGACGGGCGTGGTGTACATCTCCTGCGTCAACGAGCTGCGGCGAGACGGCCGGCCGCTCGCAGCCGCCGTCACCGAGGCCGCGATCCTGCGACTGCGGCCGATCATGATGACCGCCCTGGTAGCGGCGCTCGGGCTGCTCCCGGCGGCGATCGCCACCGGCGTGGGCACCGACTCCCAGCGTCCGTTCGCCCTGGTCATCGTCAGCGGCATGTTGACGCGCCTCGTCATCGGCGTGTTCCTGATGCCGGCGCTGTACGCGCTCGTGGCTCGCCCGGGCGATCGGCTGCAGGTCTGAGAATCTAGTCTTGCCTGAGGACATCATCCAAGTCGCCATGCGTATCAGACCATGGGTGGTGCCTGGCGGCGCGGGCGATTATCATGGACTGCATGCGCAGACTGTTCGGTGGCAAGGCACGTGAAGCTCACGCCTGACCGGTTATCCGGCCAGCTGAAAAGCGTCCTCGCGCCGGTCTACCTCGTGGCCGGCGACGAGCCGTTGCAACGGGAGGAGGGGGCGGACCAGATCCGCGCCGCCGCCCGCGCCCAGGGTTACGCGGACCGCGAAGTGTTCGTGGCCGAGCGTGGCTTCGACTGGCAGTCGCTGTTGCTCGCCGGCGCGAGCCTCTCGCTGTTCGCCAGCAAACGCATCCTCGAAGTGCGGTTGCCCACCGGCAAGCCCGGCACCAAAGGCGCTGAGGCGCTCATGGCTTACGTTGCGGAACCTGCCGCCGACACCCTGTTGCTCGTCATCAGCGACGAGAGACCGGAGGCGGGTGCGAGCTGGGTGAGCGCTCTCGACAAGGCCGGCGTCTACCTCCAGGTATGGCCGGTGGAGCCCAAGGACGTGCCCGGTTGGGTGACCCAGCGTCTGAAGAGCCGTGGCTTGCAGCCGACGATTGACGCTGTGACCCTCATCGCCGGGCGGGTGGAAGGTAACCTGCTCGCCGCTGCCCAGGAAGTGGACAAGCTCGTGCTATTGCATCCCACCGGTCCCTTGGACGCAGAAGCGGTAGCGGAAGCGGTATCCGACAGCGCCCGCTTCGACGCCTTCAAGCTCGTGGACGCCGCCCTGGCCGGCGACGTGCCACGCACCGTGCGGGTGCTGGAAGGCCTGCAGGCGGAGGGAGAGGAGCCGGTCTTGGTGCTCGGCGCCTTGCTGCGCCAACTCAAGGAGCTCGCCTCCCTCGCCATCGAGATCGAATCCGGCCAGCCGGCACCGCGAGTGCTGGCGGGCATCTGGGAACGCCGCCGGCCCCTGGTGCAGGCGGCGCTACGCCGGCGCAAGGCCCGGGGATGGCAGCGGCTCCTGAAGCGCGCCCAGACTGCCGACCTCGTCATGAAAGGCCGGGCTCCAGGGAGGGCCTGGGACGAACTGCTACAATTGGCCACGGCATTGGCGGGCGTGAAGACCGCTGCAGTTCGCGCTTAAGGAGCGGATGAGAAAGATCGGCATCTTCGGGGGCACCTTCGACCCCATCCATTATGGCCACCTGCGTCCGGCCCTCGAGATCTTGGACGCCCTCTCCCTGGACAACATGTGTTTCATCCCCGCGGGCCAGCCGCCCCACCGGCGCGCACCCATGGCCCCGGCCGAGCTGCGCCTCGCCATGGTGAAGGCGGCGGTGCAAGGCGAGCCGCGCTTCCAGGTGGACGAGCGGGAACTCAAGCGCAGCGGCCCTTCCTACATGGTGGATACCCTCGCGGAACTGCGCCGTGAGTCGCTGGACGACGTGCTGGTGCTGGTGCTAGGCACCGATGCTTTCCTGGGGCTTCCCGGCTGGGAGCGATGGCGGGAGATCTTCGATTTCGGCCACGTGGCCGTGGCACACCGGCCCGGTTGGTGGTTGCAGGCGGAGGGGGAACTCGCCTCCCTGCTCGCGGAGCGTTTCGATGCCGATGCAGGCAGAGCTTTGCAGAAGCCCGCCGGCAGCATCCTGCTCCGGCCCGTGACCCAGCTCGAGATATCCGCCACCCGTATCCGCGAGGAGGCCGCGGCGGGGCGCGAGTTGCGCTACCTCGTGCCCGACGCGGTGCGGGAGCTGATAAAGAATTCGACTTGTTATCGCAAGGAGCCCTGATGGAACCCGTGAAGCTCAAGGATCTCGTGGTCCTGGCATTGGAAGACATGAAAGGGGTGGATGTGCGCGTGCTCGATGTGCGCGGCATGACCGCCATCACCGACTTCATGGTGATCGCCAGCGGCACCTCGGATCGGCACGTGAAGTCCCTCGCCCGCAGTGTGCAGGACAAGGCGCGCGAGCAGGGCGCGAAACCCCGCGGCGTGGAAGGCGAGCAGGGCGGCGAGTGGGTGCTGGTGGACCTGGGAGACGTGGTGGTGCATGTGATGCGCCCCCAGGTGCGCGACTTCTACAACCTGGAGAAGCTCTGGGTGCCGGGCCTGCCTGCGGCCGCGCCGGAGGCGCCGGTCCCGGCCCGCAAGCGCCACTGAGCCATCGGTCCTCTCCGGAGACTCGACGTGCGCATCCATCTCATAGCCGCCGGCACGCGCATGCCCGCCTGGGTGAGCGCCGGATATGAGGACTACGCGGCGCGCCTGCCGGGCGAATGTAAGTTGCTGCTCAAGGAGATCCCCCTCGGCGCGTCCCGCAGCGGCGGTGACGCCAAGAAAGCCATGCTGGAGGAGGCCACCAAGATGCTGGCCGCGGTGCCCGAGGGTGCGAACCTCGCGGCGCTGGAGGTGCGCGGCAAGCCACTCTCCACGGAAGAGCTCGCCAAGCAGCTCAACCAGTGGTTGCAGGAAGGCCGTGACCAGGCCTTGCTCATCGGCGGCCCGGATGGCCTTGCGCCCGAGTGCCTGGCGCGCGCCGGCCTCAAGTGGTCCCTCTCGCCCCTGACCCTGCCCCACGGTCTGGTGCGGGTGGTGGTGGCCGAGCAGCTCTATCGGGCTTGGTCCATCCTGAAAAACCACCCATACCATCGGGCCTGAGGGCATGACGGCGCATCGTCTCTATCTCGCCTCTGCTTCGCCCCGCCGCCGGCAACTGCTGGAGCAGCTGGGTCTCTCCTTCGAAGTGCAGGTGCCCGAGGTGGACGAGACGCCGCGGCCCGGAGAGCTCCCGACGGATTACGTCTTGCGCCTCGCCCGGACCAAGGCAGAGAGCATGGCGGGCAAGCTCGGGCAGCCGGTGGCACGGGTTCTGGCGGCGGATACCGCCGTGGTGCTCGGCAACGTCATACTCGGCAAGCCCAAGGGCAGGGAAGATGCCCTTGTCATGCTGGCGCGTCTCTCGGGCCGCGATCATGAGGTGTTATCAGCCGTGGCTCTCTGGCACGATGGTAGGGTGGATATGGGCTTGAGCAGGAGCGAAGTCAGGTTCCGGACCATCGCAGCCGCCGAGGCGGCTGCCTATTGGGACACGGGGGAGCCTGCCGACAAGGCTGGGGCTTACGGTATCCAGGGCCTGGGGGCGGTGTTCGTGGAACGTCTCCAGGGGAGCTACAGCGGGGTCATGGGCCTACCCCTGTTCGAGACCGTGGAATTGCTGCGCCGGGCGGGGATGAGTGTATTTTAGAAGAGCGTGAGGGATCAGCAGTAGGCGCCCTTGGGCGCCTACTGCTCATCCCTTACCTTGAAGACACAACATGAGCGAAGAGATCCTGATCAGCGTCACGCCGCGGGAGACCCGGGTGGCGCTCATGGAAGGCGGGGCATTGCAGGAGATCTACGTCGAGCGCACGCGCCGCCGCGGTCTCGTGGGAAACCTGTATAAGGGGCGGGTGTCGCGGGTGCTGCCTGGCATGCAGGCGGCCTTCGTGGATATCGGCTTGGAACGCACCGCCTTCCTGCACGCTTCCGACATCGTGCACATGACCCATGCCGAGCACGAGGCTGCGCCCGCCCCGGTGCCGGACATCCGCGGCCTGCTCCATGAGAGCCAGGAGATCCTGGTGCAGGTGCTCAAGGATCCCATGGGCACCAAAGGCGCGCGTCTCAGCACCCGCATCAGCATCCCCTCACGTTACCTGGTCTACATGCCTGAGGGCTCCGGTATCGGGCTGTCCACTCGCATCGAGGATGAGGCGGAGCGGGCGCGGCTCAAGAGCGTCCTGGAATCTCTCCTCCCCGGCTCCGCACCCGGGGGCTATATCGTGCGCACCGCCGGCGAGGGTGCCGCGCCCGAGGCGTTGCGCGCCGACATGTTGTTCCTCAACAAACTCTGGGAGAGTATCCGCGAGCAGGTGCCGGCGGTGCCGGCCGGCGGGTTGGCGCACGCGGACCTGCCACTGGCGCTGCGCATCCTGCGCGACCTCTCGGGTGATGCGGTGCAGACCGTGAAAGTGGATTCCATCGAGACCTGCGAGCGCATGGAGGCCTTTGCGCGCATGTTCATCCCGGTCATGGCGGGGCGCATCGCCCATTACAGCGGTGAGCGCCCCATCTTCGAGCAACATGGCATCGAGGAAGAGATCCAGCGCGCCCTGGAGCGCAAGGTGCCGCTCAAGTCTGGCGGTTACCTGATCATCGACCAGACAGAAGCCATGACCACCATCGACGTGAACACCGGTGCCTACGTGGGGCATCGCACGCTCGAGGACACCATCCTCAAGACCAACCTGGAAGCGGCGACGGTGATCGCCCGGCAGCTGCGTCTGCGCAACCTCGGCGGCATCATCATCATCGACTTCATCGACATGAGCGAGGAAGCCCACAAGCAGGCGATGCTGGACGCGTTGCAGCAAGCCATGATCCGCGACCACGCCAAGACGCAGGTGACGGCGGTCTCGGCCCTGGGGCTCGTGGAGATGACCCGCAAGCGCACCCGCGAGAGCCTGGAGCACATCCTCTGCGAGCCCTGTCCCACCTGCCAGGGCCGCGGTTCCCTCAAGACGCCAGAGACGGTCTCCTACGAGGTGTTCCGGGAAGTGCAGCGCCTGAGCCGGCAATCGCAGGCGGCTGAACTCCGGATCCTGGCCGCCCAGGACGTGGTTGATCTGCTGTTGGACGAGGAATCGGGAGACCTCGCCGAACTGCAAGCCCAGGTCGGGCGGTCCGTCAGCTTGCAGGCTGAAGCGTTATATAACCAAGAACAGTTCGACATAGTGCCCATCTGATGCGCACGAGCCGGACATCATGAGCCGCTGGGGACGCAGGCTGTGGCGCTGGTCGGCGGCGCTGTTCGCTTTGCTGGTCATCCTGCTGGCCACGCTCGTGGGCCTGTTCCGGCTCGCGGCGCCGCTCGTGCCCGGCTATCGGGCCGAGGTGGCGGCCTGGGCCAGCAAGGCCATCCATCATCCGGTGGAGATCGGCGCCATGAGCGCGGAATGGGGCTGGTACGGCCCGGAGGTGGCGCTGGAGGACGTGCGCATCCTGGGCAAGGACGGGGCCCAGGTGGTCATCTCCGCCCAGGAGGTGCGCCTCGACTTGAGCCTATGGGGCCTCGTCCACGGCAGGCTGCCGCTCCCCAGCCGCATCGTGCTGGTGGGGCCGCAGGCGGAGTTGCACCGGGACAGCCAGGGCGTGTTCAGCGTCGCCGGTCTCGAAGGCCCCGCACAGCAGACCCCCACCGACTGGAAGGCGACCCTCAAGGACCTGTTCGCGCAATCGGCGGAACTCTCCATCCAGAAAGGCCGGCTCACCTACGTGGAAGCGGGCGAGCCGCGACCGCTGCTGTTCCAGTCTGTGGACCTCTCCCTGGACAATGCCGCCGACAGCCATGAGGTCGCCGGGGACGTGCAGTTGCCGGCGGAGTACGGCCGCAGCTTCGCGTTCAAACTCAAGGTGGAGGGCGAGGAGCTCGATCCCAAGCAATGGGATTGGAGCGGTTCCGTGGACGGGGTGGCGCTCCAGGTGCCGCGCCTCTTGCGCTACTGGCCGGAGTACGCCGGCCGCTTCACCCATGGTGTCACGGACCTGGACGGGGAGATGGCCGCGGACCACGGCGTGTTGCAGAGATTCACGGCGGACGTGAACGCCCGTGACATGCTGCCCTCGGCCGCGCCCCAGGACGCATTCCAATTGGTGGCGGGCCACGTTGCTTGGGAGCGCAGCGGCGGCGGTTGGCACCTGCAGGGGCACAAGCTGCAACTGCAGCGCGGCGCGAGCCTCTGGCCCAGGACCGACCTAGTGTTGGAGTACGGTGACGACGGCAAGGGCGTCGACTGGTCCGGCAGCGCCGGGTTCCTGCGCCTGCAAGACCTCAGCGTACTGGCCAGCTGGCTGCCCCAGGAGCTCACCCCAGACCTTAAGAGGCTTGCGGAGTTCGCTCCCACGGGCGATGTCTCGGCCGCCGCCTTCAAGCTGCACCTCGATGGCAAGACCCTCGGAGATTGGTCAGTGCAGGGGCAGTTCCAGGATCTCGGTGTGCACAAGGCCGAGGGCTGGCCCGGCTTCAGCGGCATGACTGGCGACATGAAGCTCGATCAGACCGGTGGCGCCGTGACGCTCGCCGCCCAGAACGCGAGCGTGGATTTCACGCCGCTGTTCCGCACACCGCTGCGCGCCGACTCCCTTTCCCTCGCCGCCAAGGTCACTCATGATGCTGCCGGCTGGAAAGTCGCGGCGGGCGGTTTCAAGGCAGCGAACCCGGATGCGGCTGCCCACGGCGACGTCGCCATGCAGTTCCCGGCGGATGGCAGCGCGCCACGCCTCGACATCGAGGCCGTGGTGGAGCGCGCCGACGCCCGCAACAAATCCACCTATTTCCCGGTGGGCATCATGCCCAAGGACGTGGTGAAATGGCTGGACGATTCCATCAAGGGCGGGCAGGTGCCGTCCGGCAGCGTCTCCATCCACGGCAAGACATCGGACTTCCCCTTCGACAAGGGTGGCGGCGTGTTCGACATCCGCTTCCATATGCTGCACGGCGAGCTGGACTACGCGGACGGATGGCCCGCGGTGAAGGATCTGGATGCCGACGTGCGCTTCCTGGACCAGGGGCTGAGCGCCCATGCCAACGACGGCATGATCGCGGGCGGCAAGATCGTGGACGCCACGGCGAGCTTCGCTGACCTCGCCACCGGCGTACTCACCATCGACGGCATCGTCAAGGGCGACACCGGCGACGCTCTCAAGTTCCTGCGCAGCCCGCCCATGAAGGA
>DASSIS010000052.1:0-12261 GCA_035691665.1 Gammaproteobacteria bacterium | reverse complement strand
CGGCGCCGCGCCCAGGTCCACCACCGTCATGCCGGGTTTCAGGATCCTGTCGCGCTCCTGGATCTCCTCCAGCTTGAACACCGCCCGTGAGCGCGCCCCGGTCTGGTGCGCCTTCTTCACGTAGGTGTCCTTGAAATGCTCCTGCAACCAGCGGGAACTGCTCTTGCTGCGTTTGGCCATGCTGTTTGAACTACCTGTTAGAATGGCCAAACACCAGATCGTAACCAGCGAAAGCCCGTCCAGGGCTTTCACTGGTACGGCGAGTCCGGCACAGGTCCGGACTCGCCGCCCGTCGATATGGAGTACGTGAATCTCCGGAAACACGGTGCATCCCTGCACCGCGCCCGTTCAAATCTTCCCACCACCAGAGGCATGTGTGGTAGAGCTCGACGAGAAACAGAAGAAGTTCCTGCGCGGCCTGGGCCACAAGCTGGAACCCGTGGCCCGCAGCGGCAACCCGGGGCTCACCCCCAGCCTGGTGAAGGAAGTGGAGGCGCAACTGCTCGCCCACGAGCTCATCAAGGTGAAGGTGGCGGCCGGGGACCGCGAGGAGCGCGACGCCGTCATCGGGCGCATGTGCGCCGCCACCAAAGCCATCCTGGTGCAGCGGGTGGGGAACATCGCCTTGCTCTACAAGCGTCATCCGAAGAAACCGAAGATTGAGTTGCCGAAATGATGCGGGACGCCTGAGGCCCTTGCGCCTCAGACGTATTTGACTGAGACGATCTCGAACTGCTTCTCGCCGGCCGGCGTGCGGATGGTGACCACGTCGCCCTCCAGCTTGCCGATGAGCCCGCGGGCGATGGGCGAGTTCACCGAGATGCGCCCCGCCTTGATGTCCGCCTCGTCCTCGCCCACGATCTGGTAGGTCACCTCGTTGCCGCTGTCCTCATCGGCGAGCAGCACCGTGGAACCGAAGATCACCTTGCCGCCGCCGTTCACCTTGGTCACATCGATGATCTCGGCGTTACCGAGCTTGCCCTCGATGTCCTGGATGCGGCCCTCGATGAAGCCCTGCTGCTCGCGCGCGGCGTGGTACTCGGCGTTCTCCTTCAGGTCGCCGTGGGCGCGCGCCTCCGCGATGGCCTGGATCACCTTGGGGCGATCCACGCCCTTCAGGCGCTTCAGCTCCTCGCGCAGGCGTTCGGCGCCTTGTACCGTCAGGGGAACCTTGCTCATGCCACCCACTCCCGGTGCAGATCCTGCAGCTTGTTCACGCCCGCCTCATCCAGATGATCCAGGGCGATCACCGTGGCCTTGGCCGCGGCGATGGTCGTGTAATACGTCACCTTGTGCGACACCGCCTCGCGGCGGATTGAGAAGGACTCCAGGATGGCCTGCTTGCCCTCGGTGGTGTTCACGATGAGCGAGAGCTCGTCGTTCTTGATCATGTCCACCACGTGCGGACGTCCTTCACGCACCTTGTTCACCGCCTCGCAGGGCACGCCGGCCGCCTGCAGCGTCGCCGCCGTGCCGCGCGTGGCCACCAGGGTGAAACCCCGTTCGATCAGTTCCTTCGCGAGGCTCACGGCCGCGGGCTTGTCCTGCTCGCGCACCGAGAGCAGCGCCTTGCCGCCCCTGGGGATAATGATACCCGCAGCGAACTGCGCCTTGGCATAGGCCTCGCCGAAGGTGAACCCGGCCCCCATGACCTCACCCGTGGACTTCATCTCCGGCCCCAGGATGGGGTCGGCGCCCCGGAACTTGATGAAGGGGAACACCGGGGCCTTGACCGCGAAGTAGCGCGGGGTCGGGATGGCCGTGAGGCCCTGGGCCCTGAGGCTCTTCCCCGCCATGCAGCGGGCGGCCACCTTGGCGAGCGGCACCCCCACCACCTTGGAGACGAAGGGCGAGGTGCGGGAGGCCCGCGGGTTCACTTCCAGGATGTAGACCTTGTCCTTCTGGATGGCGAACTGCACGTTCATGAGGCCCACCACCTTGAGGGCCTTGGCAAGCTGCACCACCTGGACGCGGATCTCCTCCTGCAGCTCGGGCTTGAGGCTGTTGGGCGGCAGGGAGCAACTCGAGTCGCCGGAATGGACGCCCGCCTGCTCCACGTGCTCCATGATGCCGCCGATCATCACCTGCTCGCCGTCGCAGAGCGCGTCCACGTCCACTTCCGTGGCGTCGTCCAGGAAGCGGTCCATGAGGACCGGCGAATCGTTGGAGACCTTCACCGCGTTGCGGATGTAGTCGACCAGGTCCTCGTCGTTGAACACCACTTGCATGGCGCGTCCGCCGAGCACGTAGGAAGGCCGCACCATGAGCGGGTAGCCCACGTCCTTGGCGAGCTTCACCGCCTCGGTCTCGTTGCGGGCGCTGCGGGCCGGCGGCTGGCGCAGACCCAGTTTGTCCACGAGCTTGGAGAAGCGCTCCCGGTCCTCGGCCAGGTCGATGGAGTCGGGGCTGGTGCCGATGATGGGCGCACCCGCGGCTTCCAGGGCGCGGGCGAGCTTGAGCGGCGTCTGGCCGCCGAACTGCACGATCACGCCCTTGGGCTTCTCGAGGTCGATGATCTCCATCACGTCCTCGAACGTGAGCGGCTCGAAGTACAGGCGGTCGGAGGTGTCGTAGTCGGTGGACACCGTCTCCGGGTTGCAATTGACCATGATGGTCTCGAAACCGTCCTGCTTGAGGGCGAGCGCCGCGTGCACGCAGCAATAGTCGAACTCGATGCCCTGGCCGATGCGGTTGGGTCCGCCGCCCAGCACCATTATCTTGTCGCGCTTGGAAGGCTCCGCCTCGCACTCCTCTTCATAGGTGGAGTACATGTAGGCGGTGGTGGAGGCGAACTCCGCAGCGCAGGAATCCACGCGCTTGTACACCGGCCGCACGCCGTGCTTCAGGCGCAGTGCGCGGACTTCGGCTTCCTTGTTGCCGAGGAGCCTGGCGAGGCGGCTGTCGGCGAAACCCTTGCGCTTCAGGCCGCGCAGGCGCGCCGCGTCCAGCGCCTTGGCGCCGCCGCTCCTGATCTTGCCCTCCTCCTGCACGAGATCCTCGATCTGGCGCAGGAACCAGGGGTCGATGAAACAGAGCCCGTGGATCTCCTCGAGGCCGAGACCCGCGCGGAACGCATCGGCCACGTACCAGAGCCGGTCGGGGCCGGGGATGCGCAGCTCATGGCGCAGGTGGTCCATGGCACCGGTGGCCTTGAAGTCCGTGACCTTCTCGTTGAGGCCGTCGGTGCCGGTCTCGAGACCGCGCAGCGCCTTCTGCAGCGACTCCTGGAAGGTGCGGCCCATGGCCATCACCTCGCCCACCGACTTCATCTGGGTGGTGAGGCGCGGTTCCGCCTGGGGGAACTTCTCGAAGGTGAAGCGCGGCACCTTGGTGACCACGTAGTCGATGGTCGGCTCGAAGGACGCCGGCGTGGCGCCGCCGGTGATCTCGTTCCTGAGCTCGTCCAGGGTGTAGCCCACCGCCAGTTTCGCCGCCACTTTCGCGATCGGGAAGCCGGTGGCCTTGGAGGCCAGCGCCGAGGAGCGTGACACCCGCGGGTTCATCTCTATCACCACCATGCGCCCGTCCTTGGGGTCAATGGCGAACTGCACGTTGGAACCGCCGGTCTCCACGCCGATCTTGCGCAGCACCGCCAGGGAGGCGTCGCGCATGATCTGGTATTCCTTGTCGGTGAGCGTCTGGGCCGGGGCCACGGTGATGGAGTCGCCGGTGTGCACGCCCATCGGGTCCACGTTCTCGATGGAGCAGATGATGATGCAGTTGTCCTTCTTGTCCCGCACCACCTCCATCTCGAACTCCTTCCAGCCCAGCACCGACTCTTCCACGAGGAGTTCGTTGGTGGGCGAGAGGTCGAGGCCGAGCTCGCAGATCTCGATGAACTCGTCGCGGTTGTAGGCGATGCCACCGCCGGAGCCGCCGAGGGTGAACGAGGGACGGATGATGGTGGGGAAGCCGATCTCGGCCTGGACGGCGAGCGCCTCCTCCATGCTGTGGGCGAGACCCGCCCTGGGCGTGGCGAGGCCGATCTCCTGCATGGCGCGCCGGAACTGGTCGCGGTCCTCGGCCATGTCGATGGCCTCCCGGGAGGCGCCGATCATCTCCACCCCGAACTTCTCCAGCACCCCCTCGCGCACCAGGTCGAGGGCGCAGTTGAGCGCCGTCTGGCCGCCCATGGTGGGGAGCAGCGCGTCCGGCCGCTCCTTCTCGATGATGCGCGCCAGGGTGGACCAGTGGATCGGCTCTATATATATGGCGTCGGCCATCTCCGGGTCGGTCATGATGGTGGCCGGGTTGGAGTTCACCAGCACCACCCGGTAGCCTTCCTGGCGCAGGGCCTTGCAGGCCTGGGCGCCGGAGTAGTCGAACTCGCAGGCCTGCCCGATGACGATGGGGCCCGCGCCGATGATCATGATGGTCTTGATGTCTGTGCGCTTCGGCATGTGGTCACCAGCTACTACGTTTCATCCCGCTCCCGGCGCGTAAAAGCCGGGGCGGTCCGCTTTCGCGCCGCCTGTACGCTCAACCCTGGATCCGGGGTATCAGCTTACCGCGGCGATCTTGGTCTTGCCGTGTCGTTCCGCCATGGCACGCACGAAGCGCTCGAACAAGGGCTTCACGTCGTGCGGTCCGGGGCTCGCCTCGGGGTGCCCCTGGAAACTGAAGGCTTCGCAGTCCGTGCGCTCCATGCCCTGCAGCGTGCCGTCGAACAGCGAGCGGTGCGTGGGACGCAACACTTTGGGCAGGCCCGCCTCGTCCACCGCGAAGCCGTGGTTCTGACTGGAGATCATCACCCGTCCGGTGTCGAGGTCGATCACGGGATGGTTCGCGCCGTGGTGGCCGAACTTCATCTTCAGGGTCTTGGCGCCGCTGGCGAGGCCGAGCAGCTGGTGGCCGAGGCAGATGCCGAACACCGGGATGCCGGTGGTGAGGAACTCGCGGATGGCGGCGATGGCGTAGTCGCAGGGCTCCGGGTCGCCGGGGCCGTTGGAGAGGAACAGGCCGTCGGGCTTCAGGGCCAGGGCTTCCTTGGCGGACATCGTGGCCGGCACCACCGTCACCCGGCAGTCCAGGTCCGCGAGGATGCGCAGGATGTTGTGCTTGATGCCGTAGTCGTAGGCCACCACGTGGAAACGCCCGCCCTTCACGGCGGTGTTCCTGTTGGTCTCGAGCCGCCAGCCGCCCTCGCGCCAGTCGTAGGGCTTGGTGCAGCTCACCACCTTGGCGAGGTCCATGCCCTTCAGGCCCGGGAAGGCGCGCGCTTCCTTGAGCGCCGCGGCCTCATCCACGGAGTCGCCCGCCATGATGCAACCGTTCTGGGCGCCCTTGGTGCGCAAGAGGCGCGTGAGCTTGCGGGTGTCGATGCCGGCGATGGCCGTGAGGCCCTCGTGCTTCAGGTAATCGGAGAGCGTCTGTTCGGCGCGCCAGCTGCTCATGGCGAGCGGCAGGTCGCGGATGATGAGTCCCGCGGCCATCGCCTTGGCGGACTCGCGGTCCGCGGCGTTGACGCCGGTGTTGCCGATGTGGGGGTAGGTGAGGGTGACGAGTTGGCGGGCGTAGGACGGGTCGGTGAGGATCTCCTGGTAGCCGGTCATGGCGGTGTTGAACACCACCTCGCCCACCGTCTTCCCCGCCGCCCCAATGGAAATACCCCGGAAAACCGTACCGTCCTCGAGTGCCAGGATGGCTGGATGTTCCAAGGTACCCTCGTGCTTTCTGATTCCCGGAATTTTAACGGATGTGCGGCGGCAGCGTCCACTCCCCGGGCGGGCGCGGCGCAGAGATCAGGCCGTGAGGGTATCGGCCAGCTGATAGACCCCGGCCGGTCTGCCGGCGATCCAGCGGGCCGCGACCAGTGCCCCTTGGGCGAAACCGAGGCGGCTCTGGGCGCGGTGGCTGAGTTCGAGCCGCTCTCCGGCGCCGGCGAAGAGCACCGTGTGCTCCCCGACTATGTCACCTGCCCGCACCACCGAGAAGCCGATGCTGCCGGGGGCGCGCAGACCGCCGCGGTCGTGGTCCTTGCCGGGCGCCGGGATGCCTCGGGCCCGGGCGATGGTCTCACCCAGGGCGAGGGCCGTGCCCGAGGGCGCATCCTTCTTATGCTTGTGGTGGGCTTCGTGGATCTCCACGTCGAACTCGGCGCCCAGGACCTTGGCCGCCTGCTCCGCCATGCGCGTGAGCAGCGCCACCCCGAGACTCATGTTGGGGGCCGCCAGCACCGGGATGCTCTTCCCGGCCGCCTGGAGTTCCGCCTTCAAGCCCGCGTCCATGCCCGTGACCCCGGTCACCAGGGGTTTCTTGGCGGCGAGGCAGGCCTTGAGGGCCTGGGAAGTGGACTCGGGCGTGGAGAAGTCCAGCAGCACATCGCAGCCCTCCACCGCGGCCTTGAGATCGCTGCTATAGCGCAGGCCGAGGCTCTCCTGGCCCGCGAGCGGACTGTCGGCGCGCACCAGGACGGCCGTGAGCTTCACGTCGTGGCGGCCGGAGGCCGCCTCCAGCACCGCAGCACCCATGCGGCCGCCGGCGCCGAGCAGAGCGACGCGTACCGGCTGCGCGCTCAATGGACTTTCCCGAAGAATTTCTTCACACCTTCGAGCCAGGAATGCTGGCGCGGCGAATGTCTTCCACCGTCCGCGGTCATGGAAGCGTCCAGCTTCTTGAGTAGTTCTTTCTGCTCCTTGCTGAGATGCACCGGCGTCTCCACTTCAACCCGGCAGAGCAGATCGCCCTGGCTGCCGCCGCGCACGGGCTTCACGCCCTTGCCGCGCAAGCGGAACACCTTGCCGGTCTGGGTCTCGGCGGGGATCTTGAGGGTCACGCGCCCATCCAGGGTCGGCACCTCGATCTCGCCGCCGAGCGCCACGGTGGCGTAGGACACCGGCACCTCGCAGGCCAAGTCCGCGCCGTCGCGCTCGAAGATGTCATGGGGTTTGACGCTGATCTCCACGTAGAGATCCCCCGCCGGGCCACCGTTGGGGCCCGCTTCGCCCTCGCCTGAGAGCCGGATGCGGTCGCCGTTGTCCACGCCCGCCGGCACCTTCACGGAGAGGGTCTTCTCCTCCTCCACCCGTCCCTGGCCGTGGCAGTTCGTGCAGGGGTCGGAGATGATCTTGCCCCGGCCGTGGCAGCGCGGGCAGGGCTGCTGCACCGTGAAGAAACCCTGCTGCATGCGCACCTGGCCGCGTCCGCCGCAGGTGGTGCAGGTCTGGGCCTCGGTGCCCTTCTTGGCGCCGCTGCCGTGGCAGACCCCGCAGCTCGCGAGCGTCGGCACCTTGAGGGTGATGGTGTCGCCGAACACCGCCTGCTCCAGCGTGAGGGTCAGGCCGTAGCGCAGGTCCGCGCCGCGGAAGACGCGCGGGCCCTGGCCGCGACGGCCGCCGGAGAAGATGTCCCCGAACACGTCGCCGAAGATGTCGCCGAAAACGTCGTTGGGATCGAAACCCGCCCCGCCCGGGCCGCGGGCGCCGGCAGCGTGGGCGTCGACGCCCGCGTGGCCGAACTGGTCGTAGGTGGCGCGCTTCTTGGCGTCGCTGAGGATCTCGTAGGCTTCCTTGGCTTCCTTGAACTGATCCTCGGACTTCTTGTCGCCGGGGTTGCGGTCGGGGTGATGCTTCATGGCGAGCCGGCGGTAGGCCTTCTTGAGGTCGGCCTCCGTCACGTCCCGCTTCACGCCCAGGACTTCGTAGTAATCGCGCTTGCTCATGCCGCCAGCACCTTCTCGATGCGCCGGTCAGGCACGATCCACATGAGGGCCACGGCCACGTACAAGGCGTCGGCTATCCACTGGTTCACGAACGCGAGGGGCACGGCGCAGGAATACGCCGCCACCGAGAGCTTGCCCTTCAGGTCCCGACCCAAGGCCCGGGACAGGGTCTTGCGGCCGGCATCCGCCGCCACCAGCGCCATCTGCAGCAGGGTGTAGGCACAACCCGCCATCAACAGCACCACGCCGTAGATGGCGGTGGGCAGCGCCGCGAAATGGTTCTCTCCCATCCAGCCCGTGGTGAAGGGCATGAGGGAGAGCCAGAACAGGAGGTGCAGGTTGGCCCACAGCGCGCGGCCGTCCACCCGCTCCACGGCGTGCAGCATGTGGTGGTGGTTGCTCCAGTAGATGCCCGCGTTCACGAAGCTCAGCACGTAGACCAGGAACACGGGCAGCACGGGGACGAGCGCATCCAGCGAGGCGCCCTGGGGCACCTTCATCTCCAGCACCATGATGGTGATGATGACGGCGAACACGCCGTCACTGAACGCTTCCAACCGGCCCTTATTCATTGATACTCCCGTCGGCCTTAACAGTATCGCGCCGGAGCCCGTGCAAGACGAGACTCCGGCGCATTCTGACACTCACCGGGACGGCGGAGTCTTACTTCTTGTCGCCCTTGACCTCTTCGAACTCCGCGTCCACCACGTCGTCCTTGCCGTTGCCCTTAGACTGGGGCTGCTCGCCGCCGCCGGCCGAGGCGTTCTCCGCCTTGGCGGCATAGAGCCGCTCCGCCAGCTTGCCGGAGACCTGGGCCAGGGCCTGGGTCTTGGCCTCGATGGCGGCCTTGTCGTCCTTCTTGAGCGCATCCTTCAGATCGCTGACGGCGGCTTCCACCGCCGCGCGCTCTTCGCCCGTGACCTTCTCGCCGAGCTCGGTGAGGGTCTTCTGCGATGCATGCACCAGGCTGTCCGCCTGGTTGCGGGCATCCACGAGCTCGCGCAGCTTGCGGTCTTCCTCGGCGTGGGCCTCGGCGTCCTTCACCATGCGCTTGATCTCCTCGTCCGAGAGACCCGAGGAAGCCTTGATGACGATGGACTGCGCCTTGCCCGTGGCCTTGTCCTTGGCGGACACGTTGAGGATGCCGTTGGCATCGATGTCGAAGCTCACTTCCACCTGCGGCACGCCGCGCGGGGCCGGCGGGATGTCCGAGAGGTCGAAGCGGCCCAGGGACTTGTTGTCCCGCGCCATCTCGCGCTCACCCTGCAGCACATGCACCGTGACCGCGGTCTGGTTGTCCTCGGCGGTCGAGAAAGTCTGCGCCGCCTTGGTGGGGATGGTGGTGTTCTTCTCGATGAGCTTGGTCATGACGCCGCCCAGAGTCTCGATGCCGAGCGAGAGCGGGGTCACGTCGAGCAGCAGCACATCCTTCACGTCGCCCTTGAGCACGCCGGCCTGGATGGCGGCGCCCACGGCGACCGCTTCGTCCGGGTTCACGTCCTTGCGCGGCTCCTTGCCGAAGAACTCCTTCACCGTCTCCTGCACCTTGGGCATGCGGGTCTGGCCGCCCACCAGGATCACGTCGTGCAGCTCCGAGGCCGAGAGACCCGCGTCCTTCATCGCCGTGCGGCAGGGCTCGATGGTCTTCTGGATCAGGTCGCCGACCAGCGCTTCCAGCTTGGCGCGGGTGAGCTTCACGTTCAGGTGCTTCGGGCCGGAAGCGTCGGCCGTGATGTACGGCAGGTTCACCTCGGCGTGCTGGCTCGAGGAGAGCTCGATCTTGGCCTTCTCGGACGCCTCCTTGAGGCGCTGCATGGCGAGCGGGTCGGTGCGCACGTCGATGCCCTGCTCCTTGCGGAACTCCTCGGCGATGAAGTCGATGATGCGCTTGTCGAAGTCCTCGCCGCCCAGGAAGGTGTCACCGTTGGTGGACAGCACCTCGAACTGGTGCTCGCCGTCGACTTCCGCGATCTCGATGATGGAGATGTCGAAGGTGCCGCCGCCGAGGTCATACACGGCGATCTTACGGTCGCCCTGCACCTTGTCCATGCCGTAAGCGAGCGCGGCGGCGGTCGGCTCATTGATGATGCGCTTCACGTCGAGGCCGGCGATCTTGCCGGCATCCTTGGTGGCCTGGCGTTGGGAATCGTTGAAATAAGCCGGCACGGTGATGACCGCTTCGCTCACGGGCTCGCCCAGGTAATCCTCGGCGGTCTTCTTCATCTTCATGAGCACGCGCGCGGAGATCTCCGGCGGCGCCATCTTCTTGCCGCTCACGTCCACCCAGGCGTCGCCGTTATCGGCGCCGACGATGGAGTAAGGCACCATGCCCACGTCCTTCTGCACCACGTCGTCCTTGAACTTGCGGCCGATGAGGCGCTTGATGGCGTAGAGGGTGTTCTTGGGGTTGGTGACCGCCTGGCGCTTGGCCGACTGGCCCACCACCACCTCGTTGTCCTTGGTGAAGGCGATGATGGACGGCGTGGTCCGGTCGCCCTCGCTGTTCTCGATGACCCGGGGCTTGCCGCCCTCCATGATGGCCACGCAGGAATTGGTGGTCCCGAGGTCGATGCCTATGATCTTGCTCATGTCTGTCTCCGAAAAATCCTAAGAATCCGTGTTAATCAGCTATGTGGGGTTAAACCCAGTAGTTTCAAGCTGGAAACCGGCTTTTCACCCCTGTTTTTCCGCCGGGGCACGGGCCACCAGGACCCTCGCCGGCCTCAACAGCCTGCCCTGGAGCTTGTAGCCCTTCTGGACCGTGGCCAGCACCCGGTCCGCCGGGACCTCGCTGGTCTCCTGGGCGGCCATGGCCTCGTGCCACTCCGGGTCGAAGGCATCGCCCTTGCCGGGGCTGATCTCGGTCACCCCCTGGCGTTCCAGGGTGGTCATGAGCAGCCGCAGGGTCATGTCCACGCCGGTGCGCAACGCCTCCGCCTCGGGTTTGGCGTCCAGGGAGGCCAGGGCCATCTCCAGGCTGTCCTTCACCGGCAGGAGGTCGTTGAGCAGCTTCTCGACGCCGTACTTGAGGGCGTTCTCCAGGTCCCGCTGGGCGCGCTTGCGCTGGTTTTCCAGCTCCGCCACGCCTCGCAGATAGCTGTCCCAGTTCTTGGCGGCCTTCTCTTCCGCCGCGGCCAACTGGGCCTTCAGCTCGGCGATGGGGTCTGCGGCGGCAGGCGTCGTCTGCTCGGTAGCCGCGTCGTTTTGGGGCTCTTTGCTCATGTCTTCCATCTCATCCCTTCTCGATCAAAGTTGCGACAGCACGGCGCCCACCCGATGGCGGGCACCGTATCCTAAGAATCTGAGGTTCACTTGCGCGGATTCAAGGCGGCCGACAAGAGCCGCGCCGTCATATCCACGATGGGGATGACCCGCTCATACGCCATGCGCGTCGGACCGATGACCCCCAAGACCCCCACCACGTCCTTCCCTGCACTGTAGGGCGCCGACACCACGCTCACGTCGTCCAGCACCCGGTAGCCGGACTCCTCGCCGATGAAGATCTGCACGCCCTCGGCGACGGTGCACTTGTCCAGCAGGTGCAGGATGTCGCGCTTGTGGTTGAAGGCCTCGAACAGGCGCCGGAGCTTCTCCACGTCCGAGAGCTCGGCGAACTCCATGAGGTTGGTCTCGCCCGCCATCATGTAGCTGCGATCGTCCTTGCCGCGGGCCTCGAACACCTTCTCGGCCATGCTGATGGCCGAAATCATGAGCTCGTTCATGCTCTCGCGGGTGCGGCGCATCTCGTCCAGGAGATCGTCGCGCGCCGACTGGATGTCGCGGCCCGCGAAGTGGCTGTTCAGGTAGTTTCCGATCTGCTGCAGGGTCGAGGCGTCGTAGCCCTGCTCCAGGTTCAGCACCCGGTTCTGCACCTCGCCTTCGTTCACCACCAGGATCACCAGCACCCGGTCCTGGGACAGGGGCAGGAACTCGATGTGGCGCCAGGCGATGTGCTCGCGCTTCGGCACCGTCACCACGCCCGTCATGTGGGTGATGGACGAGAGCAGATTGGAGGCAGACATGAGCAGGGCCTGGGGGTTGGCTTCGCCCGCGTCGAGATGGCTGCGCATGCGCAGCACTTCCTGTTCGGCGAGCGGCTGCACCGTGAGCAGCGTGTCCACGAACAGGCGGTAACCTTTCACCGTGGGGATGCGGCCGGCGGAGGTGTGCGGCGCCGCCACGAAGCCGAGCTCCTCCAGGTCCGCCATGACGTTGCGGATGCTGGCGGGGCTTAAGTCGAGGCCGGCATCGCGGGAGAGCGTGCGCGAGCCCACGGGTTCGCCGTCGCGGATGTAGCGTTCCACCAGCGCCTTGAGCAGGTGCTGGGCGCGTTCGCTCAAGGCTTTGTCGCTGCTGTCTGCGTTCATCTTGCGCGGATCTGCCTGTGGTGCTGGCACTCGTTCGTTCAGAGTGCCAAGCGTGAATTATGCACTCAGCCCCTTTTCTGTCAAGGACTTAGCGGCGCCGCGCGCCGCCAGCCGTTGGCGCATCAGGGGATCAGCATGCTAACGTGCGCAGCCATATGAGCACCCGCTTCTCCCGCGTCGGCCTCATGGGCCGGGCCTCCGATCCCGAAGTCTCCCGGCTGGTGGACCGGCTCG
>DASSIS010000051.1:0-6610 GCA_035691665.1 Gammaproteobacteria bacterium | reverse complement strand
CGTTGTGCGGAGCGTAGGTCTCTTGCAAGCTCTTGCCTTGCATCATTTGTCTCCGGGAATCAGATCTTGGGTAAATGTATTTCCGCGAGCATGCACCGGACCGAGCCCCCGGAGCAGTCTTCGATGGTGTCGATGGGCACGGCGACGATGCGGGCATGCTTCTCGAGGGCGGCCCGCTGGCCGGGGTTCAGGGTGCGCTCGGCCCGGGAGGACATGGCGATCACGCTGCGCCCGCCGCGCCCCGTGAGCTCCAGCATGTTCCCGGCGAAGGATTCCATCTGGTAGGGGCTGATGGCGATGACTTCGTGACCGGTGTCGGCGAGGCGCTGCCGCACCCGCTCGCGCTGGGCGGCATCCGCGACGCTGTCCAGGCACGCCACGGCGAACTTGGCGCCGATGCAGAGCATGACGTTGGTGTGGTAGATGGGACGACCCTTGGTGTCGCGCGCGTGGAAAGCCTGGGCTTCGTAGCCCGCGCGCGCTGCCCACTCCTCCAGCATGCGCCGGTCGGTGCGTGGCGAGAGGCCGGCGTAGGCGATGCGGTTGACCCGGTCCAGCACCAGGCTGCCGGTGCCTTCGAGATAGCGGCCGTCCAGCTCCGCATGGGAGAGGTCGCGCACTTCGGCGAGCTTGTAGCCACGTTGGGTCTTGAGCGCTTCGAGGATGTCGCCGCGCCGCTCCCAGCGGCGGTTCTGGGCCAGCAGGGGATAGAGCCAGGCGCTGCCGTCGGCGTGGAAGCTCACCCAGTTGTTGGGGAAGACGGCGTCGGGGGTGACGGGTTCGTGACGGTCCTCGAACACCTCCACCTGCACCCCTGCGGCGAGCAGCGCCGCCACCAGGGCGTCGAACTCGGCCGCGGCGCGTACCTGCACCTCCGGCCCGGCGGCTTCGCTCTTCTGGAAGGCGTTGGACGCAGCCGTCTCGGCGTTGGCGCCGAAGTTCGCCGGCCGGATCATGAGCACGGCGGGAGCGGCCTGGTTTTCCGGGACGGTATTCATGGGATGGATTGACGCAAGCTTGAGACCCCGATGGCGGAGAATCTTACCCCAAAGCCTTGGGCCAGGCCGTGAACCGTGCACGGATGCTAAAGTATCGACCTCTTCGACGGGCCTTAAGACGGAGCAGGAACGCATGGCGGGTCTGACGCCGGGTGAGCGTATACCGGATTTCGCGCGGCCGGACCCCGCCGGCAAGCCGCTCATGTTCTACGACCTGCATCTCGGCCAAGCCATGGCGCTCTTCGTCCTGGGCCGGGCGGCACAAGCCCGCCCTGCCCTCGCGGCGCTCGCCGACCCCGGCATCGCCTGGGGCGAGGTGACGCGGCTGGCGCTGGTCTGGGGCAGCCCCGCCGAATGCGCGGCCCTGACCCAGGGACTCGACCTCGGCTTCCCGGTGATGGCGGACGACGGCACCCTGATCCAGCATCTCCTGGGGGGACCCGCGGCCGTGACGGCTTTCGTGCTGGACGATAATTTGCGCATCACCGACCGGCTGCAGACCGAGGGCGACCTCAAGGCTTTCATGGGGCAGGTGGCTGCGCTCTACACCGCCCGGCCCAAGCCCGCGCCACGGCTGCACACGGGACAGGCCCCGGTGCTCTTCATCCCGCGGGCGGTGGATGCAGACTTCTGCAGCGGCTTGATCGCGCACTTCGAGGAGACGGGCGGTACCCCCTCGGGCGTGTCCTACCTGCAGGGTGACACCGCCAACTGGAAACCGGACCCCTCGGTAAAGATGCGCCGCGACATCTACCTGAACGAGGGTCTTTGGCTGGAGCGGGCGAGGGATGCGCTGGTGCGGCGGGTGCTGCCGGAGATCCAGCGCTGCTTCAACTTCCAGGTGACCCAGCACGAGGTCTTCAAGGTGATCCGCTACGACGCGGGCGCGGGCTACTTCCGCCCACACCGAGACAACGAGTCCCGTGACACCCAGCACCGGCGCTTCGCCATGACCTTGAACCTCAACACCGGCGCCTACGCGGGCGGGCAACTGCATTTCCCGGAGTTCGGGCCCGACCTCTACGAGCCGGAGTGCGGCGGCGCCGTCGTCTTCTCCTGCTCCCTGCTGCACGAGGTGATGCCCGTGACCCGAGGCAGCCGCTATGCGCTGCTCGGCTTCTTCTTCAGCGACGCGGAACGCATGATCCCCATGCAGCACCGCGAGATAGACCGCTGACGCGGGTCTAGAGCGTGCAGACTTTCCGCTACGGCCCCGCCGGATCCCAGGTTGGGGATCTGCACCTGCCCCGGGCCAAGAACCCGCCGGTGGTCTGCCTCTTGCACGGCGGCTTCTGGCGCCTGCCTTATGCCCGGGACCAGTACACGCCCATCGCCGAGGACCTGGTGCGGCGCGGCTACGCCGCCTGGAACCTGGAATACCGGCGCCTGGGAGAGACGGGCGGCGGCTGGCCCGGAACGCTGCAGGATGTGTCGGCGGGCATCGATCACTTGGCGACATTGAAAGCGCAGGGTATCGATCTCGATCTCGAGCGGGTGGTGACGGTGGGGCACTCCGCCGGCGGCCACCTCGCCCTCTGGTCCGCGGGTGCGCGGCGCGTGCTGGAGGGTGGGCCCTTGCCCCAGGTGCGGGTGATGGCGGCCGTGGGCCAGGCCCCCGCCGCGGACATGCAGCGTATATATGAACTCAACTGCTCAAACGGAGTGGCGGTGGAGTTCCTGGGCGGCACCCCCGCGCAGCAGCCGGA
Source organism: Gammaproteobacteria bacterium (assembly GCA_035691665.1). Taxonomy (GTDB): domain Bacteria; phylum Pseudomonadota; class Gammaproteobacteria; order Natronospirales; family REEB76; genus DASUBN01. The sequence goes on along the minus strand of DASSIS010000051.1, from coordinate 3,906 downwards.
GCGCTACACCCTGGCTTCCCCGAAAGCGCTGCTGCCGCTCGGCGTGCCGCAGCTCGTGGCGCACGGCGACGCGGACGATACGGTGATCGTGGACATCGGTCGGGAGTACGTGATGGCTGCGCGCCAGGCCGGGGATCCCGTGGAACTCGTGGAGTTCCCAGACATGGGACATTTCGAGCATCTGGATCCGAAGGGCCAGGCCTGGGCGGCGGTCGTCGCCTGGCTGGAGCGGACCGTCAAAGACTGACGGCCCGCTCCGACCTGGCTAGGCAATCACGGCGGGCTGATCAGCCGCAGGGTCGCCGGCATCTCGCGTCCCATGGTCACGGGGGCGAGGCAAGCTCCTTCCCAAACACAGTCTCTCAGGCGTCCCGGGTTGCGGACCGTGACCATGACGGGCGCCGAGGTGGTGGTCTCGCCCGAATCGTTGGTAGCGACCGCGGTCAGGGTAACGCTACCGTTCGGCACCGCCCTGGTCTTCCAAACGAACTTATAAGGCGCCTGAGTCAGCACCGGACTCAAGGCCGAGCCGTTCAGGAAGTACTGCACCTGGGTCACCGTGCCACCGCTGTCGGCGGCGCTCGCCTTGAGCTTGACCCGGCCCGAGACCATGACACCGTTCGCGAGCGTGGTGATGGCCACGGTGGGCGGCGGCGGCAGGGTCACGTTCGCCACGGTGGCCGTCACGGCTGCAGAGGTTGTGGTCTCACTGGCATCGTTGGTCGCCACAGCCGTGAGCACATGGCTGCCGTTTGGAACCGTCGTGGTATCCCAGGACACCTGGTAAGGCGCCGCGGTCACCAGCGCCCCCAGGGGCGTGCCGTCCAACAGGAACTGCACGCTGGTCACCTGGCCGCCTGTGTCGGCTGCGTTGGCCGCCACGGTCACACTGCCTGTCAGGGTCGCCCCGTCTGCAGGCGTGGTGATGGACACGGTGGGGGGCGGCGGCGTCACGCTGTTCGACACGGTGACGGTCACCGGGGCGGAGGTGGTGCTCTGTCCGTCGTTATTGAAGGCCAAGGCCGCGAGGGTATGGCTGCCGTTAGGCACCGTGGTGCTGTCCCAGCTCATCTGATAAGGCGCCGCCGTCACCACCGCGCCCAGGTGGTTGCCGTCCAGCAGGAACTGCACAAAAGTAACCGTGCCGACCGCGTCATCGGCTCCCGCGGACAGCGTGACGCTGCCAGAGACCGTAGTGCCGTCCGCCGGCGCGGTCATGGAGACCGTGGGCGGAACGAACGCCGGGTTATTCGCCACGGTGACCGTCACGGGCGCCGACGTGGTGGTCTGCCCTGAGTCGTTGGTGGCCACGGCGGTGAGGCTATTGCTGCCGTTGGCGGCGGCGGTGGTATCCCAACTCACCTGGTACGGCGCGGACGTGACCGCCGCGCCCAGGGGCGTGCCGTCCCAGAAGAACTGGACACTGGCGATGGTGCCGCCGGACTCGGACGCATCGGCGGAGACGGTCACGGTGCCGGAGAGGGTCGCGCCGGCCGCGGGCGCGGTGATGGAGACCGTGGGGGGCGGCGTGGTCACCGTGTTCGACACTGTGACTTCCGATAGCAGGGACAGGCCGAAACCTCCCAGATTGTTGTTCGCGATCGCGAGGATGTCATGGATACCGTTGGGTACGGCGATGCTGTCCCAGTTGAATGTGTATGGCGGCTGAGTGATAGGCGGCCCCAGGTCTGCACCGTCCAACATGAACTGCACGCTCGTCACGGTCGCGCCGCTGTCCGCCGCGGTCGCCGTCAGAGGTACAGTCCCGGACACGGTCGCGCCGTTGGCCGGCGTCTCTAAGACGATGGTGGGATTGAATATGCCCGGGAAGTTCGATATGGAAAGGCCGAAGAGCGGCGAGGTAGCGGTGTTCCCCGCTGCATCGGTCGCCTGTATCGCGAAGACATACTCTCTGTTCTGCAGGGTGGTGGTATCCCACAGGGTCTGGTAGGGAGGGCTGTCGAAACTCGCCAGGGTTAAAAGCGGGGTGCTGTTGCGGAAATAAAAATCCGACACCTGATACAGGAACTCCACATGGGTCACCGGCGCGACGTCGTCTGTGACGTGTGCTGCCGCGGTCACCGTGCCGGTCGCACCACTGCCCGGTGATATGTATTGGATCACGGGTATGTTGTTGGATACCTCGACTATGACATCCGAAAGCGGCAGCGTCGTATTTGTATTCCCCGCACTGTCGGTGGCTTCTGCGAGGATTTCATGCTGCCCGTTGGGGACCGTCCCGCTATCCCAGGTCATCTGGTAAGGCGGCTGGGTGATGGGTGAGCCGATAGTAAAACCACCGATGTTGTCGAGAAAGAACTGCACGGTGGGGGTCAGGCCGCTGGGGTCGGTGACGTCCGCCGACACGGTGATCTTGCCCGAGACGGTGCCGGCGGCCGGCGCGCTGATGACGAGGGTGATCGGATCGGCTGCCTGCGCGGCGCTTGCGAAGCCGACGAGGAACAGCAGGATCGATGCGAGGCTGACGACGGACCAAAAGCGGCGGGTTCTCATGGCAGGTCTCCTGTCAAAGAGTCTGATCCAAGGGTGTAATGAGCCTGAGCCCCGTGGGTGCTCGCGGCCGGCGACGGCATGGTGGCCGCTGCGGGAGCGGCAGCAGGCGCAGCGGCGGGTGTATCCATGGCCGGTGCTGTGGGGGTGCCGGCGCAGGCGAAGAGGAACGGCAGCAGGGCGGCGAAGACGAGGCGGACAGACGTCATAGCGCTCTCCTTAAATGGGAAGTGTGGCGGCGAGCGTTATGGCTTTTGCAGGGTTTGCAGTCGAGTATCCGGAAGCGTGATCTTCCGGTATCCGAGACCTACACTCAGCCAGCCCTTGCGGGGTATCGCCCATCCGCTCCTTTCGATACGTCGCGGCAGGCTACGACACACCTAAAAGATCCGCGCCCGGAGTTCTACTGAGCGAAGCTCGGTGTGACACCGGAAAATGGCGCTGCAACTACCCTAGGGATTGTTCGGTGGACCTGGTCAGGGCGAGAGGCTGCTCTTCGGAGTGGGAATGCAGCCGGATGCGGGCGGCGGGCAGCATGATGAGATGCGGCCTCTCGGCCGCGGGTGCCGCTTTGCAGGCGACGGCGATCAACGCCGGCACGGCGAGCGCGAGGCAGAGGATGACGAGGAAACGAAGGAAAGCCATGGAGTGCACCTCGATATGTCGGATGCACGGTAGACGGGCGGGATCGGGGCGAGAATCCGGAGAACCCCCAAAACGGAAATTTACAAACCCGGCAAAGAGAGGGGGGAATTACCTGAAAGTATTAGTGGCGGTCTTTATTCGCGATTATCAAAGCCCCAATGATGATGGCTACACTAGTAGGTAGCGCCGCAATCGCTCCAAAAATTCCATAGGCGATCAATCCAAGAATCGAGATCCACAATAATTCATACATCAGAGCAATTGCAATAAACAAAGTAATGAATAGAAAAGGGAAAGAGCCACGAATATTTAGCGCAACAACGTAGCCCAGAATTACGATAAGTATGGCAATTGGGTAACGAACAATCGGTGCGCGGAAATTTAGTGGCTTGCGGTTAGTTTGAGAATTGGCTTTTTCTTCAGAGACCTGCACAGGCGCATCGGCGTATGAAATTTGCATAGTCCCTGTGGGGAAATCATATCCGCAGTAACACCGCTGCATTTGCACCTGCAGTTCTGTACAGCATTTCGGGCATTTTCTTGTTTCTTCCATGACCCCCACCCCAAGGGCGGAACCTACCAAATAGTAGCCCTTTCTTTCGCATGCGGGTGAGCCGAGCGTGAAGCACCGCTTCGCGCCGACGAACGCCTGGACAGGGGCGAGAAGCGAAAGCTTCGAGCGGGCACACAGGGATGTGTGCCCTGGACCGCGAGCGGAGCGGGATGCATAGCGCAGCGGGCAGGGCTCGG
>DASSIS010000050.1:0-9764 GCA_035691665.1 Gammaproteobacteria bacterium | reverse complement strand
CCAACCGACCAGGATGGCTCCCATGAGGATGAAGTACACGAGCTGAGAGCCCGCGTCGATGGCGAAGACCTTGAGAGGCTTGCCGGAATACAGGGTGGACGTGAGTCCGAGAGTGCCGGCGAAGCCGACCCAGCAGAGCACGCCCAGCTTGATGCCGGCAATCACGTTGCTCATGTGAGTGATGGCGACGAGCAGACCCATAACCGCCGCCGTCACCAGGAAGCAGACGAAAGACACCGCATAATCGCGCCGCGCCTGCTTCTGCATGGCGGCGAGCTTCTCCGGCGTGTAACCGTGAGCCTGCATCCACTGCTTGGCGAACAGCAACGGCGAATACCACAGGGCACCCACCGCGAACGCTACCACGGCGGAGACGATCACCGCCCAGATGTTGATGAAATGCAGGTATTGCATGGCTTGCTTCCTCTTGTGTTATGGAATGACTATTCGTCCCGGTAGATCTTCACTACCTCGTGCCCGGCGGTGTCTATGTAAGCCCGATACATGCCTTCGGTGTTGAAGGGCATGGCGATATCGCCGTCCTTGTCCATGGCGATGGCCCCGCCCGTGTCCATGCCGCCGAGCTGCACCAGGTCGTGCATGATCACCTGGTCCGCTGCCTCAGCGAGCGGCATGCCCTTGTAGAGCATGAGGTCGGAGATGGTCTTGGCGGCGTCCAGTCGGATGAAATACTCGCCGGTGCCTGTACCAGACACGCCGCAGGTGGTGTCGTTGGCGTAGGTACCGGCACCGATGATGGGCGAGTCCCCCACCCGGCCGTAATACTTGTTGGTGAGGCCGCCGGTGGAGGTACCGGCGGCGAGCTCACCGCGTCTATCCAGGGCCACGGCGCCCACGGTGCCATAGCCCCGGGCGGTGGTGCCGGGATATTGCTCGGCGGAAGCGCTGGGGCCACCGGTCTTTTCCTCCTTGAGCGCCTTCTGCAGCTCATCCCAGCGGCGCTGGGTGTAGAAGTAGCTGGCGGGCATCATGCTCATGCCCTGGGAGCGGGCGAACTCTTCGGCGCCTGCGCCGATGAGCAGCACGTGCGGGGTCTTATCCATCACCAGACGCGCCAGGTCGATGGGGTTCTTGATGTGCTGTACCCCCGCCACGGCACCGGCCTTAAGAGTGACGCCGTCCATGATGGCTGCATCCATCTCGTTCTTGCCGTCATGGTCGAACACCGAACCCTTGCCGGCGTTGAACAGCGGGTCGTCTTCCATCACCCGGATCGCAGCCTGCACCGCGTCGAGGCTACGCCCACCGCTCTTCAGCACCGCGTAGCCCGCCTCCAGAGCCTGCTTCAAGGCGGCACGATACTGGGCATCCATCTCCGGCGTCATGTCCTTGCGGCCGATGGTGCCGGCGCCGCCGTGGATCACGATGGCGATGGGATGGGCCGCAGGGGTGGTAGGTTCGGCGCTCATGACGAGGATCGGCACGAATAAGATGCAGAAGCATAGCAAGTAACGCATATCCGCTCCTTTACATCGCTGTCATGTGCTATTCGCCGGCAACGGTCATCTCGTCGATCAGCAGGGATCCCGTCTGGATGGAACCGCGCAGGTCCACGTCCTTGCCCACCGCCGCCAAGCCCTTGTACATGTCCTTGAGGTTGCCGGCGATGGTGATCTCCTCGACCGGATACGCCGCCTCACCGCCTTCCACCCAGAAACCGGAAGCGCCACGGGAGTAATCGCCGGTGACGCCGTTCACGCCCTGGCCGAGGAGCTCTGTCACCACCAGGCCCCGGCCCATGTGCTTCAGCAAGCCGGCATAGTCGAATGCACCCGGCTTCACCAGCAGGTTGCGCACGCCGCCGGCGTGCCCCGTCGTCTGGCGCTTGAGCTTGCGCGCCGAATAGCTGTCGAGCAGATAGCTACCGGCCACGCCGCGCTCCACCAGCTCCCGATCTTGGGTCGTGACGCCCTCGTTGTCGAAGGCGGCGCTCGCCAGTGCCTTCTTCAGGAAGGGCCGCTCCGAGAACTGTACGAAATCCGGGAACAGCTGCCGGCCCTCCGCGCCCAGCAGGAAAGAGGCCTCGCGGTATTGGGCGCCGCCACGCATGGCGCCGAGATAGGAGCCCACGAGCCCCCGCGCCAATTCCGGCACGAACAGCACGGGACACTTGCGGGTGCCGAGGCGGCGGGCGCCGAGCCTGGCCACGGTGCGTTCCGCCGCCTTGCGGCCCACCGCCTCCGGCGATTCCAGGTCGCGCACGTCGCGAGCGTAGCTGTACCAATAGTCGCGCTGCATGCTCTCGCCGGACTTGCCGATCACCGAGCAGGTGAGGCTGTGGCTGGTGCTGTGGGTGCCGGCGCAGAAACCATGGCTGTTGCCGTACATCCGGACGCTGCGGTGACTCGAGACCGTGGCGCCCTCGGAGTTCTCGATGCGCTTGTCGTAACCCCGGGCCGCGTCCTCGCAGGCCTTGGCCATCTCGATGACTGCCTCCGGCACCGGCTCCCAGGGGTAGTCGAGGTCGAGGTCCGGGAATTCAGTGGCCATGAACTCGGCATCCGCCAGACCCGCGCAGTCGTCCTCGGCGGTGTAGCGGGCGATGCTGCAGGCGGCGCGCACCGTATCGGCGAGGGCCGCAGGCGAGAGGTCGGCGGTGCTGGCGGAGCCCTTGCGCTTGCCGAAGTAGACCGTGAGGCCGAGACCGCGGTCGCGCTGGTACTCCAGCGTCTCCACCTCGCCCAAGCGCACGGTGAGGCTCAGTCCTGCGTCCACGCTCACGCCCGCCTCCGCCTGGCTTGCGCCCTGGGCGCGGGCCTGCTTCAGCACTTCGCCCACGATGTCGCGCAGGCCGGCTTCGCTCAGCGCCGGTGTATCATGGTCCGCCTTGGGGTGCATCGATTCCTGTCCCGAAACTGTCAAGACCACATTCTACTATGGATGACGCAGACGACCTCCCGGAGGGCCCGAGCAAGTCGCAGCAGAAGCGCGACATGCAGGCGCTGCAGAACCTGGGCGCCGAGCTCGTTGAACTGCCGGAACACCAGCTCGCGACGCTGGACCTGCCGGAGAAACTCCGGGATGCCATCGATCTCGCGCGACGGATCACGAGCCACGGCGCATCGAAGCGTCAGCGCCAGTACATCGGCAAGCTCATGCGCCGGCTGGACCCGGAACCGATCCGCGCGGCGCTGGCGCAATTCAACAGTGCCGATAAGCTCTCCAAGGCCCGCTTCCAGGAGAACGAGCGCTGGCGCGACCGCCTCATCGCCGAGGGGGACGCGGCCCTGGCGGAGTTCCTGGAACGCCGCCCGGAGGCGGACCGCCAGCACCTGAGGCGCTTGGTGCGGGAGGCAGCCCAGGAAGCCGCGACCGGCAAGCCGCCGCGCCATGTGCGGGAGCTGTTCCGCTACATCCAGAGCCTGGCCTGAAGCGTTTATAAGCCCCGCGAACGCGGGTAAAATGCCGAGATGAAGGCACCCAAGAAACCCCTGGTCGGCGTCATCATGGGCTCCAAGTCCGATTGGGAGACCCTGGAGCACACCGCCAACACCCTCGACCTGCTGGATATCCCCTTCGAGACCCGGGTGGTCTCGGCGCACCGCACCCCGGACCTGCTGTTCAAGTACGCCGGCAGCGCCGAGAAGCGCGGCATCAAGGTGATCGTGGCCGGCGCCGGCGGCGCCGCCCATCTGCCCGGCATGACCGCCGCCAAGACCGCACTGCCCGTGCTGGGCGTGCCGGTGGAGTCCAAGACCCTGCAGGGCATCGATTCCCTGCTCTCCATCGCCCAGATGCCCGCGGGCATCCCGGTGGGGACGCTCGCCATCGGCAAGGCCGGCGCCATCAACGCCGCGCTGCTTGCCGCTGCCATCCTCGCCACCCAATCAGCCCCCATCCGCAAGCGGCTCGAGGCTTTCCGCCGCGAGCAGACCCGCATGGTGCTGAAGCGCCCCGACCCTTCCCGCAAGTGACCCCATGTCCGCGAACGGCGCTCGGAAAACGGTAGGCATCGTCGGCGCGGGGCAGCTGGGCCGGATGCTGGCGCTCGCCGGCTACCGCTTAGGGCTTGGCTTCCTGTTCCTGGACAAGAGCGAGGATGCTCCCGGCGGCCAGATCGGCGACATCATCCTGGGCGAGTTCAGCGACCCCAGGAAGATCGAGGAGCTGGCCTCCAAAGTGGACCTCCTCACCTACGACGTGGAGAACGTGCCGGTGGAAGCCCTCGCCGGCATCCCCCAGGACAAGCCCTTCCTGCCGCCCGTGGCGGCCTTGGCGGCGGGCCAGGACCGGCTCTCCGAGAAGACCCTGTTCAACCAGCTCAAGATCCCCACCACGCGCTTCCGCGCCGTGGAGACCATGCCGGAGCTGGAAGAGGCGATCCACGACATCGGTTACCCCGCGGTACTGAAGACCCGGCGCTTGGGCTATGACGGCCGCGGCCAGCGGGTGATTCGCAGCCCCGCCGAGCTCGGTTCCTCCTTCAACGCGCTCTCGGGCGTGCCCTTGATCCTCGAGGAGTTCATCCCCTTCGAGCGGGAGGTGTCCCTCATCGGCGTCAGGAACCTCCAGGGTGAGACCGCGTTCTATCCGCTCGCCCAGAACAGCCATCGGGAAGGCATCCTGCGCCTCTCCATCGCGCCCTATCCCGACAAGAGGCTCCAGGCCCAGGCCCAGAAGTACGTGAAGAAGGTGATGGAGCACTTCGACTACGCCGGCGTGCTCACCATCGAGTTCTTCGTGAAGAAGGGCAAGCTCATCGCCAACGAGACCGCACCCAGGGTGCATAACTCCGGCCACTGGACCATCGAGGGGGCGGTGACCGGCCAGTTCGAGAACCACATGCGCGCCATCCTGGGCCTGCCCCTGGGGGATACATGGCCCATCGGCTACTCCGCCATGGTGAACTTCATCGGCACCATGCCGACCCGGGACGAGGTGCTCAAGATCAGGGGTGCCCACTACCACGACTATGGCAAGGAGCCGCGGCCGGGCCGCAAGCTCGGTCACGCCACGCTGGTGTGCAAAACCCGCAAGGAACTGATAAGCCGGCTGAAGGACTTCCCCGGCCTCGACAACTGAATCAGCCGGTACCACCGACCGTGATACCGTCAATCCTTAGAGTGGGCTGCCCCACGCCCACCGGCACGCTCTGGCCTTCCTTGCCGCAGGTGCCCACGCCCTCGTCGAGCTTGAGATCGTTGCCCACCATGCTGACGCGCGTCAGCACATCCGGGCCGTTGCCGATCAGCGAGGCGCCGCGCACCGGGCGCGTCACCTTGCCGTCTTCGATCAGGTAGGCTTCGCTGGCCGAGAACACGAACTTGCCGTTGGTGATGTCCACCTGGCCGCCACCGAAGTTCACGGCGTAGAGACCCTGCTTCACGGAACGAATGATCTCCTCTGGGTCGTGGGGGCCCGGGAGCATGTAGGTATTGGTCATGCGCGGCATGGGCAGGTGCGCGAAGGACTCGCGCCGACCGTTGCCCGTGGGCGCCACCCCCATGAGGTGGGCGTTGAGCTTGTCCTGCATGTAACCCTTCAGGACACCTTTCTCGATCAGCGTGGTGCACTGGCTCGGGGTGCCCTCGTCGTCCACGTTCAGGGAGCCGCGCCGGTCCTTGAGGGTGCCGTCGTCCACCACGGTGCAGAGCTCGCTCGCCACCTTCTGGCCCACGCGGCCGGAGAAGGCCGAGGTTCCCTTGCGGTTGAAGTCACCCTCGAGGCCGTGGCCGATGGCCTCGTGCAGCAGGATTCCGGGCCAGCCTGGGCCCAGCACCACGGTCATGGTGCCCGCCGGGGCCGGCGCCGCCGCGAGGTTCACCAAGGCCTGGCGCACCGCTTCCCGGGCGAAGCCCAGGGCCCGGCCCGACTCCAGGAAATAGCCGTAGCTGAAGCGCCCGCCGCCGCCCGCATAGCCCTGCTCGCGGCGCCCGTCCTGCTCCACGATCACGCTCACGTTGAAACGCACCAGGGGGCGCACGTCGGCGGCCAGGGTGCCGTCGCTCGCTGCCACCAACACCGTGTCCTGGGTCGCGGCGAGGCTCACCATCACCTGCTTCACCCGCGGGTCGGCGCGGCGCGCCTCCGCGTCCACCTGCTCCAGGAGCTTCACCTTGTCCGCGTCGGCGAGGGTCGGCAGCGGGTCCAGGGCCGGGTAGAGGCGCTGGGGTGCATGGGGGCTCCAGGCCTTGAGACCGTTGCGCCCCCCCTGCTTGGCGATGGCCCGGGCCATGTCCGAGGCGCGGGTGAGGGCCGGCAACAGGATCTCGTCGGAATAGGCGAAGCCGGTCTTCTCCCCGGAGACCGCGCGCACGCCCACGCCCTGCTCGATGCTGTGGGCCCCGTCCTTCACGATGCCGTCCTCCAGCGACCATGATTCGTGCCGGGAGAGCTGGAAGTAGAGGTCGGCACTGTCCACCTGGTAGGCCAGGAGCCGGTCCAGGAGCTGGGCCACGTTCTTCTCATCCAGGCCCGTGGGGGTGAGCAGGCTCTGTTCGGCGATCTTGAGGGCGTTCTGCATGGGGTTCCTGGAGACGGGGCTTTAAGACGGATATGGGGGCGGATAGCCCGATTTTAACCCTTACAGCCGCCGGTGACTTAAAGCCGGGAACCTGGCCCGCAAGCGCGTCTGCTGGGCTGGATCCAGCACCGCCGTGACGGCGCCCGCGTCGTCGCTCTTGCGTTCCGAGAGCAGCTCGCCCCAGGGATCCACGATCATGCTGTGGCCCCAGGTCTCACGGCCGTTGGCGTGGCGACCCGCCTGGGCGGCGGCGATTACGAAGCTCAGGTTCTCCACCGCCCGGGTGCGCACCAGGAGCGACCAGTGGCGCTCGCCGGTGGTGCGGGTGAAGGCCGAGGGCACGGCGAAGAGCGTCGCACCCGAAGCCTGCAACTGGCGGAAGAGCTCCGGGAAGCGCAGGTCGTAGCACACCGCCAACCCAAGCTTGCCCAAGGGCGTGCTCACCACCACGGGCTTGCTGCCGGGTTCGGTGCGCGCCGACTCATGGTAGCTCTCGCCGGCGGCGTTCACCTGCACGTCGAAGAGATGGATCTTGTCGTAGTAGGCGACGCGCCGGCCATCCGGGTTATACACAGGGCAGCGCGCATAGACCCGCTCGCGGGAGGCGAACACGGGCAGCGTGCCACCCACGATCCACACCCGCAGGGTCTGGGCCTTCTCCGCCAGGAAGTCCTGGATCTGCCCGCTGCCGTCCACCTCGCCGGCGGCGACGCGGGCCGCGTCGCTCTCCGCCATGAGCGCGAAGTTCTCCGGCAGCACCAGGAGCTGGGCGCCGCCGGCGGCGGCCTTGGCCATGAGCCGCCCCGCCTCCCGCAGGTTGACGGTGACGTCACCACCGGAGTTCATCTGGATGGCGGCCACCTGCTGCATGTCAATGCTCCACCAGGAGGGTGATGCTGCCCTCCCCCTGGTCGCCGCTCACACGCTTGTCGATGCGATCCGAGGGCACGCCGAGCGCCACCAGCCAGTCCGAGAGTTCGCTGGCCCAAAGGCTGCCCTGGTCGCTGCCGGCGTGGACGATGACGATGCGCGCGCCGGGGTTGTGCACCCAGTCCTGCACCGCGGCGCTGAACGGGGCGAGATGCAGCAGTTCGCTGCCGCTGCGCGGCTGGGCCCACTGGTCGGCGCCGATGCTGAAGCTGTCGGTATCGGCCAGCGCCGGGAGCGAGAAGGCAAGCAGGAACAGCAGGGGTACTCTCATGGGGCCTTCTTGGCCGGCGGTGCCGCGTTCTCTTTGGTGAGCACCGGATTATCCCACGTCCCAGTCAAGTGATATCGGGTCTCGCCCGCGGCGCTGATGGGTTTCTTGAACACCTCGGTGAGCAGCAGCACCACGGCACCCACGCCCAGGCCGCCGGCGAGGGCTCCCACCACCGGCAGGGTCGAACCCACGTTGGGATCCACGATCAAGGCCTCGTCGAAATCGCGTTGCGCGAGGCCGGTGCGTCCGATCAGTGTGATGCGCGCCGCCGGTCCCTTCACCTGCATATCGTTGGTATAGGCGTCACCGTCCTGCAAGGTGAAATCGCCCTCGATACTGTCGTAGCCGAAGCCCTTGGCGAACACATCGCTGAAGTTGAGCAACAGGCGCCGCGGCAGCGCGTTCAGGCTCAACAGGCCGAACACACGGCCCGCGCCCGGCTGCACGTCCACGATCTGCCCATCCTCCAGCTCCACATGCAGAGTTCCACTCAGCGAACGCACGATGTCGCCGAAGGGGCTGTCGCGCCAATTGAGGGCGGCGTTGATCTCGCCCTTGGAACCGGTGATAGCGGGGGCGAAGCCCAGGTTCGAGAGCGTCTTGCCCACGTCGCGGCTCTTCACGCCCACGTTGAGGGCAGCGCTCTGGGTGCCGGCGGGCGTCACTTTCCACGCTCCGTCGCCGGTGATGTCGAAGGTATCGGAGTCCACCTTGAGGTCTTGCAGGGCCACGCCGTCCGGGAGCGGCATGAGTGCGAAGCTCGCGTTGCCGAGCTTGAGGTCGCCGTATTCGAAATGTCTGCCGGTGAACTTGAGAGCCGGGATGCGCCGCGGGTCGTATTGGCTGGAAGGCGTGGTGGCCGGCACCGGTGTGGCGCCGCTGGCTGCCGCCGGAGCGGCGGACTTGGGCGCTGCCTGCCGGGTGAGGAGCAGCCGGTCCATGTCGAGCTTGAGGGGGTGGTTTGCATCCACGTTCGCCGGAAGGGCGAGGGTCCCGGCCGCAGCCTTGCTGTCGAGCTTCGCCAACCAGCCGTCATCGTTGCGGGATAGCAGGAGGTGTAGGCCGATGAGCCGCTGATCGAAGGCCTCCAGCTGGCCCACGGTGAGATCCGCGCCCTGCACGAAAGCTGGGAGCGGCGTCGCCGCCGGCGGCAGCGCCCCGGGCGGTGCCGTGGACGCGCTCGCCGGCGGCAGGAAGCGCTTCCACTCATCCCAGGAGAACCGTGCCACGTTACCCGTCACCGTGAAGCCCGGGTCGTCTGGCAGATAGACATCCCCTTCCCCCAGGTTGAGGTTGCCACGGTCGAACTTCCAGGCATCGCCGTCGCTGACGAAATCCAGGCGCGCACCGATGGCGTCGCCGTAGCTGGCCGTGGCCGAGAGGGTGTCCTTGCCGAGCAGCTTGAGATGGAAGTCGAGCGGCAGGCTGTCTTCATGGGGCTTGGTGAAGGGCTGAGGCAGATCGACGCCGAGGCCAATAAGGTCACTGTGCAGCGCCAGGTTGAACGCAGCGGTGTTGGTGGAGACCTTGCCGGGGATGCGCCCCTCCAGCGTCCAGGCCGCTGCACCCTCCAGCCAGCTTTCAGGCATGGGCTTGAACTGGTCCATGATCGCGCCGGCCAGAGCACTACCCTGGGCCATGAACTCGGTGATGTCCTTCTTCCTGCCCTTGCCGGAATGGATGACCACGCGCACGGGGCCACCCAGGACGCGGCCCTCGACGCCCTGGCTGGAGAGTCCGTCGCGGTTGAACTCGAGCACGCCCTGAAGCTGGTCCGCCACCATGGCCGGCGCGAAGCTGGAGACGAGACTCGCACCCTTCAGGGTGGTGGCTCCCTGCAGTTCGAACTTGCCGAGGTCTTCCACCGGCAACATCGCGTGTAGACGGGTATCGGCTTCGCCCGCGCCCTTCAAGCTGTCGAGCCAGTGGCCCGCGACGTCCTTCATGGGCGGGCTGCGCAGGAACTTGAGAGCGTCGCCGGTGTCGCCCTTGACGATGCCGTCGATGGTGAGTACGCCGGTGGCGAGGTCAGCGAAGCTCGCCGTGGCGTCCACGATCTTGCCGCCCGCGATCATGCCG
>DASSIS010000049.1:0-3409 GCA_035691665.1 Gammaproteobacteria bacterium | reverse complement strand
GTCCGCGGCGTGCCGTGGAAATGAAAAAGCCCCGCTTTCGCGGGGCTTTTTGTTCAACTAGCGCTTCTTTTTCTTGGCGCCAGTCTTTTTCTTCTTCTTAGCAGCTTTCTTTTTCTTGGCCATGGTCGGTCTCCTTCTGTTAGGTTGACTAACGATATTCCTCCCAACCATTGCCGACCCCGGGAGGGCAACCGGCAACGTGGCCTAAGCTTAATCTAAAAACTCCGTCTCTGCACAAGTCCCCGACCCCCTCGACCACCCGGATTCATGCCTCGGGCGTCTTCTCCGGCACGAAGACGTTGATGATGAACTTCGGCGCGGTGCGCAGCGTCACCTGTGCCGGCCGGCAGGGCAGGCCCGCGAGGCTCAAGTGCACGGTCTCGCTGTAGTCCTTGAGGGCGGGGTCGTCCCACTGGCTGTCCAGGACCTCGGCGGCCACGTGGCTCACGCCGTTGGCGTCGGGCGAGGTGCAGGTGCCCCACTGGAGGGTGAAGCGGTGGACGGGGTCGGTGCCGCGGTACAGCAGGGTGACCAGCAGGGTGTCGGTGGCGGGGTCGTACCGGGCATCCTCGAAATCGTCCGCCGCCGCGCCGGACGCGGCCGAGCAGAGGCCCAGGGCCAGCAGCCCCGCGAGCAGCGGGCGCCTCCTTGCGCCCGGTGAGCCACCCTCAGAGCGTGGTCTCACGCTGTCCACGGGCGCTCGACCTATGGTGCTTCTCGCTCATGGCGTAGCGCGCCCCATCGTGTCCTAGGCGCGGGGGAGCGTCCTCCGGGGTCACGAGGATGGTGCCGAGATCCACGACCCGCTCCGGGTCCGCCACCGTTTGCAGACGTGTCTCTGGGAACTGGCTCAGGGAATAGGCGGCGACGGCTACACCCAAGGTCAGGGCGGCGAGGGTGGTCAGGCGGCGGGTGTGGTGGTTCATGGCATCCTCCAGACGGGTCGAAGTGAGCGGCGGACTCCGCCGCGGGCCTCGAGGGCATCGTGCACGCATGAGCGTGGCGCGATGCCGCGGTCCGCGGCAGCTGCAGAAGGCGGATCTCATTCTCAGGATCGCGAGGAAGCGGGAATGGGAGGCGTCTAAGACAGAGCCGCAGGATACCCCCGGGTTTTCCACGGATGCAAACTTTACAGCGTTTCCATCGCGGCGCCGACCTTTCACCGCGGTGATGAAGACGCACGTCTTTAGGGTGATCTCCTTACCAGTTCTGCGGCGGCTGACGCGTGCTCACGTTGAGGCGGTTGAACACGTTGGTGGTGGCGATGGAGAGCAGCAGCGTCATGAGGGCCTTGTCGTCGTAGTGCTTGGCGGCTTCGTCCCAGACCGCGTCCGGCACCGGGTCCATCTGGTCCGCGATGCGCGTGACGGACTCGGTGAGCGCCAGGGCCGCCCGCTCGGCGGCGTTGAAATGGGGCGATTCGCGCCAGGCAGAGACGGCGAAGAGGCGCTCGGCGGTCTCGCCCGCCTTGAGGGCGTGCTTGGCGCCCGAGTCCACGCAGGCGCTGCAGCCGTTGATCTGGCTGGCGCGCAGGTGGCTCAAGGACAGGGTGGCGGCCGGGACGCTGCCGTTCTGGACGGCGGCGTTCAGGGCCAGGATGGCTTTCATGGCGTCCGGCAAGAGGCCGGAGCCGGTCTTGATGCGTGCGGTCATGGCGGGGCTCCAAATGTGTGGGGTAGGGGGGCTCGACCCGGAGCGCTTAAAATCGTCACATCGCTCGGGTCTCATCCGTCAGACCCCTGACGTAACGCATCCGAGGAACGTGACCATGGACGAGAAGGCCTGGCTGGCGGCGAAGTTCGAGGAGAACCGGGGGCACCTCAGGGCCGTGGCCTTCAGGATGCTGGGCTCCCGCAGCGAGGCGGAGGACGCGGTGCAGGAGGCCTGGATACGCCTCGCCCGCGCCGACGCAAGCGAGCTCAAGAACCTGGCCGGCTGGCTCACCACGGTGGTGGGCCGGGTGTGCCTGGACATGCTGCGCTCCCGCAAATCGCGCCGCGAGGAATCCCTGGACCTGGAAACCCATGACCGGCCGGCCGGACCCGAGGCGGGCATGGATCCGGAGCAGGAGACCGAGCTCGCCGATTCCGTGGGCTTGGCGCTCTTGGTGGTGCTGGAGACCCTCGCCCCGGACGAGCGCATCGCCTTCGTGCTGCACGACATGTTCTCGGTGCCCTTCGATGAGATCGCCTCCATCGTGGGCCGCTCGCCGGAGGCGGCTCGGCAGCTGGCGAGCCGCGCCCGCCGCCGGGTGCAGGGTGCGCCCAAGGCGCCGGAGCCGGACCTGAACCGGCAGCGGGAAGTGGTGCAGGCATTCCTGGCCGCGTCCCGCGAGGGTGACTTCGAGGCGCTCCTGACGCTGCTCGATCCGGACGTGGTGTTGCACGTGGACCCGGCGGCGGTGGCGGCGGCCAAGTCCCGGGAGGCGCGCGGTGCGCCCAGGTTCGAGCCGCAGATGCGCGGCGCCCGGACCGTGGGGGAGACTTTCCTCGGGCGGGCTCAGCAGGCGCGGCCCGCGATCGTGGACGGCGCCGTGGGCGCGGCCTGGGCGCCGGATGGCCGGCCCCGCGCGGTGTTCACCTTCGGCATCGAGAACGGGAAGATCACGTCCATCGAGGTCATCGCGGATCCGGCGCGGATCGCGGCGCTCGAGGTGCAGCTCCTGGAGGGCTGAGGGCTATTCCCGGCCCTGCTTGTAGCCCGCCTTCACCACGTCGCCCCGGCAGGCGAAGCCGCCCACGCCGTCGTTGGCGAAGTGCCTGGATTTTTTCATGTACCAGACCTTCTTGCGGGGGTTGAACCAGACGATCGCGTCCTGGGGGCAACGGATCTGGGCCTGGGCTTCGTCGGTATAGACGTCGACCTTGGGCGCCGCGGAGAAGGCGACAAGGGGCAGGGACAGGAACAGGGCGGCGAGCAGGATACGCACGGACGATCTCCTCCATCCCTCTTGCTGACAGTCTGCGCCTCCCACCGCCGCTCCTCAACTGCCGCTCAATACAGGAAGGGCAGCAGCATCTTGCTGCGCTTCATGTAGGCGGCATATTGGGTGGGGAACTCCCGCAGCATGAGCTTCTCTTCCTGTCGCGCGCTGTACACGAAGTAGCCGGCGGAGAGGAGCAGCGCCAGCAGCCAGACCAGGTTCTGGCCGAGGGCGGAGCCGAGCATGGCGCACATCACGCCGGTGTAGATGGGGTGGCGCACGTAGGCGTAGGGGCCGCGGGTGACGAGTTCCGGGTCCTGCTTGCGGGACATGGGCATGCCCCAGTTGCGCCCGAGGACAGTGCGCGCCCAGTTGGCGAGGCCCACGCCCATGCCGCAGATGACGCTGCCGATCAAGACCAGCAGCGGGCCCGGCCTGTAGCTGAAGATCACCCGCAGCGCCTGCCGGGAGCCTGAGAAGCGCAGC
>DASSIS010000048.1:0-6435 GCA_035691665.1 Gammaproteobacteria bacterium | reverse complement strand
CATCGTCGAGAAGGAGATGTACACCTTCGTGGACCGCAGCGAGGAGAGCCTCACGCTGCGCCCGGAGGCCACCGCCGGCATGGTGCGCGCCGGGCTCTCCAACGGCCTGCTCTACAACCAGGTGCAGAAGCTCTGGTGCGCCGGCCCCATGTTCCGGCACGAACGGCCGCAGAAGGGTCGCTACCGCCAGTTCCACCAGATCGACGTGGAGGCCTTCGGCCTCGCCACCCCGGACATCGACGTGGAGCTGATGCTCATGAGCGCGCGGCTGTGGAAACAGCTCGGCCTCACCCAGGTGGCGCTGCAGATTAACTCCCTGGGCACGCCCGAGTCGCGGGTCGCCTACCGCGAGAAGCTCGTGGCCTACTTCGAGCCGCACCGCGAGCGCTTGGACGAGGACAGCCGCCGGCGCCTCGCCACCAACCCGCTGCGCATCCTGGACAGCAAGGTGCCGGAGACCCAGGCCCTGGTGCAGCAGGCGCCGAACATGGTGGAGCACCTCGATCCCGAGTCGCGCGAGCATTTCGAGCGCCTGAAGCGGCTGCTGGACGACGCCGGCATCGCCTACAGCGTGAACCCGCGCCTGGTGCGCGGCCTCGATTACTACACCCGCACCGTGTTCGAGTGGA
Source organism: Gammaproteobacteria bacterium (assembly GCA_035691665.1). GTDB lineage: Bacteria > Pseudomonadota > Gammaproteobacteria > Natronospirales > REEB76 > DASUBN01. The sequence goes on along the minus strand of DASSIS010000048.1, from coordinate 5,806 downwards.
CCACCAGCAAGCTCGGGGCCCAGGACGCCATCTGCTCCGGTGGCCGTTACGATGGCCTGGTGGCCCAGCTCGGCGGCAAGCCGACGCCGGCCACGGGTTTCGCCATGGGCGTGGAGCGCCTCGTGGCGCTGATGGAGGCGGAGGGCGTTGAAGCCGCCGCCGAGGTCCCTTACCTCTATATGGTGCGGGTGGGGGAGGCGGCGGAACGCGCCGGTTTCCAGCTCGCCGAGCGGCTGCGTGACCGGTCGCCGGGCCTGAAGCTCACCGTGGATTGCGGCGGCGGCGGCTTCGGCAACCAGCTGAAGCGGGCCGACAAGAGCGGCGCTGTCTTCGCGCTGCTCCTCGGCGAGAACGAGGTCGCCGGCAAGCGCGTGACCCTCAAGAACCTGCGCGACGGCAGCCAGGAGGAGATCTCCTGGGATGCCTTGCCGGACCGATTGACTTGACCCCCCGCCCGAGCGGGGGACGATTCATCCAAGGAGAAGAGCGTGGTCGACGAATACCTGTCCGATGAAGAACGCCTGGAGATGGCGAAGAAATGGTGGCTGGAGAACTACAAGTCCATCTTCGCCGGCGCGCTGATCGCCGTGGTGGTGGTGGGCGGCTGGCGCTATTGGCAATACCGCACCACCACGCGCAGCCAGACGGCGGGCGCCTTGTTCGGCCAGTTGACGGATGAGCTCTCCAAACAGGACAAGACCGGCGCGCTCGCCACCGGCCAATCCATCATCGACAAGTACGCCGACACGCCCTACGCGGCCCAGGCGGCCCTGGCGCTGGCCCAGCTCGATGCCACCGGCGGCAAGCCCGCGGACGGCGAGCCGATGCTGCAGTGGGTGATCAAGAACGCCAAGGACGACGGCTTGAAGCTCCTGGCGCGGTTGCGCCTCGCGCGCCTCAAGCTCGCGGAGAACGACGCCCAGGGCGCGCTCGACGCGCTCAACGGCGCCGAGGCCGGCGGCTTCGCGCCGCTCTATGACGCGCTGCGCGGCGACGCCTACACCAAGCTCGGCAAGCCGGGCGACGCCCGCGCCGCCTACGCGAAGGCGCTGGAGAACTGGAGCGACACCCTGGGCGACCGTTCGCTGATCCAGATGAAGCTCGACAGCCTCCCGACCGCTGCGCCGGCCGCCGGCACCAAGGCGCAGAAACCATGAAGAAGCTGCTGCTCTGCTGCCTCGCGGCGGTGCTGCTGGCTGCCTGCGCCAGCGACAACGTAGAACCGCCGGCCAAGCTCACCAACATCCTCAACCCGACGCTCAAGGTCCAGGAGCTCTGGTCGCGGAGCATCTCCGGCAACAACGCGGTGATGCGCCTCAACCTGGTGCCGGCCAGCGATGGCAGCAGCGTCTATGCGGCCACCAACGCGGGTTCCGTCTACGCCCTGTCCCTGGCGGACGGCTCCATCCTGTGGCGCACCAAGACGCGCCTGCCCCTGAGCGCCGGTCCCGCCGTGGGCTCTGGGATGGTGGTGGCGGCGAGTAACAGCGGCGTAGTGGTGGCGCTGGATCCGGCCAGCGGCAAGATCCTCTGGCAGACCGACCTCGAGGGCGAGATCCTCACGGTGCCGGCCATCGGCGCCGGCTCCGTGGTGGTGCGCACCACCGACGGGCGCATCGTGGCCCTGTCTTCCGATTCCGGCAAGCAGCTCTGGAAGTCGAGCTTCGACGTGCCGCGCCTCATCCTGCGCGGCGCGGGTGACCCCGTGATCGTGGACCGCACCGTGTACAACGGCCTGAACAGCGGCCAGCTCGTGGCCCTCGGCATGGACGACGGCAAGCAGGCCTGGGCCGCCACCGTAGGCACACCCAAGGGCAGCAACGAGCTGGCGCGTCTCGCGGACGTGAACGGCGTGCTCGCGGTCAGCGGCGACGAGATCTTCTCGGCCGCCTACCGCGGACCGGTGGTGGCCCTGAACCGCACTAGCGGACAGGTGATCTGGTCCCGCGACATCTCCAGCTACAACGGCGCCTCGGCCGACGACAACGACGTCTACGTCACCGACCTCAACAGCGCCATCTGGGCGCTGGACCGCAGCAACGGCGCCCCCATCTGGACCCAGCCGGTGTTGCGCGCCCGCGCTGCCACCGTGCCGGTGCCTTTCGGCAGCGCCGTGGTGGTGGGTGACCTGCAGGGCTACATCCACTTCATCTCGAAGAAGGACGGCAGCCTGATGGATCGTGAGCGGCTGGGCAGCGATCCCATCACCGCGCCGCCGCTGGTGGTAGGCGATGTGCTGTTGATCCAGTCCAACGACGGCAAGATCGGCGCCTTCAAGGCGCAGCCCACGGGAGGCTGAGCGGCGCGGCGGTAAGGCTCGTGCACGCTCCGCTCCCATCAGGCACTCCGCCATGCTACCCGTCATCGCCCTCATCGGCCGGCCCAACGTCGGCAAGTCCACGCTCTTCAACTTCCTGACCCGTTCGCGGGATGCCCTGGTGGCGGACGTGCCGGGGCTCACCCGCGACCGGCAGTACGGCTTCGGCAAGGTGGGCCCGCGCCCCTACGTGGTGGTGGACACCGGCGGCCTCGACGGCGACGAGGCGGGCATCAAGGGCCCCATGGCGCGCCAGACCCTCAAGGCCGTGGAAGAGGCGGATGCCGCCATCCTGCTGGTGGACGGCCGCGCTGGCCTCACCCACGCGGATCAGGCTGTCGCCTCCCAGATGCGCACTCTGGGCAAGATCGTGTACCTCGCGGTCAACAAGACCGAGGGCATGCGCGCCGAATTGGTCACGGCCGAGTTCCATGTGCTGGGCCTGGGCGAGCCTCACGCCATCGCTTCCTCCCACGGTCAGGGCATCGAGGCCCTGATGCAGGCGGTACTGGATCCTCTGCCTGAAGACTCGGCCGAAACACCCGATGCAGCTGGTCGCATCCACGTGGCGGTGATCGGCCGCCCGAACGTCGGCAAGTCCACGCTCATCAACCGGCTCCTCGGCGAGGAGCGCATGGTCACCTTCGACCAACCCGGCACCACCCGCGATTCCGTGTTCGTGCCCTTCGAGCGCGACGGCAAGTCCTACACCCTCATCGACACCGCCGGCGTGCGCCGCCGCTCCCGGGTCGAGGACATGGTCGAGAAGTTCAGCATCGTGAAGACCCTGCAGGCCATCGACCGGGCCGAGGTGGTGATCGCGGTGCTGGATGCCTCCGAAGGCATCACCGAGCAGGATGCCTCGCTCCTGGGGTTGGCGGTGCAGCGCGGCCGGGCGCTGGTGCTGGCGGTGAACAAGTGGGACGGCCTCGACGGCGACCAGCGCGCCCACGTGCGTCGCACCCTCGACCTCAAGCTGCCGTTCCTGGATTTCGCGCGCCTGCATTTCATCTCGGCGCTGCACGGCACGGGCGTGGGCGACGTCATGGTGTCGGTGAACAAGGCCTACCGCGCCGCCATGCGCGAGATGGGCACCGCCGAGCTCACCAAGGTGCTGGAGGCCGCCGTCGTGCAGCACCAGCCGCCCATGATCGCCGGCCGGCGCATCCGCCTGCGCTATGCGCACCAGGGCGGGAGCAACCCGCCCGTCATCGTGGTGCACGGCAACCAGACCGACAAGGCGCCGGATGCCTACCGGCGCTATCTCGCCGGCGTGTACCGGGAGGCCTTCGACCTCTGGGGCACCCCGGTGCGCATCGAGCTGCGCAGCGGCGCCAACCCCTATGACAAGGGCCGCAAGAAGACCACCACGCCCAAGGAGGCCATGGTGCAGAAGCGCGAGCGGCGCCTGGCGAAAGACCGGAAGCGGCGCGTGGCCCTGGGGCAGGGCAAGAAGAAGACCCACAAGAAAAACACCGGGAAGAAGAAGAAAAGATAAAAGAACAAGGGCGCCGAAGCGCCCTTGTTTTTTTTAAATCTTCTTAAACTTTCAAATAGAATCGCTCAAAGCGTCGCGAGCAAAGGGTGCGCTGCATGCAGCGCACGGCACGACATGGATGTCGTGACTGGTCAGCGCACCAGGGATGGGTCAGTGCTGCAGAAGCAGCTTCGAGTGGCTTTTAGTGGTCATGCCCATGAGCACCATGGACATGCCCATGCGAGAGTTCTTGAGCCGTCGCCTGCCGCACGTCCATCACCGTCACCTCGAAGTTGAGGGTGGCGCCGGCCAGGGGATGGTTGGCGTCCACGGTGACGGTGTCGTCTTCCACCGCGGTGATGGTGACCACCTGGTGGCCGTGGTCGGCTTCCGCATGGAAGCGCATGCCGGGCTCAAACTCCTTCACGTCGAACATGGCGCGCGGCACCTTCTGGGCGAGCTTGGGGTCGCGCTCGCCGTAGCCTTTCGCGGGCGGGATGCTCACCTTGAAGGTGGCGCCCTTCTCCTTGCCCTCCAGGGCCTCTTCCAGGCCGATGACGATGCTGCCGGTGCCGTGGATGTAGGCCAGGGGTTCCTGCCCCTTGGAACTGTCGATCACCGCGCCGTCCGCGTCCGTCAGGGTGTAATCGATGGAGACCACGGAGTGCTTGCCGATGCGCATGGAGAGGGGTCCTCTGTTTGGTTAAAGTCTGAAAAATCCATCCCAGGATTTTTCAGACGCGGCGAGTCCGGCACATGTCCGGACTCGCCTCCGTCGAGCCGAGCGCTGGGTGCTCGGCTCGCGTGCGGTGCATCCCTGCACCGCATGAGGCTCTGTGTTCCACAGAGCCTCCAGGCGAAAGGCGCGCATTCTACCCTCGTGGTTATTATTTGGCCAGCAATGCAGTTAAAAGCGTCGCGAGCGAAGGCAGGACGAGGCGGGCGAGGCGAGCAGGAGGGAGCGTACTTTTGGTGTACGTGACCGACTGCGAGCCGAAGCCCAACAAAGTCATGCCGAGCGCAGCAGCTTTTAATCGAGGCGTTTGTGGAACTTGAGGATGGCCAGGGTGATGGTGAGGAAGAAGAACACCAGGAGCGGCCACACGTCCGGCAGCAGGCCGCTTAAGGAGGCGCCCCTGAGGAGGATACCCCGCACCAGGCGCACGAAGTGGGTGAGGGGCAGGAGCTCGCCCAGCTCCTGGGCGAAGCGCGGCATGCCGTCGAAGGGGAACATGAAGCCCGAGAGCAGGATGGAGGGCAGGAAGGTGAACACCGTGAGCTGCATGGCCTGGAACTGGGTCTTGGCCAGGGTGGAGATGAGGAGCCCGAGCCCCAGGCTCGCGGCGATGAACAGCAGCGAAGCCAGGTAGAGGTCCAGGAGGCTGCCGCGGATGGGCACGTCGAAGAGCAGCTTGCCGGCCACGAGCACGATGGTCACCTGGATCAGGCCGATGAGGATGTAGGGCCAGATCTTGCCGGCCATAAGTTCCAGGGGCCGCACTGGCGTCGTGATGAGCAGTTCCAGGTTGCCCCGCTCCCGTTCCCGCACGATGGCGACGGCCGTGAACAGCACCATGGTGAGGGTCAGGATCACGCCGATGAGGGCCGGCACGATGTCCACGGCGGAGCGGCGCTCGGGATTGTAGTAATTCCTCACTTCGAAGAGCGGTGTGGGCGCCGCCGCCGTGAGGTCCCGGCTCTGCAGCGGCATGGCCGCGAGGCCCTGGGCCACGGCGAGCAGGGTCGGGTCAGAGCCGTCCACCATGAGCTGGGCAGCGGGTTGGGCGCCCGTGGCCGCGCGGCGCTCGAAGTCCGGCGGCAGGTAGATGCCGACGGAGATGCGCCCCTCGTCCAGCAGCCGCTTGAGGTCGGCGGCGCTGGCCACCTCGTCGGTCACGTCCACCACCTGGCTCGCCTGGGCCTCAGCCACCAGCATGCGGGAGAGCTGGGTCTGGGACTGGTCCGCAATGCCGGCCTTGAGGTGCCGCACGTCGGTGTTGATGGCGTAGCCG
>DASSIS010000047.1:0-6499 GCA_035691665.1 Gammaproteobacteria bacterium | reverse complement strand
GGCTCGCCACGGTGAACCACAGCATGCCGATGTTGAGCAGGCGCTTGCGGCCGTACACGTCCGAGAACTTGCCGCCCAAGGGCAGGGCCACGGTGGAGGCGATGAGATAGGCACTGATCACCGCCGAATAGCTGGCGAAGGCATGCAGCGAGCGCACGATGACCGGCATGGCCGTGGCCACGATGGTGGAATCCAGCGAGCCCATGAAGATGGCGAGCAGCACGCCCGCCATCGTGAGCACCACGGCGCGCCGGTCCAGTTCGTGCAGGTGTGCGCCGCCGCCGTCTTTTGGGCTCAAGCCATGCCGCCCTGTTCGGCGATGAACTCGTCCACGCTGAGCACCCGCGCCTGGGCGGGGAAGACCTTGCCGGTGAGCACCCGGTGCACTTCCTCGTCCCGGTCGAAGCAGGCGTCCTTGAGCACGGTGCAGCGGTAGTCCAGGTCGAAGGCGAGGCGCAGGGTGGAGAGGGTGATGCCGCTGGTGCTGATGCCGAAGAACACCAGGTCCTCGATGTGGTTGGCGTTCAGGATCATCTGCAGGCCGTTGTGGGAGAAGGCGCCGTAGCGCTGCTTGTGCACCACGAGGTCGCCTTGCCTGTAGAGGTCCGGGTGGAACTCGGTGGACTCGCTGCCCTTCAGGAACATCTTGTTCTTCTTGACGCGCGCGAAGCCGCTGTCACCGTCCGAGTGCGGCACTTCCGGGTGGCCGGGCTCGAAGCCCAGACCCACGTGGATCAGCAGGTAGCCCTTCTTGCGGGCCAGGGCCACGGCCTTGGCGGCTTGGGGCACGGCGGCCTCGGCACCGGTCACTGAAGCGATGATGCCTTTCTGGAAATCCAGGGTCAGGAGGGCGGTCTTCTTGGGGTCGAGTGTCATGGTGTACCTCGCGGGATCGCGCCGTCAGTGGGAACGGGTCAGGCGGCCTTTCTGGCGCTGCCAGTCGCGTTCCTTCTCGGTGGCGCGCTTGTCGTGGAGCTGCTTGCCCTTGGCGAGGCCCACCTCGACCTTGGCCCGGCCCTTACTCCAGTACATGGCGGTGGGCACGAGGGTGTAGCCCTTGCGTTCCACGGCGCCGATGAGCCGCGCCAATTCCTCCCGGTGCAGCAGCAGCTTGCGGGTGCGGGTGGGGTCCGGATGCACGTGGGTAGAGGCCGTGATGAGCGGGCTGATGGTGGCGCCGAGGAGGTAGGCCTCTTCGTCCTTGATGATCACGTAGCTCTCGGCGATCTGGCACTTGCCGGCCCTGAGGCTCTTCACTTCCCAGCCCTCGAGCGCGATGCCGGCCTCGAAGCGGTCTTCGATGAAGTAGTCGAAGCGGGCGCGCTTGTTCAGGGCGATGGTGGATTGGCCGCTCTTCTTGGCGTCGTCTTTGTCTTTCTTAGCCATGTTCGCATTATATAGGCTGGATATGCCCAAGGTTGTACGGCCCGGCGGCTTACCTCAGAATTGCCATATGCGAAAAGTGAACAAGAATGCACTCGTTCCTTATCCCGCCGCCGCTATGTACGCGCTGGTGAACGACGTGGAGCGCTATCCAGAATTCCTGCCCTGGTGCCGCAGCGCCAAGGTGCTCGAGCACGGCGCCGAGGAGATGCGCGCCAGCCTGGAGCTGGCCCGGGGCGGTTTCCACAAGACCTTCACCACCCTCAACCGGCTGCAGGCGGGGCAGGCCATCACCATCACCCTGGTGGACGGTCCCTTCAAGCATCTGGAAGGCCGCTGGCAGTTCGTGGACCTGGACCACGAGGGTTCCAAGGTGGTGTTAGACATGGAGTTCGAGTTCAAGAGCGGGATGCTGGACCTCATGGCAGGGCCGGTGTTCCACGAGATCTGCAATTCCCTGGTGGACGCCTTCATCCGCCGGGCGGCGGCGGTGCATGGCAAGTGAGAGCATCCACGTGGAGGTCTGCTACGCGCGCCCTGACGTGCAGGCGGTGGTGGCGCTGACGGTGGCGGCGGGGACCACGGCGCTCGACGCCGTGCGCCAGTCCGGTCTTGCGCATCGCTTCCCGGAGCTCTCGGACGCGAGCCACCCGCTCGGCATCTCCGGCAAGCGCGTGGACGCAGCGCAGGTGCTGGAGGAGGGTGACCGGGTGGAGATACTGCGGCCGCTTACCGCGGATCCGAAAGAGGCACGCCGTAGGCGTGCAGCGGGCAAGAAGTCGAAGTGATTAATTACCGGACGGCCCGCCACCGCCCTGTCCGTTCTGGCCGGGCTGGGGCAGCGGAGTGAGGTCGTCGATGCTGGGCAGCTGCAGCTTGGTGCCTTGGTTCAAGGGCGGCGGCTGGTCGATGCGCGCCAGCTGGTTGTCCTTGAAGAACACCGTCACGCGCCAGTTCTCGATGGGGCTGCCGTCGTTCGGGTTCACCCAGCGCACGTAGTCCCAACGGTCCTGATGGAAGGGGTCCTGGATCATGGGGCGTCCCATGATGAATACCACCTGCTGACGGGTCATGCCCATTTTCAGCGCGGCGATCTTGTCCTGTTCCAGGAAGTTGCCCTGGCGGATCTCGGGCTTGAAGCACGCCGTGAGGCCCAAGGAGAGGAGCGCGAGCAGCAGGAGACGAGGCATGGGGGAGTCGTTATTGCGTTGCTTGACGGGTAGCGCATAATACCTGACAGCCCTCTCCACGAGAAGCGCGCGTGCCCCAAGCCCCCGCCGAAAGCCAGGAACTCCGCAACGCGGGCCTCAAGGTCACGCTGCCGCGGCTCAAGATCCTGGAGATCCTGGAGCGCAGCAACCCGCGCCACATCAGCGCTGAGGACATGTACAAGGCCCTCCTGGAGTCCGGGGAGGACATCGGCCTGGCCACGGTCTACAGGGTGCTGACCCAGTTCGAGACCGCCGGCCTCGTGAGCCGCCACCATTTCGAGGGCGGGCATTCGGTGTTCGAGCTGAACCAGGGGACCCACCACGACCACATCCTCTGCGTGAAGTGCGGCCGGGTGGACGAGTTCGTGGATGCCGAGATCGAGGCGCGCCAGAAGAAGATCGCCAGCGCCAAGGGTTATGAGATGACGGATCACTCTCTTTACATCTACGGGGTCTGTTCCAGCTGCCGCAAGTCCATGAAGTGACCCTGCTTCTTTCCCCGTCGCCGTTCCGGACCGCTACGCTGCTGCTGACGCTGTGTCTGGCCGCCTGTGCCAACAATGCCTTGGAGTACGGCCAGGACGGCAGCCAATGCATCGACCCTGCCACCCTATCGCATCAGCAATATTCGCGGGCAGGCCTGCTGAGCCGCACCGAGACCTCGGTGAAGTTGTCTTTCTCGCTGCCGGGGTACACCTCCCACGAGGCGCGGCTGAGCTTCACCCCCTACCTCTCGGACCCCATCGCGGCGGCGCTGCGCAAGTACGCCGCCGCCCATCGGGGCGCGGTGTCGCCGGGGACCGGCGGGCTCGAGAAGGTGGACGCCTGGATCGACCCGGCGCGCTCAACCACAGAACAACCGGTACTGGTGTCCGCTCCCGAGCAAGGCTGGTTCCTGGTGGAGCCGCCGCTGCTGGACAAGGACGCCGAAGGCGGGTTCTTCGTGGAGTGCCCGGCCTCGGCCCATGGCGCCGAGTGCATCCGCCATCACAATATCGCAGGCCGTACAGTGGAGATCGGCATCACCGACGACGACCTGCAGCACTGGGCAGATTCGGATAAGGCCATACGTACGGCGGTGCAGAGCCTGCTCGCACCCTGCATGCCCTGAAAACTGCAATAACCCCAAAAGCTGCTGTGCTTGCTATAGCTTCGTTGTGGTCCGGCTCGCAATCCTCATGTGCATAAGAGCACACTCCGGTTGCTCGCCTCCCACGCCTCGCTCTAGCTGCGCTCGCGACGCTTTTGGGGCTCTGCTTTACGAGATCAGTTGGTGACCCGGGAGATCATCTCCCGCGCATGCTTGCGGGTGGTCTCGGTGATCTCGACGCCGCCCAGCATCCGCGCCAGTTCTTCCACCTGGCTCTTCTTGTCCAGGGATTCGATGCGGGTGAGGGTGCTGTTGCCCTGGGTCTCCTTCAGCACCCGGAAGTGCTGATGTCCCTGGGAGGCCACCTGGGGCAGATGGGTCACGCAGAGCACCTGGCGCTTGGCGGCCAGGTCCCTCAGGCGCCGGCCCACGATCTCGGCGGTGCCGCCGCCGATGCCGGCGTCCACTTCGTCGAAGACCATGGAGGGGATGGCCGCTGCCTGGGCGGCGATCACCTGGATGGCGAGCGAGATGCGGGAGAGTTCGCCGCCGGAGGCCACCTTGGCGAGAGCTTTCAGGGGCTGGCCCTTGTTGGCGGTGACCGTGAACTCCACCTGGTCGATGCCCTTGGCGGTGAAGCGCTCCGCGTCCGGCACGGTCACGGCGATCTCGAACTTGCCGCCGGCCATGCCGAGCTCCTGCATGGCGGCGGTGACTTTCTTGCCGAGGTCCACGGCAGTCTTCTCGCGCTTGGCGTGTAGTTCCTCGGCGGCCTTCTTGTAGGCGGCCTTGAGCTTGGCCAGCTCCGCTTCCAGTTCCTGCAGGGTGATCTCGGAGTTCTCCAGTTGCTTGAGCTCGGTCTGCAGCGCTTCGAGATGCGTGAGCAGGGCCTCGGGCTCGATGCGGTGCTTACGGGCCACGTCGTGGATGGCGGCGAGGCGGCTCTCCAGCCATTCGAGGCGCTTGGGATCGAGATCCATGTCCGCGAGGTAGTCCCGCAGGCCATCGGCGGTCTCGGCGAGCTGCACCTGGGCGCCGGCGAGCATGTCCCGCAACCCCTTGAACTTGGGCTCCAGTTCCGACTGAGCGTCGAGGGAGGCGAGGGTGCGGCTCACCCGCTGGTGGGCGGAGTCTTCCTCGGCTTCATATAGCGCATCGAGCGCCGCCTGGGCGGTCTCCAGGAGCTTGCCGCCGTGGGCGAGACGCTTGTGCTCCGCGTCTATCGCCTGCACTTCGCCGGCCTTGAGTTTCAGGGCCTCGAGCTCCCCCACCTGGAAGCGCAGCATCTCCAGGCGCTTGTCCCGGTCGCCGGCAGCGGTGCGCAGGGCCGTGAGCCTGTCGTGGGCAGCTTTCCAGTCGCCGTGCAGCTTGGCGAGGCGGGTGAGGAGGGCACCGTGGTCGCCGTAACCGTCCAGCAGAGCCATCTGGGCCGTGGGGCGCATCAGGGATTGGTGTTCGTGCTGGCCGTGGATGTCCAGCAGTAGCTCGCCGATCTCTTTCAGTGATTGGAGCGGCACGCTGCGGCCGTTGATCTGGGAGCGGGAGCGGCCGTCGCCGCCCACCACCCGGCGCAGGATGCAGGCGCCGTCTTCGGCGAGGTCGTTCTCCTCGAGCCAGGCGAGGGCCTCGGGGGAATCCTTGAGGTCGAACTCCGCCCCCACCTCCGCCTTCTCGGCGCCGTGGCGCACCACGCCCGCTTCGGCGCGGTCCCCCAGCACGAGGCCGAGCGCGTCCACCAGGATGGACTTGCCAGCGCCGGTCTCGCCGGTGAGCACGGTCATGCCGGCTTTGAACTCCAGCTCCAGGCTATCGATGATGGCGAAGTCGCGGATCAGTATGTGGGTGAGCATGGATTAAGGATGCGGCTCTCCGCTGCCGTGCTTGGTCCGACCCCAATGGAGCTTGGTGCGCAGGATCCTATAGTAATCGTAGCCGCGGGGATGGATGAAGGTGATCCGCCGCTCCGCGCGCTTCACCTGCACGCGTTCGCCTACGGCGAGGGACTCGGTGCGCTGGCCGTCCCAGCTCACCTGGGCGCGGCCGCCGTGGCCGTGGGTGAGCAGGATCTCGATCTGGCTGCCGCCGGCCACCACGATGGGCCGATCTCCCAGGCTGTGGGGGCAGATGGGCACCAGCAGCACCGCGTCCATGGCCGGGTGCAGGATGGGTCCGCCGCCGGAGAGGGCGTAGGCGGTGGAACCCGTGGGGGTCGCCACCACGATGCCGTCGGCCCGGTGGGCGCAGACGAAGTGGCCGTCCACGTGGGTCTCGAATTCTATGAGGCGGCCGCCGTCGGATTTCTGCACCACCACATCGTTCAAGGCCGGCGTGCAGTCCTGGGCGCCGGCGCTGCGCTGCACGCAGGAATCCAGCAGCAGCCGTTCTTCGCTGGTGTAGTCGCCCTTGAGCATGGCCGCCATGTCGTCCTGCAGGCGCTCGGGGGTGATGTCGGCGAGGAAGCCCAGGCGCCCGAGGTTCACGCCCACGAGGGGCACGGGGCGTGCGGCGATGGCGTGAGCGGCCTTGAGCAGGGTGCCGTCGCCGCCCACCACCACGATGAGGTCCGCCTTGGCGGCGAGTTCCGGGCGCGGCACGGCTTTGGCGGAGGGCAGGTGGGGTCCCAGGGCCTCGTCCATCAGCACCGTGACCTTGGCTGCGGTGAGCATGGAGACGAGGCTGCCCGCCACCTGGGCGACTTGCGGGTCGGATTCGCGGCCCATGAGGCCGACGGTGGCGAAGCGGGGGCTCATAAGGCCCGCACGTTAGCATGTTGCGGACAGCCGCGCATCCGCGCGGGGATGGAGCAAGTGGCGCT
>DASSIS010000046.1:0-6283 GCA_035691665.1 Gammaproteobacteria bacterium | reverse complement strand
TGGACGACCAGCTCTTCACCATGAAGGACACCAACGCCCCGGTGCTGCTGAAGCGCGACGTCATCGTGAGCGGCGAGCAGCTGGTGAACGCCTCCTCGGGCTTCGACCAGGAATCGGGCACCCCGGACGTGAGCGTGACCCTCAACTCCGCCGGTGCCAGCAAGATGGGTGACACCACCCGCCAGAACCTGGGCAAGCCCATGGCGGTGCTGTTCATCGAGACCAAGGCCGAGACCACCCAGGTCAACGGCCAGGCCGTGACCACCCACAAGAAGCAGTACTCGGTCATCAACGTGGCCACGATCCGCGGCATCTTCAGCAGCCGTTTCCAGATCACCGGCCTCGACCAGCAGGAAGCCCAGAACCTGGCCTTGCTGCTGCGCGCGGGTTCCCTGGCGGCGCCCATGGACATCATCGAGGAGCGCACCGTCGGCCCGAGCCTCGGCCAGGAGAACATCAAGCAGGGCTTCTACGCCGCGCTGCTCGGCTTCGTGCTGGTGGTGGTGTTCATGGCGCTCTACTACAAGGTGTTCGGCCTGATCGCCGACCTCGCCGTGTTCATGAACCTGGTGCTCACCGTGGCCTTGCTCGGCCTCATCCAGGCGACCCTGACGCTGCCCGGCATCGCCGGCATCGTGCTCACCTTGGGCATGGGCGTGGACGCCAACGTGCTCATCAACGAGCGCGTGCGTGAGGAAGTGCGCAACGGCAACTCGCCCCAGGCCTCCATCGATGCGGGCTACCGGCACGCCTTCGCCACCATCGTGGACGCGCACGTGACCACCCTCATCGCCGCGGTGATGCTGCTCTTGTTCGGCACCGGCCCGGTGAAGGGCTTCGCCGTGACCCTGACGCTCGGCATCATCACCTCGCTGTTCACCGCCATCATGGGCACCCGTTCCATCGTGAACGCGGTGTTCGGCGGCCGCCGGCTCGACAAGCTGCCGGTCTGATAGAAATGTCTGAAAAATTTCGTCCTGAAATTTTTCAGACCCTGCGAGTCCGGCGCATGTCCGGACTCGCCTCTGTAGGATTAGACGGATATGCGCACGATTTGCGCGCGGTACGTCCCTGTACCGATGGTTTTTCGGAGTAATTGAACATGGAATTCTTCCACAAGATCCCGCATATCAACTTCCTCGGCGTCCGCAAGCTCGCCATGGGCATGTCCGTGGTGGTGCTGGTGGCCGCCATCGCTTCCTTGGCGGTGCACGGCCTCAACCTCGGCGTGGACTTCACCGGCGGCGTGACCGTGCAGGTGGCCTATCCGCAGGCAGCGGACCTCGCCCAGGTGCGCGGTGCGCTCAACGCCGGCGGCTTCGGCGACTCGATAGCCCAGACCTTCGGCACGCCCCAGGAAGTGCAGATCCGCCTCAAGCTGGAGCAGGGCCAGAGCGACAAGGATGCCGGCGCCAAGGTGCTGGCGGCCCTGCAGAAGGCCGAGCCCCAGGTGAAGCTGCAGCAGGTGAACTTCGTGGGCCCGGAAGTGGGCCATGACCTCGCCACCAAGGGCACCATCGCCTTCCTCGTGACCCTGTTCGGCATCCTGCTCTACATCGTGCTGCGCTTCGAATGGCGCTTCGCGCTCGGCGCGGTGGCGGCGACCCTGCACGACGTGGTGTTCACGGTGGGCTTCTTCTCGCTGCTGCACATCGAGTTCGACCTCAACGTGCTGGCCGCGGTGCTGGCGGTGATGGGCTACTCGGTGAACGACACGGTGGTGGTGTTCGACCGCATCCGCGAGGACTTCCGCAAGTTCCGCAAGGGCACGCCCATCGAGATCATGAACACCGCCATCAATGAGACCCTGTCGCGCACTATCATGACCTCGGGCGTGACCCTGCTGGTGGTGATCGCGCTCCTGATCCTGGGCGGTCCGGTGCTGCACGGGTTCTCGCTGGCCCTGTTCGTGGGCATCATCGTCGGCACCTACTCGTCCATCTACATCGCGAGCGCCACGGCGCTGATGCTGGGCGTGAGCAAGTCGGATCTGATGCCCAAGCGCAAAGAAGGCGAACCCATAGACGACATGCCCTGAGCATGTGTGAAATAACTGAAACGAGAAGGGCGCCGCGAGGCGCCCTTCTTTTTCATCTGGCTTACCGGTCCTTAAGCCGTCGGCAAGATCGGTTTGAACTCATCCGCTAACAGTTTGAATACCTTTTGCCCCCCGGCCAGGATACTCCCGTCCTCTGGTATGCCGCTGCGGCCGTCCAGGTAGCCGACGCTGCCGCCCGCTTCCTGGATCATGAGCAGGCCCGCGGCCATGTCCCACTCCTTGAGGCCCAGCTCCCAGAAGCCGTCCAGGCGGCCGGCGGCCACGTAGGAGAGGTCGAGGGCAGCGGAGCCGGCGCGGCGGATGCCGGCGGTCTTGCGGGCCACCGCCCCGAACATCTTCATATACATGTCCAGGTTCTGGTTCTCGCGGAAGGGGAAGCCGGTGCCGATGAGCGCGCCCTCGAGGGTGCGCAGGTTGCTGACGCGGATGCGGCGGCTGTTGAGCTGGGCGCCGCCGCCGCGGGCGGCGGTGAAGAGCTCGTTGCGCAGCGGATCGTAGACCACGCCGTGCTCGAGCTGGCCGCGGTGCTTCACCGCGATGGACACGGAGAACACCGGGAAGCCGTGCAGGAAGTTGGTGGTGCCGTCGAGGGGGTCGATGATCCAGGTGTATTCGTCGCTGCGTCCCTTGAGGACGCCGCCTTCCTCGCCGAGGATGGCATGGTCGGGGTAGGCAGCGCGGATGATCTGGACGATCTCGTCCTCCGCCTGCTTGTCCACCTCGCTCACGAAATCGTTGTGTTCCTTCGTGCGGATGGTGAGGGTATCGAGGCGGTCCACGTAGCGGACGATGACATCACCGGCGCGGCGCGCGGCTTTGATGGCGATGTTCAATAAAGGTTGCATGGGCCTCTCCCGGGACGAAGGCGAGTGAGCTTGGGTGGTAAAGAGCGGGCTGCGGAGACCCGCAGCGCGCGTAGAATACCAGAATGCCTGTCATCCCCGCCAACGGACGCCGGTAAATGCCGGGAACCATACGCATCGTGCTGGTGGAGACGAGCCACCCCGGCAACATCGGGGCCGCCGCCCGGGCCATGAAGACCATGTGCCTCACGGACCTCGTGCTGGTGAACCCGGCCGAGTTCCCGCACCCGGATGCCGCCGCCCGCGCTTCGGGCGCGGCGGACCTGCTGGAGCGGGCGCGGGTGGCCGCGAGCCTGGACGAGGCGCTCACCGGCTGCACGCTGGTGGCGGGCACGAGCGCACGCCGCCGCGGCATCGGCCCGCCGGAGCTCGCGCCGCGGGACTGCGCCGCACGCCTGGCCGCCGGTGCGCAGCAGCAGGATGTGGCGCTGGTGTTCGGGCGCGAGCGCACCGGCCTCACCAACGAGGAGCTAGGCCGCTGCCACCTGCTGGTGAACATCCCCGCGAACCCCGCCTATGCCTCCCTCAACCTCGCGGCGGCGGTACAGGTGCTGTGCTACGAGCTGATGCTGGCCCGCCAGGAGGCGCCCGCCGCCGCCGGGAGCGAGACGCCGCTCGCCACCGCCGACGAGATGGAGCGCTTCTACGAGCACCTCGAGTCGGCGGCCTTGGAGACAGGCTTCCTGGACCCGGCCAACCCCAAGCACCTGATGCGGCGTTTGAGGCGGCTCTTCAACCGGGCCCAGCCGGACCAGAACGAGATCAACATCCTGCGGGGCCTGCTCTCGGCGCTGCAGGGGGTGAGGCCGGGCCGGCGCAATACTTGACCGTAACGGTTGGTTATAATGGCTGCCCCTTAGTGCCGGTGCCGTGAGGGCGCCATGAAGCTCACCACCAAAGGCCGTTACGCGGTGACCGCGCTGCTCGACCTCGCGCTGCACGACGGCGAAGGTCCGGTGTGCCTGAGCGAGATCGCCGCGCGCCAGGACCTCTCGCTGCCTTACCTCGAACAGCTGTTCACGCGCCTGCGCCGCCGCGGCCTCGTGGCCAGCACCCGCGGGCCGGGCGGCGGCTACAACCTCGGCAAGGCGCCCGCCGACATCAAGGTGGCGGACGTCATCAGCGCCGTCGACGAATCCTTCGACGCCACCCGCTGCGGCGGCGAGCGCGACTGCCACGGCGGCAAGTCCTGCCTCACCCACGAGCTGTGGGAGAACCTGAGCCAGGAGATCCACCGCTTCCTGCGCGGCGTGAGCCTGGCGGAACTGATGCAGTCCGCCGCGGTGCGCGGCGTGGCCGAGCGCCAGGCCCGCGAGCAAGTCATCAAGTACATGCCGCGGAGCCGCGCGGCCTCCTGAGCGCGGCGGTCCCTGCTATGGACATCTACCTCGACCACAACGCCACCGCGCCGCTCGATCCACGGGCGCTCGCGGCCATGCAGCCCTGGCTCACGGGCGTGCACGGCAACCCCGCGAGCGTGCATCGCTACGGCCGCGCCGCCCACGAGGCGCTGGAAGCCGCGCGCGCCCAGGTGGCAGCGCTGGTGCATGCGCAACCGGCGCAGTTGGTGTTCACCGGCGGCGGCACCGAGGCGGACAACCTGGCGCTGAAGGGCGTCTGCGGCGGCGCGCCCTCCGGCCGGGTGCTGGTGGGTGCCCTGGAACACAGCGCGGTGCTCGGCCCCGCGGCGGCGCTCGCCAAGCGTGGCTGGGCAGTGGAATACCTTCCCGCCGACGCCGCCGGCCGCTACGACGCACCGGCCCTCGCGCGGCTGCTCGCCGGCGGCGACGTGCGGCTCCTGTCGCTGATGCTCGCCAACAACGAGACCGGCGCCATCCAGGACGTGAAAGTCTTGGCCGCGCTCGCCCACGAGGCGGGCGCCCTCGTGCACTGCGATGCGGTGCAGGCGGCGGGCAAGCTGCCGGTGGATTTCGGCGCCCTCGGCGTCGACCTCATGACCCTCTCGGCCCACAAGCTCAATGGCCCGCGCGGCGTGGGCGCGCTCGTCATGGACCGGCGCGTGTCATTGACGCCCCTGGTGGATGGCGGCGGCCAGGAGCAGGGGCTCAGGGGCGGCACCGAGAACCTGGCGGGGATCGTGGGCTTCGGCAAGGCGGCGGAACTCGCGCAAGCAGAGCTCGTGGAGCGCATGGCCCATGGCCGCCAGCTGCGGGACCGTCTCGAAGCGGAGCTCGCGGACATCCCGGGCCTCAAGATATTCGCCGCCGAGAGCGATCGGCTCTGTAACACCTCGCAATTCGCCCTTCCCGGATTGGACGGGGAGTGGCTGGTGATGGAGATGGATAAGCGCGGCATCGCGGTATCCAGCGGTTCCGCCTGCCACAGCGGCAGCGGTGAGCCGAGCCATGTGCTCCTCGCCATGGGCCAGCCGCCGGAGGTCGCCAAGGGCGCGCTGCGGGTGAGCTTCGGGGCCGGGAACAACGAGGCCGACGCCCGTGCCGCCGTCCAGGCTCTGAAAGACATCGTCGCCACGCTCGGCAAGCGCGTGGCGGCGGTAGGCTGGTGAGCATGAGCATCTATCTCGATTACGCCGCCACCACGCCCATGGACCCCAAGGTAGCGGAGCGTATGGCCGCCTGTCTCACGCTCGACGGCCTGTTCGCGAACCCCGCTTCCGCCCACGCCCCGGGGCGCCAGGCCCGGGCCGCGGTGGAGCAGGCCCGCAGCCAGGTGGCGGCGCTGGTGAACGCCAAGCCCCAGGAGATCGTGTTCACCTCCGGCGCCACCGAAGCCGACAACCTCGCCATCAAGGGCGTGGCCCATTTCGAGCGCACCCGCGGCAAGCACATCGTCACCTCCCGCATCGAGCACAAGGCGGTGTTGGATGCCTGCAAGCAGTTGGAGCGGGAGGGTTTCGAGGTCACCTGGCTCAAGCCCGATGCGGACGGCCTCATCCAGCCCGAGGCGGTGCGCGCGGCGCTTAGGCCCGATACGGTGCTCGTGTCCATCATGCAGGCCAACAACGAACTCGGCACCGTCAACGACATCGCCGCCATCGGCCGCCTGCTCAAGGGGCGCGGCCCGCGTTTCCACGTGGACGCGGCCCAGAGCGCGGGGAAGATACCGATCGATCTCAAGATCTTGAACGTGGATCTCATGTCTTTCGCGGCGCACAAGGTCTATGGCCCGAAGGGCATCGGCGCGCTCTACGTGCGGCGCGAACCCCGGGTGAACCTGGAGCCGCTGATCCACGGCGGCGGTCATGAGCAGGGCATGCGCTCCGGCACCCTCGCCACCCACCAGATCGTGGGCATGGGCGAGGCTTTCCGCCTTGCACGGGAACATATGTCCGAAGAGGCGCTGCGCTTGACCGCCTTGCGCGAGCGCCTGTGGCAGGGCT
>DASSIS010000045.1:0-48959 GCA_035691665.1 Gammaproteobacteria bacterium | reverse complement strand
CGTACACGCATTCGATACCGAGCCGCTGCAGGCTGCGGGTGTACTGGCCATCGTGTAGCAGGTTGTCCGCAACGAAGGTTAGCTTGTAGCCCAGGGACTGGATCAACTTCAGGTGATGGAACTTGAGCAACGAGCCGGCGTCGTGGTCCGGCCGGATCACCTGAGCGTCGATCACCAGCATGCGGCGTGTCACGCCACGGTCCTTCTCCAACTGCGGCTGGATGCCATTGGGTCGGTGGGTCTCGAGCGTCTCCTTCCAGCGCGTGTAGAACTTCTTCTGGTTCACCACCTGGTATTGCTTCACGCCAGAGCCGAGGTCGGTGCCGGAGGTGACGCCCTCGTAATGCACCACCATCGAGAGCGGCTGGTAGAGCACCCGCAGGCCGCGTTTCCTGACCTGGAAGGCCAGGTCCGTATCCTCGCAATAGGCCGGGGCGTAATGGCTGTCGAAGCCGCCAAGCGAATCGAACAACGCCTTCGGCACCATGATGCTGGCGCCGGAGCAGTAATCCACGTCGCGCCGGTAGCTATACTCGGGCCGGTCGGGGTCATCCAGGCGGCCGTAGTTCCAGGCGGAGCCGTCGCGCCACACGATGCCGCCCGCTTCCTGCAGTCGCCCGTCCGGATAGACGAGCTTGGAACCCACCAGACCCGCTTCCGGCACCGCCGCGAAGGTCAGGCGCAGTTCGTCCAGCCAGCCCGGCAACACCTGGGTATCGTTGTTGAGGAAATAGAGATGGCTGCCCCGGGCCGTGGCGGCTCCGGCGTTACAGGCGCCGATGAAGCCGAGGTTCTTGGGGTTCTTCACCACACGCACGCCCTGGCAGCGCGCCAACACCGCCTGGGTATCGTCGCTGGAACAGTCGTCCACCACGATCACCTCGAAGGAGGTGGTCGTACCTACGGTGGCGATGGACTCCAGGCAATGCAGGGTATGGGCGATGTTGTTGTACACCGGGATGATGACCGAGACTTCCGGCGCGCTTTGCACCGCGATCGCAGGCGCGGCACGGGACCCAGCCAGGAGCGCCGCCGGCGCCTTGGCATCCACCGGCGCACCCTTCACCACACGGCTCACGGGTGCGGCTTGCCCGCCGCCGAACACCGTCGAACCCACCCGCCGCACTGCGCTGCGCAGCCGTCCCGGCATGGGCACACGGTAGTAGATGTCCCGCGCCATGAGCCGCAGCATGCCGCGATCCAGGAAGCGCAGGCGGGGGATCATCATGAACAGGCGGCCGATCACCCGGAAAGGCTTGGTGCCCTGCCAGGACAGCGAGTTGTAGACCTTCTGTAGATTAGCCTGGTAGTTGCGCAGCTCGCCACGTAGCCATTCAATCTCCTGGGCGCGCGCCAGCCCCAAGCCGGCATGATGACCCCGCTCTTCCACAATGTGCTTAATCTCGCGGTCACGGCCGAAGAGCAATGCGTCCTTGGCCTGCAGGTTCCGATCACGCAAGTGCAGTTCCGTATACAGGCTGTCGAGGATCTGGTTGAAAGGCGAGACAAGCCCATCCAGATCGACGCGCACCCGCTCCAGGGACGGCGCAGGGTCAGTGCCACCCGAACCCGCAGCTGTCAGCGCCTCGGAGAGCCCCGCAGAGAGCCTACCCAATTCCTTCGGCAACCGTGGATCTTCCGCTTTTTGATGCCTGAGCTCCTTATGGATGAAACCCGCAGCGCGGGCATCCAGAACCGTATCGTCCTCAGGCCAGGTGAAGCCGAGCCTGGTCCAGGCCGGCTTCAGCGCCGCGCGCCAGTCGAGAAGCATCGCAGCATAGTCTACGAAGGAGCGGGGCCCGCTGCGGCTCGCAGCCTCAGCCTCCAGGAGATAGCGCAGGTTGAGGAGCGCGGACTTCTCGGCGGAGAAGCCGTTGCGCGCCTTCAGAGAGGCGATCACTTCGGCGGGTTCGCGGGTAGCGATGAGATAGAGTGGCTGCCAGCCCAGCTCTTTCAGCAGGTCTTGCCATAGGGGCAGCAAGCGGCAGAGACGCGGGTCCTTGACGCAGGCGAGCTCTGACCCCGCGAAGTCGCGCTTCAGGACCTCGAGTAGCGCGAGGCGCTGCGGACGGATCACCTCGTAGGTCCACCATTTCTCCGGCAGGGCGCGCACGTCATCCCAGCTGAAACCGAGGTGCTCCAGGAGCGCGTCGTGGATGCGCACGATCTCCTCGTGCTCCCAGAAGCCCATGACGTTGTCGCCGGCTGCCGCCATCATGCGATCGCCGAGATCGGCGCCCAAGAGGCGGCATGTGCCAGCCAGCACCGAGGTGCCGCTGCGGTGCATCCCTAAGATCATGAGCATCTTCATGCGCGTTTCCTCAGCAGGGACAGGAACCACGCGGCCACACCTCGCCCCCGGATACCGGTCGACCCCTCCGAACGCGCGCTCCGACACTGGGCCAGAAAAGTCGCTTCCAGGGCGGCATACTGGGCCGGATCAACCGCTGCCGGCGGTACGGACATGCTTTCCCGGTATAGTTGATCAGCTTCGCGGGCAGCCGCTGTAGATTCGTCCCGCTGTACGCCCTCCGGCCCGATTTCGGAGCTATTGATCCTGCTCTCCAGGGGTTCCAGGCAGGCGGGGGAATATTTCTCACCGAGGAAAGCGAAAGCCTCACGGAACGAGGCTTCGGGAGAACTCGTGAAATCCTCGTAGCGCAGTCGCAGGACGCGCTCCCTTCCTAAGCCGCGCTCCCCCATGAGCGCCGCCCGGGTGAGTCTCGTCCAGGTGCGGTAAGCCTCATCGTGCTCGTAGTCCCGGGCGCCGGTACGGGAGAACTTCATTAGCGAACTTGCCACGTCGTGAGGGTTGCGCAACAGGTGTATGAATTTCGCGCCGGGGAACATCTTGCTGAGGGGATAGATGTAGTGGGAATTCTCGGGAGTGGCATCCACCCAGCGGTGCTTGGGATCGTCAGGGAAGCGGCGGCGCGGGAAGTGCCGCTTGCTCTTGCCGGGATCCGGGGTCTGCGCGATCAGAGCGGGATTGGTGGCCTGCATGAGACGGTCCACGCCTTCGCCGAACAGGCGGTAGAAGTCGTCCTGGCTCAATCCCGCCTGCTCTAGATGGGAGTACTTCCCGTTCACGGTGCCGAGGCGATAGAGGTTCTCAAGGTCGATACCGAGACGCGCCAACCAGTTGGTCTCGGGCAGATTCACCAGGTTGGGGTGCTGCCCCAAGCACCAGCAGAAGATGCTGGTGCCTGACCGGTAGGATCCCACGATGAAGACAGGGTTGTTAGGGGCGTCCGCCATGGAGCTCATTCCCTGCGGGATTCCTTAAACCGGGTGGTGCAAGTGCCTGAATTTTATCCTAATCAGCGGCAGGCGTCCCCGGAACGGGTACCGCGATGTCGGTTTTTCAGGCGCGACGGGCCTGGCGCAGGCTCTCGCTGTAGTGCGCCAGCACGGTTTTGGGCTCCCCCACTTCCACAGTGACGCCCTGGTGCACCCAGGCCATGCGGTGGCAGAGGTCGAGGACGGTCTCCGGCTGGTGGGTGACGATGACCACGGTCTTGTCGGAGGCGATCTTCTCGCGCATGGCGGCCGCGGACTTCTCCTTGAAGCTGGCGTCGCCGGTGCCGAGCACCTCGTCCACTAACAGTACGTCCGGGTCGGCCTGGAAGGCCACAGTAAAGCCGAGCCGCGCACGCATGCCCGAGGAATAGGTGCGCAGCGGCTCGTCAATGAAATCCTCGAGTTCAGCGAAGCGGATCATGGCATCCATCCGCTCCTCCACCTGGCGGCGAGTGAGCCCCAGCAGGATGCCGCTCAGGATAGCGTTCTGCCGGCCCGTGAGGTGCTGGATAAAGCCCGCCTGCAGCGCCAGCAGCGAGACGCGCTCGACGCGGTGTATCACTTCCCCCGTATCGGGGGCGATGATGCCGGCGAGCAGCCGGAGTAGCGTACTCTTGCCTGCGCCGTTGCGACCGATGACCCCGAGCGTCTCGCCGTGGTAGAGATCGAAGCTCACGTCGTGCAACGCCCAGAACTTGCTACTGCGCAGCATGCCGCTCTTGCGGGTGTAGCACACCCCGACGTTGCGCAGTTCGATGACCTTGCTGCCGCTCATGGGTGCCTCAACCGATCATGACTTTGGGATAGACGCGGTCGAAATGCCGCATGATCCCATATCCGACCGCGTAGATGACAGTGGAGACCGCAAACACGTATCCCATATTGCCCCAATCGGGCCATTGATGGTCGATGAGTATGTCGCGGTACCCATTGATGATCGCCACCATGGGGTTAATCTCGATCAACACCTGCGCGGTGTGCGGCATCTTCTTCACACTGAAGAAGATGCCGGAGAGGAACATCATCACGATCAGACCGTTGTCGATGATGAGACCGAGGTCCGGGATGAGCGGCACGACAGCGCCGGCCAAGGACGCGGCAGCAAGCGCGAAAGCCAACTCCGCCAGGATCAGTACCGGCAGTGCCAGCCAGGGCAGCGCCGGTTCATGCCCCACACCGATCGCCAACACCAACAGCAGGGCGAGGATGATCAGGAACTTGATGCCGGTAGTCACCAGCACGATCCCGGGCAGGATATATTTTGGCAGGTAGATCTGTTGGATCAGGCCAATGTTGCTTTGGATGGTATGACTGCCGTTACTGACCGCGCTCTGGAACCACTTCCAGGGTACAAGGCCGCAGAGCAGGAAGAACAGCATGCCGGGTCCGCCGCCGCGCAAACCCAGACCGAAGGCGACGTAGAACGCACCCATATATAACAAGGGTTCCAACACCCACCACACGAAGCCAATATAGGCACGCGAAGCCTCGGTGTTAAGGTCGGCTAGCCCCTTATACAAAATCAACCCCAGATATCCCGGCAGACGCATCTTAATTTTTCTCGGTGAGCAGCGACAAATTGATGATCAACTGCATTCGGCCATTATAGCCCGACATGGAACATACCCAGCTCGATAGGGTGTGGATCGCCGTTGCAGGTCAGCATCACTTGGCGATCTCCAGGTATGAGCAGCGACAATCGGCCTACCAGCGAGGCGGAGAGGAACCCCGAATATCCCTGGACCTGTAGTGACGTAGACCCAAACTCGACGTGCACATCGCTGGCTTTACCTACGTAGCGGACCCAGATGGACGAGTTTCCGCTACGCTGCACATTGAAACGCATACCCAGATGCGTGCTCCGCGGACCCCAGTTGGTGATCTTGATGTCACAAGGTGTGGTGAAAACGTGGTCGGACAGGTAGCTCGGCCCACCCAGCGGTAGGGTCACCCTTGTCGAGCCGACACCATACAACACTCCGCCAGAGTAGTCGTGCCCGCGGAGAGCGTCCGCTCTCAGCACGAGTATATCCGCGTACCAGCGGTCCACCGCGCGGCACATGTCCGAAGTCGATTCGACGGTACAGAACTCAGGGCTCCCGGAGTCCGGGACCGCCAGCAACCTACCTTCTCGGATACGTGGATGTACGTGTGATGGTGGTGTGAAAGCATCCAGCAAGGTCGGCTGCTTCACACCAAGCAGTGTGAGGACCAACCGCGGTACTTCGAAAAGTGATATATGCCCCAGGTTAAGCGGTCCTCGTCGACCGTCGATTACCAGCAAGGGCGTGCTCTGGTGTGTCTCGAGCATCTGTGGCGTATCGTCTGCTTCGCGCCTGACCATGAGTCCCGATTGTGCGTATACCCTGTTGCCGTCACCCAGCACCGGCAGATGATCACCAAAAGCCACAATTACCGCATCCGGATCACGTGCCAGTATCTTGTTGATGTAGTCTACGAGCTCCCCCGAATCGTAGTAAACGGAGTTGGCATAGCTGGTGATCAAAGAGTTGGTCGAATCTGAGTGGATCACCGGTGGCCGTCGAGCATCGTCGAGTCTGTATGGGTAATGACCACTATCGGTGTCTATGTACACGAGACGCGGCCCCGACCAGGGCTCCAGAGCCACCAAACCATCCACTTGGGCGAACAGCGGAGCATTGGCCATCATCTGACCATTGCGATCAGTCTGATCGAAGTTGGCGCCGGTATAGAAGCGCTGGAACCCCACGAAGCCCAGGGCTTGACCACGGTTCCAGAGACTGTAGCCGTCAGGTGTGGCCGCGTCCGTGCGGTATCCCATCCGTGTCAGTATCCGTGGCAGACACATCACCGGCTGCGCGAGCGTGGTCACGAAGGTAGTCTCTGGGTCATTCGCTGGCTGTCCGCAGAGCACCTCGAACTCGGAATTGGCGGTGCCACCCCCGAACACAGGCACGAGTGCCTTGGTCTCTCCCGCTTTCTCCCATAACTTGCGAAACGCAGGGGACAGAGGGTCACGACTGAAATGCACAGACTTAAGCAACGAGGGATCCCAGAAGGATTCCATCATGAAGACATAGATGTCTCTGGGATGCTGCGCGACAGGCGGGGGTAATGGCTCACTCAGATGAGCATCCTGCAGCGCCGCCATCACGTCTGCCTGCGTCGGGACGCGGTTCGCGCCCGCCCGGCGCGCGAATTCGTTCAGCAGGAAGATGGACGGGCCGCGCACCTCGAAGTTCTCGGTGGGATTGAACGAGTTATATCCGTAACGTGCGTCGAGACGGGTGCTCACCGCGGCGGGATCGAGATACATGACTACGAACACCAGCACACCGGCGCTGAGCAACAGCAAAGGGGTGCGCCAACGCAGGCGCAAGCCCGCCAGTAATGCAGCTGCCGTCAGTAGCAAGGGAGCGACCATCATTAGGAACCGCCAGCCGGAAGTCTGGTCCAAGAGCACCCGCAGCGAGTAGAAATCGGTAGGCAGCACCGGAGAGCCAAAGAAATTGAATTTGAAGCCGTTGCTCATATAGAGCAAACCGACCAGCAGACTCAGGGTTAGCAGGAACAGCCAGCGGGGACGCAGCAACGCATCCAGCCAATACGCTACCACTGTCCAAACCAGGAGCTCGGCAAGGTAACCCCTGCCCTGGATTGGCACCTGAAAAAAGTTCTCCAGAATCAGGTAGAAAAGCGTCACCAGCACAATCACCGCGACCGGTGGTAACGCCAAGATGGACACAAGCTTCTTATGACGCCTGAAAAGGCGCCACGGTTTGTCTGACGTAGGGTCTGGTTGCATATGCTTCAGGCGTTTACGTCATATCTTCGAATATTTTTGTCTAAATCCACGTAGTAAAGATCCGCCGTCAGGCTCTGCCCAGGCCGCGGCGCTCGGCGGCAGTCTTCTGCCCAGCCACCGCCTCGCACCAGTCGAGGTGTCCCAAGTACCAGTCCACGGTCTTGGTGAGACCGCCGGCCAGATCCACCGAAGGCTGCCAACCGAGCTCGCCCTGGATGCGACGGATGTCAATGGCGTAGCGCCGGTCGTGGCCGGGCCGGTCCTGCACGAACTTGATCAGCTGCTCATGAGGACAATGCGCGGAACCCGGCCGCCGCTCGTCCAGCAGCTTGCAGATGGTGCGCACGATCTCGATGTTGGTGCGTTCGCCGTTGCCGCCCACGTTGTAGGTCTCGCCGAGCCGCCCCTTCTCGATCACCCGCTCGATGGCGCTGCAGTGGTCGGCCACGAACAACCAGTCACGCACGTTCTTGCCGTCGCCGTAGACGGGGATCGGCCGGCCCGACAGCGCGTTGAGGATGATCACCGGGATCAGCTTCTCCGGGAACTGGTAGGGCCCGTAGTTGTTGGAGCAGTTGGTGAGCGTCACCGGAAGCCCGAAGGTGCGGTGGTAGGCGCGCACCAGGTGGTCCGAGGCCGCCTTGCTGGCGGAATAAGGCGAGCTTGGATCGTATGGCGTGCGCTCATGGAAAGCCGGATCCTCGGGGCCCAGGGAACCGAACACCTCGTCCGTAGACACGTGGTGGAAACGGAAGCCGTCCTGCTTGCCCGCCCAGGCAGCCTTGGCGGCCTTGAGCAGCACATGGGTACCCACGACGTTGGTAGTGACGAAGGCATCGGGACCATCGATGGAGCGATCCACGTGGGATTCGGCGGCGAAGTGCACCACCGTGTCCACGCCGCGCTCGCGCATCAGCTGGTTCACCAGGGCCTCGTCGCAGATGTCGCCGTGCACGAAGCGGAAGCCCGTTTGCCCTTCGAGCCCCTTGAGATTCAGCTGGCTGCCGGCATAGGTGAGCGCATCCAACACCGTCACCTCGTCGCCCGGATGGCGCGCGACCCAGTGGTACACGAAGTTGGCACCGATGAAACCCGCGCCGCCGGTGATCAAGACCTTACGCATCCCGCAACTCCTTCAGCATGTTCCTCAGGTTGACCCGCCAGTGGGCGGGCTTGAGATCCAGGCCCCGTTCACTGGACCCCCGGTCCAGCACGCTGAAGGCGGGCCGCCGGGCCGGGGTCGGATATTCCGCCGTGGTGATGGGCTCGACTTCCGCCGGCTGTTTCAGCAGGCCCGCGGCATGGCCTTCCTCGGCGATGGCCACCGCGAAATCGTACCAGCTCGCTACCCCTGCATCGGTCCAATGGTGCACACCCGCGAAGGCCGGGCTGCGCACCGCGGCCCAGAGCGCCTGCGCCACCGAGCTCGCCCAGGTGGGCGAACCCACCTGGTCGGCCACGACCCGTACCCTGCCCCGCTCGGCCATGAGCCTCAGCATGGTGCGTACGAAGTTGTGGCCATTGGCGGCGTACACCCAGGCGGTGCGCAGGATCAGCGCCTCGCCTCCGAGAGCCTGTTGCACCCGCCGCTCGCCCTCGAGCTTGGTCTCACCGTAGGCGCCCAGCGGGCTCACCGCGGCGTCCGGCGCATAGGGTCGGGACTGGCTGCCGTCGAACACGAAATCCGTGGAGATATGGATGAGCCGGGCACCGCAGGCTTTGGCGGCCTCGGCGAGATGCCCCGGCGCCTCGCCGTTCACCCGCCTCGCCAAGCCCCGTTCACTCTCCGCCTTGTCCACCGCCGTGTAGGCGGCGGCATTGATGATCACCTGCGGCCTGGCCTCGGTGACGGTGCGCTGCACCGCCTTCCCGTCGCCGATATCGAGCTCGACGTGCGAGAGCGCCGACGCCGTGACCCCCTCCGGCTTGGATCTCATGAGTGCCGCGGCCACCTGCCCGCCGGCGCCGGTGATGAGCACCTTCACGGGTAGCGATCCGCGTCGGCCAAGGACTTGCCCTGCTGGTCCTTGGCCGAGAGGATCGGCGCGGCGCCCTTGAGCGGCCAGGGGATAGCGAGCTTGGGCTCGTCCCAGCGCAGCGTGCGCTCGTGCTCCGGCGCGTAGTAGTCGGTGCACTTGTAGAAGAACTCGGCGGACTCGGACAGCACGTAGAAGCCGTGGGCGAAACCCGGTGGGATCCACAGCTGCTGCTTGTTGTCGGCGGAGAGCACGGCGGTGACGCACCGGCCGAAGCTGGGCGAGCTCTTGCGCATGTCCACCGCCACGTCGAACACCTCGCCGTGGGTCACGCGCACCAGCTTCCCTTGGGGCTGCTTGATCTGGTAGTGCAGGCCGCGCAGGGTGTTCTGCACCGAGCGGCTGTAGTTGTCCTGCACGAAGGCGGCGTCGATCCCGGCGGCGGCGAACTTGCGCGACTCCCAGATCTCGAAGAAGTAACCGCGCGGGTCGCCGAACACCTTCGGCTTGACCAATACCACGTCGGGGATGGCGAGCTTGACGAACTCCATCAGCGCCCGACCCCGTCGTGCAGCACCTTGAGCAGGTACTGGCCGTAGCCGGTCTTGGCGAGCGGCTGCGCCAGGCGTTCCACCTGGGCGGCGTCTATGAAACCGGAGCGGAACGCCACCTCTTCGGGGCATGCGATCTTGAGGCCCTGGCGGTTCTCGATGGTGGCGATGAAGTTGGAGGCCTCCAGCAGCGACTCATGGGTGCCGGTGTCGAGCCAGGCAACGCCGCGGCCCATGATCTCCACGTGCAGCTCGCCCTCGGCGAGGTAGACGCTGTTGGCGTCGGTGATCTCGAGCTCGCCGCGGGGCGAGGGCTTGAGGTTCTTGGTCACGTTCACGATGCGCTTGTCGTAGAAGTAGAGCCCGGTCACCGCGTAGCTCGACTTCGGCTGCTTCGGCTTCTCCTCGATGCCGAGCGCCTTGCCGGACTTGTCGAAATGCACCACCCCGTAGCGCTCTGGGTCCTTCACGTAGTAGGCGAACACCGTGGCGCCCTGTTCGCGGCGCGTGGCGCGCTGCAACTGCTCGGTGAAGCCGTGGCCGTAGAAGATGTTGTCCCCGAGGATCAGGCAGGCGTTGTCGCAGCCGATGAACTCCTCACCCAGGAGGAAGGCCTGGGCCAGGCCGTCCGGGCTCGGCTGCACCACGTAGCTGAGGTTTATGCCCCACTGGGAGCCGTCGCCCAGCACGGTACGGAACAAGGGGAGGTCGTGAGGCGTGGAGATGAGCAGGATGTCGCGGATCCCCGCCAGCATCAGCGTGGTCAGCGGATAGTAGATCATCGGCTTGTCGTACACCGGCAAGAGCTGCTTGCTCACCGCCCGGGTGACGGGGTGCAGTCGCGTGCCGGAACCGCCGGCGAGGATGATGCCTTTGTACTTCATGATTCGCTGATCCCCTGATGAAGACGGCGGGCGGACCCGCTCAGCTCTGTTTCAAGATCCCCTGGCGGCGCAGATGGCGCATCACCTGGGCCACGCACTCTTCGACGCTATCCCGGTCGGAATGCAAGGTAAGCTCCGCTGTCTGTGGCGGCTCGTAGGGCGCATCGATGCCGGTGAAGTTCTTGATCTCACCGGCACGCGCCTTACGGTAGAGACCCTTGGGGTCACGCTGCTCGCATACTTCGATCGGCGTATCCAGGAACACCTCCACAAACTCGCCCGGGTCCAGGAGCTCGCGCACCAGGCGCCGATCGGCACGGAACGGGGAGATGAAGGCGGTGATCACAATGACGCCGGCGTCCACGAACAACCGCGCCACTTCACCGATGCGGCGGATGTTCTCCACCCGCGCCTCGTCGGTAAACCCCAGGTCCTTGTTGAGGCCGTGGCGCACGTTGTCGCCGTCCAACAGATAGGAATGGTAGCCCTCCAGGAACAGCGCCTGTTCCAGGGCATTGGCGATGGTGGACTTGCCGGAGCCCGACAGGCCGGTGAGCCAGATGACGCAGGGTTGCTGGCCCTTCTGGTTGGCGCGCTGAAGACGGGTGACCTTGTGGGCGTGCCACACCACGTTCTCGGACTTGTCCTGCAACGAAGGCTGCACGGCACGCTGCACCATGCCGGCGCCGACCGTGCCGTTGGTGAGGCGGTCGACGACGATGAAGCACCCGGTGGCGCGGGACACGGCATAGGGATCAAAGGCCACGGGCTCCCCGAACTTCACCCGCACCTGGGCGATCTGGTTCAGCTTGAGCTCGTCGGCCAAGTCCTTCTCCAGGGTGTTCACGTCCACCACGTTGTGGATCTTCTCCACCACGCCGCTCACGGTCTTGGCGCTGAGCTTGAAGAGGTACTGCTTGCCGGGCAGCATCGGAGCATCTGCCATCCAGATCAGCCAGGCATCCAGGGTCGCACTCACGTGCGGCGCGCGTTCACCGTGCACCAGCACGTCACCGCGGCTCACGTCGATCTCGTCGGCGAGCGTCACCGTCACCGCCATGGGGGAGAAGGCCTTGTCCAGCTCGCCGTCCGCGCCCAGGATGGAGGTGACCTTGCTGGTACGGCGCGAGGGCAGCGCCATGACCGTGTCGCCGTTGGCGAGCACGCCGGCAGCGAGCGTGCCGCAGTAGCCGCGGAAATCCAGGTTGGGCCGGTTCACGTACTGCACCGGTAGGCGCAGGTCCTTGAAGTTGGTGTCTCCCGCCACGTTCACCGCCTCGAGCATATCGAGCAGGGTCGGGCCGCCGTACCATGGCATGCCCGTGCCGCGGTGCACCACGTTGTCGCCCTTGAGCGCCGACACCGGCACGAACTGGATGTCGGGGATATCAAGCGAGGCGGCCAGTGCACGGTAGTCGGCCATGATGCGTTCGAACACCGCCTTGTCCCAGCCCACGAGGTCCATCTTGTTCACGGCCACCACCGCGTGGCGGATGCCCAACAGCGAGACAATGAAGCTGTGGCGCCGGGTCTGGGTGAGAACGCCCTTGCGCGCGTCGATGAGGATGATAGCCAGGTTGGCGGTGGAGGCTCCCGTCGCCATGTTCCGGGTGTACTGCTCGTGGCCCGGCGTATCGGCGATGATGAATTTGCGCCGGTCGGTGGCGAAGTAGCGGTAGGCCACGTCGATGGTGATGCCCTGCTCGCGCTCGGACTGCAGGCCGTCCACCAGCAGCGCCAGGTCCACCGTCTCGCCGGTGGTGCCATGCTTCTTGCTGTCCTTCTCCAGGGCCTGCATGTGATCGTCGAAGATCATGTCGGTGTCGTACAGGAGCCGCCCGATGAGCGTGCTCTTGCCGTCGTCGACGCTGCCGCAGGTGATGAAGCGCAGCAGTTCCTTCTGCTGGTAGAGGCGCAGGTAGCCCTCGATGTCGGTGCGGATGAGTTCCTGCTGGCCGGCCATCAGAAATACCCCTCACGCTTCTTCTGCTCCATGGAGCCCGCCTGGTCGTGGTCGATCATGCGGCCCTGGCGCTCGGAGGTGCGCGTCAAGAGCATCTCCTGGATGATCTCGGGCACGGTCTTCGCTTCCGAGCGCACCGCTCCCGAGAGCGGGTAGCAGCCGAGGGTGCGGAACCGCACCGTCTCCAGGCGCGGTTGTTCGCCTGGGTTGAGTCGCATGCGCTCGTCATCCACCATGATGAGCGCGCCGTCGCGATCCACCACGGGACGGGGCTTGGCGAAGTACAGCGGCACCACCGGGATCCTCTCCATGTGCACGTACTGCCACACGTCGAGCTCGGTCCAGTTGGAGAGCGGGAACACGCGGATGCTCTCGCCCTTGTTGATGCGGCCGTTGTAGAGGTTCCACAGCTCGGGACGCTGGTTCTTGGGGTCCCAGCGATGACCGGCGTCGCGGAACGAGTACACGCGCTCCTTGGCGCGCGACTTCTCCTCGTCGCGGCGCGCGCCACCGAAGGCCGCGTCGAACGCATGCCGGGTGAGCGCCTGCTTCAGCGACTCGGTCTTCATGATATCGGTGTATTTCTTGCTGCCGTGGTCGAAGGGGTTGATGCCGGCCCTCACCCCCTCCTGGTTCACGTTCACGATCAGCTCGAACCCCAGGCGCTTCGCGGTCTCGTCCCGGAAACGGATCATCTCCCGGAACTTCCAGGTGGTATCGATGTGCATCAAAGGGAAGGGGAGCTTCGCCGGCCGGAAGGCCTTCTCGGCCAGCCGCAGCATCACCGAGGAATCCTTGCCGATGGAATAGAGCATTACCGGACGCTCGAACTCGGCCGCCACCTCACGGATGATGTGGATGCTCTCGGATTCCAGTTCCTTCAGGTGATTGAGACGATATTCATTCATGCAACTGAAGCCCAGCCTCATGCGGCCTTATGGAAAGCGATCTGGCAAGCCCACGCACGCAACTACACCTTGTTCGTGCGCACGAAAGGCAGACTATGGCGCAGGATCCAGTGGAAGGGCGAAAACAGCGGCAAAACACCTAGCGAATTCTACCCAATCGGACCGGGATGGTCACTCCCGGACCGGTATCTGGCACTGGATTCAGGCACCTTTGATGCCCGGCTAGTGCTAAGGACGAGGCTGATAAGCCGGTAGCGGATACCCGTGGCGACGACGGAAATCGGGGGAAAACACATTAAATCCACCGCTACGCAGCACATCCAGCACTTCTGTCCGCTGCTCTAGCGGCCACCGGCAGGGGGTGATTTGTGGGAAGCACCCTTCCGGAACAAGGGCGGGATCAGCGGCAAGCTGATCGATCTGCTGGATCATATTGGTGTCGTACTTATGCGAATAAGGCGCCGTTACCCATGCTCGTGCACCAAAGTAGATGTCTAAAGTAAACATCGTGCACATCAAAATAGCGATAATGGAACCCATCCTGACGGCTTTCGCTGAGCGCGGCAATACAACCGCCCCCATCAGCAGCAAGGCGACGAGCTGCAATTCATAGAATGCGATGTACCTGGGTTGGAAAACGTAGTCGAATCCGTGTTTCGGGATCCTTTCAATCATCATTCCGGCGACGGTACCGTAGAAATACAGCATCAACCCAGAAGCCAGGAATGCAAGACGCTTATCGTGGTGACGGAAATACTCTCTCCAAAACCAGGCATGCCCTAGCCACATGAGCGCTGCCAAAGGAACGAGCAAAGCCCACACCCAACGATGCTGACCTAAAGGTTCAAACACTGCAATCGCGAACGGAACGACCAACGCCTTCCACGCAACATCCATGTGATCCGCGACATAGCGCATCGCAATCAATAGGTTTTCAGGAGTCAGAGGGCTGCTCTGCACTCCAATGATGCGATGATAAAAGTACCCATATGCAACGAACACTGCGATCGCTGCGCCCGCCGACATTAGTGCGTCAACTCTCTTCCTTCCCCTATTCAACAAGGCACGATGCGCGAGCAACAGAATGGAAGCCAGCACCATCAGGTTACCGAAGGTATCCAGCACAACCAATGCGGCCGAAGCGGCCAACGCGGTCCAGATCCACTGATACGATCGGTTGGCATCCGCGACGAAGTACAGATAAGCCACGCCCCCGAGGGTACCAAGGGACATGAGCGTGATCACTAATGGCCAATAGAAGAAACCCGTCGAGTTGAGAGAAAACAATATGAGCGCGAACCCGAACGGCAGGCACGTCGTTATCCATGGAATGTCCGCCACCGGTAGGCTCTCTCGCATGGTCAGCCTGGATAACAGCAACACGCAACATATGATGATCAAGACCCCCAACACACCTTGGACGGCCAAATCCATCTGGAACCAGCGCGTCACCCCAAGAAGTATCAGTCGATTGACAGGTTGCGAGTTGTCACCTTCTCGCTTCGTGAAGATGTCTTTGATGCTAAGTTCGCCGTCCTGGTAATGTTTGATCAGAGTGTCTGCGTAATACCAATTGTCGCCCTGGATCACAGGCGAGGTGTTTTCCCAAACCGTCACAAGCACGAAAGCCGCCATCAGGAAGACGGCCGTCCAGACCAGCCATTTCACCCAGGCAAGTGAAACTCGAGGTACCGATGGCTTGAACAGGCCGATGAATATCATGCGGGGCGCTTAGGATCGGTGGAGCCTACTTTCATCGCCGCCGTCCGGAAAGTAAGATATTTATGGCCGATGAAGCTCGTGAATACGGGAATGGCGAGGCCGATCGCATGGGCAACCGATTCGGGATGCCAGCGCATTCCAGCCAGTGGGAACAGGTAGTCGGCGAATAGCACACTGATCAGAACAGTTTGCAATACGGCGACGAGATTGATGACCACAAACCATGATGCTTGATGGTGCAATCCATCAGCGCTGTCCTGGAACACGAAAAGCTTATTGACGACGAATGCAGTCAACATGCCGATGCAATAAGCGACCACGATCGCAGGAACATAAGGCATCCATAGACTCAACGCGATTCGCGAACCGAAGTTGACTACCGCAGCGAAACCGCCTGCCAGCACGAACTTAGTGAACTGCGCACTTATCAATTGCTTATGCCTAAAGCGACCTGCACAAGTTCTTTACCGACTTTCACACTCTCGGATATCGACCTGTCCTCGGGATAGTAGTAAGAAGTGTCTGCCATGAAGAAGCCTTCGACGGGAGTCTGCATGGGTGGCAGCATGGCATAAAACCCCGGCGGGCATATCGTCTGTGCAAAATCGTAGCGATGACAGTGTTTCGCCATGACCCAGTCAGCTGTGAATGTGGGATTCAATCTTTGGAGATACCCGATGACCTTTTCTATCAGTACATCGTTCGATAAGGCCCAACGGGGATGGGTCTTTGGCATGTAGAACGGTGCATATACGATGCTCGGACCAACCTTGTTCAGGTTGGAGTACTCGATCACACCGGGTATTTCCATGCCAGGGTCGTTGATGTTCATCCAAAAATTTTCACTGAGCGGCTGCTTGAGCTTCAAGATCACACAGGCCACGGGGATATTCTTGATAGCCTCGATGCGCTGTCGAAAATCTGCAGGCAGGTCCGGCACCACGCTGGGCACATACTGAATGGGCGCCGTCCATAGCACCGCATCGCAGGATATCTGCTTGCCAGCCACCACCACACCCGTAACTCGCTTTCCTTGCAGCGTCACCTTGTCGATACCCGCCTTCAGATGGATTCGCCCGCCATGGGTATCGATGAACTCCCGCATCGCCTTTAACAACGTCGCCGAGCCCCCTTCGAGATAACCGAGGCTTTCCTGCATAAGACTCTTGCGGGACAAAGCAACACGCTTGATGCGAGTGCCGATCCAGGCCGCAGATAGATCCTCGGTATACTCATAGAACTTCAATTCAAACAGGCTCTTCCAAAGCACGTCGTATGCTCGCTTTCCGAGCCACTTGCGCAACCATCTTGTGGCTACCACCGTATCGAGTGGCCGCCAGTTGCGGATGCTCTTGGTATACATCACATGTAGTGCATAGCGGAACTTGCTGATGATATCAAGGCGGTCGAACTTCAATAAAGCAAATGGGGTACCCCATTTGTAGAGCTTGCCGTCATAGTAGAAACCCATCTTGGTGTCAGTCCAACGCAAGGTATGCGTCAAGCCGAGTTCTTCGAGCAGCTCGAACATGGGCTTGTCCGGCTTGCAGATGAAATGATAATAGCGCTCGATTTCGAGGCCATCGAAATCGAAAGTTGCCGACATACCCCCAATGCGGTCGTCCCGTTCATAGAGATCGACTTCGTGACCCTGCTTTAACAGTTCCATCGCGCACATCAGCCCCATGGGTCCGGCCCCCAATACCACGAATCGTTTCTTTGCCATGCCTGCTTCTCTCGCTGTCAACGTTTGAGCACGATGCGGCTGTAGCGCGGGTCGCAATAGCTTTCCCGCACCGCATCCTCGAAAGAAGTCTGGCGCACGCCGAACTCCTGGTAGGTATCCACCCCGTGGAACTCGTCGCCGGCGGTGAGCGCCTTGAGTTGGTCGGCGGTGAACGGGGGCTTGCGGCTGAACACGGCGTAGAGCCGGAGCAGCGCGTGGAACAGCCCGTAGGGGATGTGCACGATCAAGGTGGAGAGCCGCTTAACCCGCTTGATGGTCCGGATGATGTCCACGTAGTCGATGCGCGTGTCGCCAACGAGATCGTAGACCGCGCCGTCCGGCTGGCGCTCCATGCACACGATGATGCAACGGCAGAAGTCGCGCTCGTACAGCGGCTGGCGCATGTAGCGGCCGTCGCCTGGGATCGGGAACACCGGGGTGCGCGCCATGAAGCGCGACAACCAGCCGAGGTGTTTGGGGTCGAACCAGCCGAACATCAGCGTGGGACGCAGCATGCAGTGGCGCAGGTTGCTGTCGGCCACCAGCTTCTCCTGGGCCTTCTTGGTGTTGGTGTAGTCGTCATCGGCGACGGAGTTCACCACCGAGGAGCTGATATGCACCAGGTAGGGCACCTTGTGCTTCTTGAAAGCGTCCAACACTGCCCGTGTGGCGACGATGTTGTTGCGCACGAAGAGCTCGGGGAACTTGCCGGTGATCTGGGCGTGCAGCTGCACGACGCACGCAGCGCCGGCGAAAGACTCGCTCCACTGGCCCGGTTCCGCCAGGTCGGCGAGATGGGTCTCCACATCGGGATGCAGCTTCTTGAGTACCTCCAGGTTATAAGAGTGCTTGTCGATAGCTACGAGATGCGTGTAGCCCTGGGCCTTGAGCTCCACCAGCAGGTTCTGTCCCACGAGGCCGGCGGCACCGGTGAGGACGATCTTCGCGTTCTTGTCGAGCTTGCTCATCCGTGATCCTTTGTCAGAGCTTGGCGCGCTTGAAGATGGCCTCGGGCACGTGGTTGATGATGAACATGATGCCCCACCAGAACCAAGGCAGGTACACCACGTCCCGGCGCCGGTCCACGGCGCGCACGATGCCGCGCCCCACCGCCTGGGGGCTAGCCCAGAGGGCACCCTTCTTGAACGCGCGGGTCATGGGGGTGTCCACGAAGCCGGGCTTGATGGTCACCACCGCCACGCCGCTCTTGGCGAGCCGCTGGCGCAGGCCGCTCAGGAAAGCGCTCAAGGCGGCCTTCGCCGAGCCATATACATAGTTGCTCTGGCGGCCGCGGTCACCTGCCACCGACGAGATCACCGCGATGGCGCCACCGGCCTGCATGCGCTGCGCCACCAGGGTAAGGAGCGCGATCACCGATAGACCGTTGGTGTTGAACTCCTTGACCGTAAGCATCACCGAGGCCTCGCAGGCGGCCTGGTCGGGCAGCGTGCCCGCGGCCACCAACACCACGTCCACCGCCCCGGCCTTCCAGGCCTGCTCCACTACGCGTGCATGGGCCGGCAGGTCGTCGATGTCTAGCACCGCTGTATCCACCACCGCGGCACCGCGCAGCTTGAGGTCGGCGGCCACGGCCTGCAGGCGCTCGGCCTGGCGGCCTGTGAGGACCAGGCTCGCACCCCGCGCCGCGTACAGGCGCGCCGCCTGCTCGGCGATGGCCGAGGTGGCGCCCACGATGAGGACCTTCTGCATGCTCACTCCATGACCCGGCGCCAGAAGCTCGAGGAGAAGCGCGGGTCGATATAGGCCTGGAACCGTTCCCAGGCCGGGAAGAACCGGCGGAAATGCTTGCCCGACATGCGCGCGTCCTTGGCGGGATACACCGCGCCGCCGGTGGCGGCCACCACCGCATCAAGCCGCTCCAGCAAGCGGAAGGTCTTCTCGCCGGCGTTGGGGAAGTCCAGTGCCAGGGTGGCACCGGGGCGCGGGAAGGAGAGCATGCCCGGTGAGGGCTTGTCGCCGAACAGCTTCAACACCGCCAGGAACGAGCCCTGCCCGCTGGCGGCAATCTCCCGCAGCAACTCTTCGATGCCGCCGCGCGCCTCCGTTGGGGGGATCACACACTGGTGCTGCAGGAAGCCGCGCGGACCATACATGCGGTTCCACTGGCGGATGCCGTCCAGTGGATAGAACACCGGGTCGTAGTGCAGCAGTGCACGCCGGAGCTTCGTGCGTTGGCGGTGGTAGTAGAGCCAGTTGAAGGCCTTGAGGCTCAAGCCGTTCACTAGCGACATGGGCGGGGTAAAGGGTATGGCTAGCCTGCCGGCGGGGGGCTCGGCGGTTCCGGGCGGTGTCGGCGCATGCTCGGCGTTAGTGAACAGACCGCGGCCCAGGGACTCGCCCGTGCTCACGCAGTCCACCCAGGCCATAGTGTACTCGTGGTAACCCTCGGAGCCGGAGGAGAGTGCGAAAAACTCGTCCAGACCACCGAACTTATAGGTCTCGGTGGCCAGCCAGGGGCCCAGCACCCGTTTCATCTGGATCTCCGCCCAGGTGATGAGTCCGGTAAGCCCCAGGCCACCAATGGTGGCGGCGAACCACTCGGGGTTCTCCTCGGGGGTGCATAGCCGCCGCTCCCCGTCACTGCGCAGCAGCTCGAAGGCACGTACGTGTGAGCCGAAGCTCCCGGCCACGTGGTGGTTTTTGCCGTGCACGTCGTTGGCGATGGCGCCGCCCACGGTGACGTACTTGGTGCCCGGGCTGACCGGCAGGAACCAGCCCTGGGGCAGGCAGAGCGCCAGTATCTCCGAGAGCAGCACCCCCGCTTCGCAGCGCAGCACGCCGCTCGCCGCGTCGAAGGCCATGAAGCGGTCCAGGCCGCGGGTGCAGAGCACATTGCCGCCGTCGTTCAAACAGCTGTCGCCGTAGCTGCGGCCGTTGCCATAAGGCAGCAGCGTGCCCTCCGCCGCCGGCAGCCCGGCATCGCGGTACCCCAGCGGCAAGGCACGCTGCATCGCGCGTGGGTAGCGCCCCCAGGACTCGATGCGGGCGCTCATCAGATGGCTCCCAGCACGATCAGCACCACCAGCCCCAGGGACGCCTGGCTCACGCGGTCGCTCACCGCGAACACGATGGGGTCGTCGTGCATGGCGCGACGGTGGGCCACCACCCAGGCGCGGCTGATCCAATACAAGAGCAGCGGGCACAGCAGCCACAGGAGATGCGGACGCCGATAGAGCACTTCGCTGGCGGTGCTGTTGATGTACAACGCCAGCACCAGCACACTGATGTAGCCGCTGGCGCCGCCAAGGGACTGGATCAGGGGCAGGTCGTCCACCGCGTAGCCACGCCCGCCCGCCATGCGCTGGCCGCTATCGAGCAGGTCGAGCAGCTCGGTGTAGCGCTTCAGCATGGCGAGGCTGAGGAAGATAAACATCGAGAAAGCCAGGAGCCAGAAGGAGTATTCGGCGCGGATCGCGGCGGTACCCGCCACGATGCGTACCGTGTAGAGCGCCGCAAGCACCACTACGTCGAGCATCGCCACCCGCTTGAGGCGGAAGGAATAGGCGAGCGTTAGGACGAGGTAGCAGAGCAGCACTTCAGCGAAGCGCAGTGACAGGCCGTAAGCCAACACGAATGCCGCCGCCACCATGAGCGGCATCACCACCATGCCGTGGAAAATAGGCAATGCACCGGAGGCGAAGGGACGGTTGCACTTGCGCGGATGGCGCCGGTCAGCGGCGAGGTCCAAGAGGTCGTTGAGCAGGTAGGTGCCGGAGGCGCACAGGCCAAAACTCAGGAAAGCCAGTGCCGATTCCGCCAAGGCCGCGGTGTCGAATACCTTGTGGGAGGCCAGCAGCGGCAGGAACACCAGCGCATTCTTCAGCCACTGGTAGAGCCGCAGCTCCTTGATCCAAGCCCGCAGCGGCCGCCGCTCGGAGGGGAATACTTGTTCCACTTCGTAGCGGATCCGGGCGCTGCGCACCAACCCACCGCCAGCGTTCACCACGATGGCACGGCGCGCATGCTCCCACACATTCAGGTCCACCCATGCATTGCCGGCGTAGTCGAAGCCCTTCTCTCCGTAGAGGGCCGTGAGCGTCTCGGCCTTGTGCCGCCCGGAGAGGTTGCGGGTGCCGTCGCTACCCAATACCGCCGTAAACCCTCCCAGGTATGCAGCGACTGCTTCCGCAAGCCGCTGATCCGATGCCGTGCATAAGACGACATCGCGTTCGGTCACCTGTTGACGGAGCCAATCGGATAAGCGGTTGTCGTATGGCAGAGTGGTGACGTCTATCGCGGCAATCTCCGCGATACGCCGCTTTAGATTCGCCTTACCCTTTAGAAGCCAGAATACGAACAAGAACAAATAAAGCGGATTCTTCGCTAGGACATTAAGGGCAGACTCTACCAGCAGATCCGACCGAACAAGCGTCCCGTCAAGATCCACGCACAGTGGAACGTCACGCGATGACATCGGAACCACCCATTAATGATCTGCGTAAGGGCCAAGGTGCCAATATTGAGATAAAGGAGCCGGGTGGAAAAAGGAATCGTCAGGATCGGATAGAACTCGGGCAGTTCAGCGCGACGAGGCAACCGCCGCTTGATTCATCATCAACCTCTTCTTGAACCCTGACCAAAGTCCACTTACGGCGCACAAACAGAGCGGACCTTGCATGTCTGTAACAATCCCCCGACATCCCTGAATCTGCCGAGAATTCTATACGCTGACAGACCTCCTGGGTAGCCCTTTAGATGCCGTCATAGCCGTTTCCACCGCATGGTGAACCCGTGCCAAACCACGCTTTGCCGACCTGATTTATTTCAATTTGCGCACGATACGCAGGTCAAACCTGGGATAATGTTGCGCTTCGCCACATCCTCAATGCCACGCCCTCGGCAGCTTTGACACGCGACCCAAGGGAAGTTTTCGGTCATGTTCCCGATTTTCTATAAACGCTCATCGACAAAGCCGACAAGTTCGCAACAACAACCGGAACCTCCACGGAAGTCCCCGGGCCTTTGGCTCACTTTGGTTGCAGTCGCCATGGTCACGGCAGCGGCGGGTGCGGCCCGCCTTTATGCCACGACCCATTTCAGCTATTCCCACCCCGACGAATCCATCGCGATCGCCGTGATCAGCCACGTCTTCCAAACCCACGAGGATGACACCGACTGGGGACGGACCGACGTCAGTAAAACGTTCAGATACGATCAGTACAACTTCTCATCCTATTATCTGTTTGCTGCTTACGTGGAAGAGCTGGGGGGGCAGGCCGCCAATGATCTGGAGCATCCATCGGGGGCCATGCTGAAGCACCTTCGGAACATAAGCGCGGTGCTAGGCGCTCTATGTGTGCTATTCGCCGGCATCCTGGGATGGCGGCTGGGCGGAAGCATTTGTGCGATAACCACTTGCTTGCTCACCGCATGCTCGGCATCCCTGTTCCAGGACAGCATCTATGCGCGCCCGGAAACCTTCGTCACACTGCTAACTTTGTTGTTATGCCTCATGCTCACGAGCGAGAAAACCCATCGGGGTCTGGTATTGACCGTCGCGGGGTTCCTGATCGGCATCCTAATCTCCTGCAAGATCACATTCCTGATTTACTTCCCCTTCCCTCTGCTACTGGCTCCGACATTGCTGTCGACACCCGAAGACAAGGATCCCAAAAACCCTCACTTGATCTACTGGACGGCAAGCTTAGGCGCGTACTTCCTGGCCTTGCTGGTCGGTTTCTATGTCGGCGCGCCTTACGCCGTTAGGTACCCCTGGGAGTACCTCAACGGATTGGAATTCTTGTTCAAGCAATATACCGATCAAGGGGGAGCAAACAGCGTGGGCTTGCTCGGACACTTGTCCAACAGCACCGGCTACCTCATCTACGCCATCGGTTATCCAGCGCTATTGCTCGCGATCTTAGGCATCGTGCGTCTCACCGTACACAAAGACATCAGGAAATGCCTGATCATCTCGGGCCCGCTCCTGACTCTAGTCTATTTCATGCAGACGGATACATTCTTCGAACGTAACTTCAGCCAAGCACTACCGATACTCTTCATCATGGCTGGCTTCGGTATCCGCTCGCTGGCGGACATGATCGGCAAGCGCGACCGATTGCGTTTCGCTACCGCCACGGGGCTCATCATCGCCAGCGCGGTCGTTCCATTGAGCGTCACAGCCAAGGCGATCGATCCGGCTTTAGATGGACGTTATCAACGTGAAGCCGAAGCCAAAGGGCGTGCCCTGACGGAAGACGGCAACCTCATGCTGTTTCATCTATGGGGTGTAGGCCAGATTGGAGTTACGAACGGCAATCTTTGCGGCGCCTATCTCTATGAAGCCAGGGATTTCGGGACCACTATGGATGGAACGCTGCAAAAACTACTTCGCAAGGGCTATAGACTCGAAGGGAAACTGCAAAGCCCCTTTGGCAACAATCCAGGCTCCACGCTCCAGGCTTATCTCGCGCCATCCATGGTCTATATTGCGCCCCCTGACGAGGCATCCAGCCGCTGCTCAATGATATTGAGCCCTTTGAAAGCCATCCCTGGGACAGTCGCCATTCCCACCAAAGTCGTCCAGAAGCGAGGATGGATGAAAGGAGGCGTGCAGATATCCCCGCCTCCATCCTGGAAATGGCCGATCTACGGGTCATGGTCGGGATCGGATGGGAACACCGGGACCATCCAAATCGGGCCTTTCCGGGCTTGTGGGGAATTCGTATTCCCTTACACGGCCGGGCGCTCATTCAGCGGGATGAGCCTCAAGGTGGTCAGGCAGACTCCAAGCGGTGACGAGACTCTTTTCGACGGAGAGCTACCGGTATCCCCCCCTGACTGGGAACAGATAACGGTAAGGCAAGCGCCCCACACATGCGCCACCTATACGATAACAGGCGCCGTGGCGAGTACCGACGGGCGGGATTGGATGGGCCTCGGTAGCCCGATTGCCATTAAGAGACCCGCCCAACAGTGAGTTAGATTTGGCTGCGAACGCAGCCGACCGACCTTCCTTCGCTTCAACCCAGATGCGAAGAACTCACCTGCCGTCATCGAGTGGGGCCCAATCTCCGCGGGCATCGACGCCCGCAAGAGCCGGGTTGGACGGACGGGGCACCGCCTGGCTACATGGGTTTTATGAGGGCGATTCCCGTAGAATCGCCGCATCAAGGCCCGGCAGGTGCGATGCGCCACAGCAACATGCACGACCTCATATCTGGCGTGGAAAATCGACTGAGGAACAGCGACGCGCACAACAGATGGCTGACGATCGCGCTCATCGCCGCGCTGCCTTGCCTCAACCTAGCGGTCTTCAGTTGGCTCGCAGCCGACACCGTGGTCAGCCGGGATCAATGGTATTTCATCTCCATGGTCCGGGACTATTTGACGGGCAACTTGCACTTGTTCTCGTTCTGGCAGACCCACTCTCAACATCGCACTCCGGGTTACAAACTGCTGTTCCTGCTGAATGCGGGTTTCTTCGGGTTAAACATGCGGGTCGAGGTGATGCTGGGCCTGGCGGCGTTGACAGCCAGTGTGCTACTGCTCATGCGACGCTTCCGCGAGACGTTGCCGACGGAATCAAGGACTACAGCCAGTTGGTTGGGACTCGCGAGCCTCGCCATCTTCGGCTTCAACCTGAATCAATGGTATGACACCACTTATGCCCTGACTGCGTTCGGAGGTTATGCCGGTGTCCTATGCTTCGTGACACTTTGGCTCATGCTCGACACCCAGCTTCGACATATCGGGAGCAGCCTGGGGATCGCAAGCCTGTGCCTGATGTTGGCATTCACTCTCATGGTTTTCGCGGGCGGATTGGGGCCGGCGCTGATCGCGAGCATGCTGGGCGTGGTGGTGATAGTCATGCTACTGGAGGGCAAGCTGGAGAAAACCACCCTTGTTCTCCTCGCTTGGCTGGCACTGTGCGCATCGACTTGTGAACTCGTCTATTGGGGAACAGGCGGCATCCACAT
Source organism: Gammaproteobacteria bacterium (assembly GCA_035691665.1). Taxonomy (GTDB): domain Bacteria; phylum Pseudomonadota; class Gammaproteobacteria; order Natronospirales; family REEB76; genus DASUBN01. The sequence continues at coordinate 24,202 of DASSIS010000045.1, read as the reverse complement.
TGCCACACCGCATTCCCAACCCTTCTCTCAGGTATTGGTCGAAAATCCGTCCTCGGTACTGCAATACCTATTGCTATCTTTCGCCAGCAGCATCATCCCTGCTGACGCCATGGATAAACACTTCCACGGATTGGGCCACACCCTCAATGTGATAGTGGGTGCCGGGGTGATCTGTCTCTACTTGGGTTGCGCCTGGATCTATCTACGGCTGCGTATGTGGAAAACTAGCTACCTACCGGCTTTCCTGATTGCGTTCTCGACGGCCTTCATCTTGTCGACCCTAGCCGTGCGCCTGCCCGCGACCGGTCTAGAAGCAGCCACAGCTCCCCGTTACGTACTCTATTCGCAGCTGGGTAATCTGGGCTGTCTGTGGATCCTGTTCCAATGGTGTGGAAGCGACCGACACCCCCGCCGATCGTCTCTCCTCGATCCCATGTCCTGCTTCACCGCGGTTTTCCTGATCTATGCACTGGGTGTAGCGGCATTATGGAGTTACTACCCGTCAGCCGCACGTGACGTCGAGGCAGGGACACGAGAGATCCTGACGGGAGATTTCAATCACCAGGACTGGCTCTGCCCCGACATTCAGCTTTGCCGGACAGGCAGGGCTACACTGGTGCAGTACCGATTGAAGCCTTTTGCTACGGCGAGCGAGACGAAGCAACCGTGACTGCGCTCAAGATACTGGCCCAGCACCGGGTGGACGCCGAGATCGGTATCCTTGCTGCCGCCTGGTCTGAATCACCTACATTCGCACTGATACCGGACAAGATAGGCTCCGACCCCGATTTCGTCGCCCCCTGGCTCGAGACCTTGCCAGCGGCGTTTCAAACCGAGCACTTCGTGCTGCTCACTTCCGGCAGCACAGGCACCCCGAAGCTCATCGTCGGCAAACGGGAACGGGCTGAAGCGCTGGTGCGGGTGCTGCACCGGCTGCAGGACCTGGAAGGAGCGGAGGAGACCCTGGTCACCCTGCCCCTCGCCTACAGCTATGCCTTCGTGAACCAGTGGCTCTGGTCCCACGTCTTCCAGCGCCGGCTCCTGCTCACCCGCGGCCTCGCGGAACCGGATCATCTCCGGGAACGCCTGGCGGCCGCCTCCCGGGCCATGCTCTGCCTCGTGGGTGCGCAAGTACCGCTGCTCTTGCAGCACTTCGGCCAGGAGAGTTTCCCGGGCGTGATCCGCCTCAACTTCGCCGGGGGCCGCTTCCCGCAGGAGCAGCTACCGGCCCTGGCCCGGCTCTTCCCCCAGGCCCGGGTATTCAATAACTACGGCTGCGCCGAAGCACTGCCCCGGCTCACGGTGCGTAAGGCGGAGGACGCGGACGAGGCCCGCATCCTGGGCTTTCCTATAGATGGGGTGGAACTCTCCACCGACACAGGCTCCAACCTCCTCTTCCGCAGCCCCTACGGCGCGGTGGGCATCGTGGAAAACGGCGCCTTCCGCCCCGTGACCGATGGGGACTGGACCGCTACCGGCGACCTGGGGGAGCGGAGAGCCGACGGTCGCTGGCAGCTCTTGGGACGGGCCAGCGAGGTGTTCAAGCGCTACGGCGAGAAGCTATCCCTCGTGGCCATCGCCGCCACCGTGAGCGACGCCTGGCCGGGGCAATGTGGCTTCTACCGCGAGGCCGACCCCGCTGGCGAGGACGGTTACGTGCTGGTGCTCGCTCCCCAAGCCGACGCTACGGCCCTACGCGCCGTGTTGCATGCCTTCCGCGCCGGTCATACCCGGCCCCATTGGCCGCTGCGCATCGAGACCGTAGCCGCGATACCACTCATGTCGAATGGTAAAATCGACGCTAAAGCCTTGGAGTCGCTTCAGGCCAAGACCGAACTCTGGAAACAAAGGCTTTGATCATGGGGAACCGCGAGAAACTCAAGCAGCTGCTCACCGACATCTTCCTGCTGGACCCGAGCGAGTTCCGCTTCGACCTCAGCCGCGAACAGGTGGAGACCTGGGACTCCCTCGCGGTGGTGTCCGTGGCCGTGGGCGTTCACGAGACCTTCGGCTACCACCCGACGCCCGAGGAAGCCACAGCCATCAAGAGCGTGCCGGACATCATCGCGCTGCTCGAGTACAAGGGGATCAAGTTTGACTAAGCCTGAGCTCGTCGCGCTCGCGAGGCTCAAGGATCACTTCCAGGGCGAGACGGCCGCTTACTGCGCCACCGCCCTCACCGCCGAGGTCGGCTCCCGCTTCGGCATCTCCGCCTCCCAGGAACTCCCCTCTCGCGGTTTGGGCACCCTGCTCGTGGTGGGGGGCGGCAGCCGCATGGACCGCGCCAAGCGCTGGCGCACCCTTGAGTCCCCACAGACCCGCCTCATCGTAGTCCCTTCCTTATGGGGCAGTGGCGCGGAGGTCTCGCCCATCGTCGCCCTGACCGAGGGTGAGACCAAGACGATCCTGATGGGCCCCGAGTTCCTGCCGGACTATCGCAGCGTGTGGCCCGAGCTCGCCGCCAGACTGCCGCCGGAGACGGCGCGCTTTGCCTGCGGCGACAGCTGGTCGCACGCGCTCGAAGGCTTCCTCTCGCCGCTCGCCAGCGACGCGGTGCGCGACGAGCTCGCGGCGGTGATCCGCGAACTCACGGTACTGCCGCTCGGCAACGACCCGCGCTGGTTCGAGCCCAGCGCCCGGGCCTGTGCCGGCCAGGCCAAGGCCAGCGTGGGCCTGGTGCACGGTATCGCCCACACCCTGGAAGGCCGGCTCGTGGCCCAGGGGTTCAAGGGTTGGGGCCACGCCCGGCTCTGCTCCACCTATCTTTACCCGGTGATGGCCTACAACGTATCGTGCAACCCCAAGTGGCCGGAACAGGCCGCGAAGCACCACCTGGACACCGCCGCCATCGACGCCGTGCTGAAACAGCTCTTCGACGCCGCCGCCTACCGGCAGCTCCTACCGGTGCTGGAAGCCGCCTGGCCGCAGGTGATCCGCGACGTGAGCAGCCGCACCAACAGTGCGCTCGTGCGCCCTGCCTCCCTGGATTTCTTCAGGCAGGTGGCGACGTGAGCGTCTTCGACTCCAAACAGCCCTATGCCGCCCGCGACGAGGCGGCGCTGCTGACAGAGCTCAATGCCCTGAGCCGGCGCCACTTGGAGAACTGCGAAGCCTACCGCCTCGTCTGGCCTGCCTGGCAAGACGCCGGTACCCTGGCCGAGCTGCCGTTCCTGCACGCCGGCGTGTTCAAGTACGTGCGCTTCCGCACCGAGGCGCCGGACATCAAGCACGAGCGCACCCTCAAGTCCTCCGCCACCACCTCCGGCAAGTCGAGCATGATCACGCTGGACCGGGAGAGCTCCGAGCTCCAGTCCGCGAGCACCCTCGCGATCCTCCGGGACTTCGTGGGCTCGGGGCAGCGGCCGCTGCTGGTGCTGGACAGCTCCAAGTCGCTGCTGGCCCGGGGCGAGGTCTCGGCGCGGGTGGCGGCGGCCCTGAGCCTCAAACCGCTGGCCACCGAGATCCATTTCCTGCTGGAGGATGCGGCCAACGCCGATTCCATGCGCTGGGAAGTGCTGGAGACCCAGCTCAAGGCCCACGACGATTTCCTGGTCTACGGTTTCACCTGGATACTCTGGCTCGCCTGGCTGCCGGCGAAGCGTCCCGAGAGCATCACGAGACTCCTGAAAGGCAAGCGCATCGCGTTCGTGCACAGCGGCGGCTGGAAGAAGCTCGAGGCCCTCAAGGTGGAACGCGACGCCTTCGACGGTGCGCTCCTGGCTGGCCTCGATTCCCGGTCGAAAGTGGTGGATTACTACGGCCTCGTGGAGCAGGTAGGCATCATCTACCCCCTCTGCGAAGCGGGCTTCCGTCACGTACCGCGCTGGGCGGAAGTGATAGCCCGGGACCCCTGGACCCTCAAGCCCTTGGTGGGTGAAGACGGGCAGTTGCAGCTCCTGAACATCCTCGCCCGGGGCGCCCCTTACCACAGCGTGCTTACGGAGGACGTGGGTCGCGTCATCGAGGGGGATTGCCCCTGCGGCCGCCAGGGTCGCCGCTTCCAGCTCCAGGGTCGCGTGCCCAAGTCCGAGGTGCGGGGCTGCGCCAATGTCTGAGCATCTCAACGCCTTCAAGGGCGGTGACGGCACGGTGACGGCAGTCAGCCTGCCCGTCTCGCCGCGCGCGCTGATCGAAGACTGGGTCTCGCTGCGCGCCAGCATGATCAAGACTACGCCCGAGAGTTTCACCCGCGACGAATGGGCCTATCTCATCGGCTTCCTGTCGCCTGAAAACCTGTGGCGCCCCTTCCGGGAGAGCTTCGGTGAAGGCTTAGCGGAGGGCAATCTCAAGACGGCCAGCGTGCTCTATCGGCCCCGGGGCCAGGTGGGCTTGTGGCTACCCAACAACGTTTCCCTGCTGGGCCCTCTTACCATGATCCTGTTATCGCTCACCGGGCAGCGCATGCAGGTGAAGGTGGGTTCCCGCAGCGCCGACCTCACCTCCGCCTTCGTGGAGTTCGTGCTGGCGAAGCTCAAGCCCGGGCCCTTGGCCACCCTGCTCAAGACCGAGTTCCACTGCGCCACCTTCCCGCGCACCGATGAGCGCAACGCGCGCATGGCAGTGGAGTCCCGGGTACGCATCGTGTTCGGCGGCGACGAGGCGGCGGAGGCCATCGACCGCTTGCCCCACCCGGCCGGGAGTGTCGGCTACTATTTCGTGGACAAGCGCTCCGAGGCCTGGCTCGAGGCCGGGGCCTTGAGCGACGAGGTGCTCACTACCCTCATCAAGGTGTTCACCATCTACGGCCGCGCCGGCTGCACCTCGCCGCGCCGCGTGGTGGTGTTCGGTGCCGGGGAGAGAGAACTCAAGACCTTGCGGGAACGGCTGTTCGCCCTCTGGCCAAAGGCCTGGCCCCGCACCCCGCCCATGCACATCGCCTCCGAGAACATCATGGCGCGGCAGTGGGCCGCCGCCGCGGGATGGGATGCCGCCATGGCCCCCAACCATGCCGCCACGGTATGCCTGGGCGACGGCAGCGCGCCCGAGATCGACAGCCTCATGTTCCTGCCCCTGGTGACCGGCGAACGCGATAGCGTCATCCGCCAGCTGCCGGCCAACATCCAGACCGTGGGCCATGCTCTCGCCGCGGCGCCGGATGCCGCCTGGCTCGCCGCCATCGCCCGCACGGGTGTGAAGCGCTTCGTGCCCGTCGGGCAGATGCACCATTTCGGCCCCACCTGGGACGGCTACGAGTTCTGGAAGGGGCTGTTCGAACGGGTGGAGGTGGGCGCGTGATCGACTCCCACGATTTCAGCAGCCAATGGTTCGGCTCGCCGGTAGGCATCGTGCGCGAGGCGGGTTTCTTCGCCGAGCCCGCGGCGACGCGTCGGGCAGCCCTTGAGCGTTACTCCTGGGTGGAATACCGGGCTCCCAGCGTAGACGGGGCGACGCTGGCGGCGCTCCTGGAAGACGGCTTCCTGCAGTCCGACGTGCAGATCCATTTCCGGCTGCGGCTTGAGGAAGCCCAAGCCAGCCCCAGCCTCGACGCCCTCACGGTGGTGCGGGGCGACCAGCACCCTTTCCGCATCGCGCCGGGGGAGATGGCGGAGTTCACTCATGAGCGCTTCAGCCTGGTGCCGGGCATCACCACCCGCATGATCACCCAGCGCTACGAAATGTGGGCCGAGGGGATCCTGAAGAGCGCTCCCCAATATTGCCTGGAGATCCGCTCGCAACGTGGAGTGGAAGGCTGGTTCCTTTCGAGCAAGAGCGCCCACCACGCGGGACTCAACCTGGCTCTCGCGGTACTGCACCGGGACGCGCGCATCTCCGGCATGCTGCTCTATCGCAAGGCGCTGGATGCCTACAAGCGCATGGGCGAGAGCCTGGGTTGGGCGAGCTTCAGCGCCACCAATACCCCGGTGCTCAACATGTATTCGGAACTGAAGGCCCGCTTCACCAGCAGCAGCGTGATCTGGCTGTGGATCAATCCCGAAAACGCGGCGAGACACTGACCGCTTCGGTGGCATCGGCGATGATGTAGAGTGGCCGGCGCTTCACCTCGTCGAAAGTCTTGCCGAGGTAGACGCCGATGATGCCCAGGATGGCGATGATGATACCGCCGAGGAAGTAGACGCTCACCATCAGGCTGCTCCAGCCCGCTACCGGGTGACCCTGGAACAGCGCCTTCCCTAACACGTAGAGTCCCACTACAAAAGCCAGGAAGGAAATCAGGGCACCGAACTGCACCGCCAGGCGCAACGGCTTGTCCGAGTAGGCGATGATGGTCTCGAAGGCGAGCTTGAAAAGCTTGCGCAGAGTGTAGGTGCTCTGGCCCTCGAAGCGCTCGCCATGGGCGACGCGCACATACCCCGTCTTGAACCCCATCCAGGTGATCAGTGCACCGAACAACCTTAGGTTCTCGCGCATGGTGCGATAGTTCGTCACCACCCGCCGCGAGATGATGCGAAAGTTACCGGCTTCAGGGTTGTAATCGAGTTCCGCCAGATAGTTGAACAGCCAGAAATACATGCGCGAGGTGGCGCGCTTCCATAAGGGATCCTGGCGGCGGCCACGAAGAGCGATCACCACGTCGAAACCTTCCTGCGCCTTCTGGTAGAGCACCGGGATCTCCTCGGGACGATCCTGCAGGTCACAGTCCATCACCACCACCCAGTCGCCGCGGGCGTGGTCCATGCCGGCGGTGATGCCATAGTGCTGACCAAAGTTGCGACTGAATTGGAAGCCGCGCACCCGCGGGTCGCGCTTCGCCAAGGCCTTGATCATCTCCCAGGAATAGTCGCCACCGCAGTCTTCCACCAGCACCAACTCAAAATTCGGACTGATGGGAGCAAGCGCCTCTTTGAGGCGGCGATAAAGCTCCTCGATGCAGTCTTCGCCCTTGTAGACGGGCACCACCACCGAGATATGCGGCGTAGTGGGAAGCTTGAGAGCCTTCGCACGCACGGGCTTCTGAGCGGGTTTCCTATTTGAAGCCAAGCAGAGTCACTCCGGCCAGGATGAACGCGGCGCCGACGATGCGCCATAAAGACAGGGTCTCGCCTAGGAGCACCCAGCTCAGGCCCATCACCAAGGGATAGGTGAGCGACATCATAGGATAGGCGACGCTGATGGGGAGCTTGGTCATAGCCAGGATCCAAGCGAATGCAGCGATCACCGCACTCGCCAAGCCTGCGATGATCCAGGGATTTAGCACAAGGTTAAAAAAGAAAGATAAGCGGGCAGGCCAAGCAGAGGGCAGGCTGCCTGCACCCATGGCCTGCCACTTTATGAGCAGCTGACCCAGTACTGTGAACAGGATGCAGACCAGCACGAACCCATAAGCGGTCATCTTGCTCATCCCGGTCTTCCCTCAAGAAACAGCAGGAATCCCTGCCATTCCCTCTTATGACACGATCAATCGGTTACGCATATATGCCCAATAACCGAACCGAACCCGCCCTACAGGATAGCCATTCTACGGCGGCGTATCCACCTTCGGCTCGTGCACCGCCGGCGCCACACGCAACTCCATCACCATCTCGTGGCGTATAGATACCGCGCGCTGGAGCACACTTCATTTTGGCGTCTTTCCCATAGCCGAGGATCACCCACCGACGAACAGCGGCGCCGCTAGCAATTGTGCGGCAATGGCGGCTTTTGTTATCTTAGGTTCCCCTCGGGCCTTTCCGGGCCAGTCATATTTCCGCAATTCAACGGGTGAAAACGATGCGAAGCGGGCAGAGTACCCGGAACATGCTGTTTGCATTTCTGGCTATCCTGAGTATCGCAGCCGGAGCAGTGCGATGGTACGCGGCGCATCTCGACCGACGCATCCCCGACGAAGACATCGCCCAGGCGGTGGTGACCCAGGTCCTGGACAGCGGATCCCTCGATACCAACTGGATCCGAACCGACGTCGAAAGTCGGTTCAAGGGCAACGAATACAACTTCTCGTCCTATTACCTGACCGCGGCTCTATACGAGAAGCTCACCGGCCAGGCCTGGGACGACACCCACAACCACAAATCGTCCATGGTGGGGCACATACGTGAGCTCAGCGTCATCTTGGGAGCACTCTGTGTATTCTTCACGGGTTTGTTGGCCTGGCGGATAGGCGGCACCGCAGCCGCATTGACCGCTGCTCTGCTGACAGCATGCTCACCCCTACTCTTCCAAGACAGTCTTTACGCACGCCCCGAGACCTTTGTCACGCTGCTCGGCGTGATCTGGATGATCATGCTTACCGCGTCGGGACGGCACGGGAGCCTGATCCTGGCATTCACCGGGCTCCTGACCGGGCTCCTCATCTCCACAAAGATCACTTTCCTGGTATATCTGCCATTCCCGTTATTGCTTGCCAGCAGACTGATCGATCAGGGAGGAGAATTGCAGCCTCATGGCGAGCCCCACCATAATCGCTGGACCTGGACCGTAGGCGCATATTTCTGCTTGGTCGGGGTCGGCTTCGCCCTGGGTGCCCCCTATGCACTCAAATTCCCCTCGGAGTACCTGCAAGGAGTGGCTTCCCTTTTCGGACAGTATGAGGGTAGCGTGCTGAATGGCGGCACCGAAGGGTTTAGCGACCTGCTCGGACGGATAGAAGGGAATCTCGAATATTTCACCTACACCATAGGCTATCTGGCGCTGCTGCTTGCAGCCTGTGGGGCGGGCAACCTCGCTATCCGCAGGGACCTATGGCGGAGCGTGATCTTCGTGGCCCCCATTCTGTTGTTGCTGTATTTCCTGCGCATGCGCCCACTGTTCGAACGCAACTTCAGCCAATCCCTGCCGGTGTTGTTCGTGCTTGCCGGGCTAGGTGTAAAGACGATCATCGATCTTATCCGCGCGCCCGCAGGGTTACGTGCAGCAATTGCGGCGCTCCTGGCCGCGGCGACAGCTCTGATGCCCGCATTGGTGACCGCGAAGATACTCCACCCTTCTCTCGATGGCGCATTCCAGGCGGAGATCAACGCCGAGACGAAAATCATCTCCGGCGACGGCCAAACAGCGGTGTTCGAAACCGAGTACTTTGACGGTACCTTCTGCGGGCACTATGTCTACTTGCTTAAACAATCGGGCCATGAACAGGACATCGGGACGATGCTCAGCCAGGGCTTCAGTATCGTCGCGGAAATAGAGAGTCCTTTCAGCGGCCATACGTCATACACGCTCGAACCTTATTACGCACCCACGATGGTCTATCTGGCCCCTCCTAAAAAGACAGATGCCTGTGAAATCAGTCTCGAACCACTCAAGGAAGAAATTGGTATGGCCCCGGTCGCCGCGCACGTCGTTGCAACCGGCGGTTGGATACCCAAGGGGAATAGCTCGGGAGTCCCATCGGATACATGGCGCTGGCCGCTTTACGATTCCCGCACCGGGCCGGGAGGCGACAGCAATACGGGCACACTCTCCATAGGGCCGTTCCGGGCCTGCGGCAGCCTAGCGGTGCCTTATTCGATGGGCCCAGGGAACAAGAATTTCTCTATCAAGGTGAGTCGGCACAAGGGCAAACAGACCACGGTGATATTCGACGGCATCCTGCCCGGGGCTCGATACCAATGGCAGACGATGGAAATAGATGCTGTGAAGAGTGAATGCGCTGACTACACCATAGAGGCGGTGGATAGCGGCAATTCATGGGGACAGTGGTTAGGGGTCGGACTTCCGGTACAGCTCGGCGCCACGCCGGGTCGCTAGGGATAACCTTCGCGTCTCAGCCCATGCCTGACCCGCATCGATCAGGATCGGGGCTAGAGGCACGCCGCACATCAAACCAGAATCACGGGCCCCTTGATAAGCATGCGGCCAACGCTATCCTGCGGCTGGAGATATTCAGAACGGGATATCGTCATCCTGGAAATCGCCGCCGCCCGCGGGCTCGCTGGCCATGGGAGCGCGGCTCGGCGCCTCGTCACGCATGCTGCGGTCGCCGCCGCCGGCCCCGCCGCGGCCGCCCAGCATCTGCATCTCGTCCACCATGATCTCGGTGACGTAGTGCTTCTGCCCTTCCTTCTCGTAGTCGCGGGTGCGCAGCCGGCCTTCGATGTAGATCTGGGAGCCCTTGCGCACGTACTCGCCCACGATCTCCGCCAGGCGGTTATAGAAGGTGAGCCGGTGCCATTCGGTGCGTTCCTTCTTCTCGCCGGTCTGCTTGTCCTTCCAGGATTCGTTGGTGGCCGCGGTGAGGTTCACCACGGCGCCGCCTGACGGCATGTACTTGACCTCGGGGTCCTTGCCCACCGTCGCCACCAGGATCACCTTGTTTACGCCGCGTGCCATACCTTCTCTCCGTTAGAAGCCGCCCAGTGAGGCGGACTTGTCGCTCGATATAGGCATTCTACTTGGCTGGGGGCCGCAGCGGGAGGGCGCTCACCAGCCATAAGCAGGCGGCGACGAGGCTGAAGCCGAAGGTCCCGACCACGCCGAACCGTCCCTGGCACCACCCCCCGAGGACGCCGCCGAGGAAGATGCCGAGGAACTGAGCGCTCGAATAGACGCCCATGGCCGTGCCCCGAGCCTGCTTGGGCGCCAGCCGAGAGATGAGCGCGGGCAAGGCGGCTTCCAGGAAGTTGAAGGCGGCGAAAAAGAGCGTCAGTGCCATGGCCGGCAACCACAGGCCCCCACCCGGCACCAGAAAACCGAGTTGCGCGAGGCCGATGGCCGCCACGGCGGCGAGCAGCACGCCGCGCATGTGCCCGCCCCGCTCCGCAGCCATGATGAGGGGTCCGACCGCCAGCACCGAGACCAGTAGTACCGGGAGGTAGATCTGCCAGGCGCGCTCCGAAGGGAGCCCGGCGGATTGGAGGACCAGGGGCAGGCTCAGGAAGGTGGAAGTCAGGATGGCGTGCTGGGCCAGGATGCCGAAATCCAGGCGCAGGAGCGCCGGATCCTTCAGCACCCGCAGCAGCATGGCGGGGACCGCCTCGGTCTCCGCATGCACATCGCTCAGCTTAGGATCCGGCACCGCGGCATAGAGCAGGAGCAAGGCCACTCCGGCGAGCACGGCTGTGAGCCAGAACATGCCCGGCACGCCCATCCAGCCGTTCAGCAGGGGCCCAAGCACCAACGCCAGGCCGAAGGCGAAACCGATGGTGATGCCGATCACCGCCATCACCTTGGTGCGTTGCTGCTCGCGGCTCAGGTCCGCGGCCAAGGCCAGTACCGCCGAACCCACGGCGCCCATGCCCTGCAGGAAACGGCCGACAGCGATGCTGGCGACGCTATGGGCGAGGCCGGCCATACCGCTTCCCAGAGCGAATACCAGCAGGCCCGCGGCGATGACGGGCTTACGCCCCAGGCGGTCGGAAGCGACCCCCAGGGGCATCTGGAAGAGCGCCTGGGCGAGGCCGTAAACACCTAAGGCCAGGCCCACACGGACCGGCGTCGCGTCCGGCAGGCTCCGGGCATAGACCGCGAACACAGGATAGATCATGAACAGGCCGAACATGCGCAGCGCAAAGATCCCAGCCAGGGACAGGGCGGCGCGGACCTCACCGGAGGAGAGTTTGGATGCGGACATGACAGCTCGCTGACAGGAGACGGGACGGTTCCGCGCAGGCGGCGGCGGCATTTTAACACCGGCCCCCTAAGGGGTTTTGCCCCGTGATGCCCCCTCGGCGTAAACTTGAATGTTCGCTTTTCGACCCTTTAAGGACTCCTTCGACCCATGGCTCTCGATACCATCCGCGTCCGCGGCGCCCGCACCCACAACCTCGCCAACGTGGACGTGGACCTGCCCCGGGACAAGCTCATTGTGATCACCGGGCTCTCGGGCTCGGGCAAATCCTCTCTCGCCTTCGACACCATCTACGCGGAGGGCCAGCGCCGCTACGTGGAATCCCTCTCCGCCTACGCCCGTCAGTTCCTCTCCATGATGGAGAAGCCGGACGTGGACAGCATCGAGGGCCTGTCGCCGGCCATCTCCATCGAGCAGAAGTCCACCTCCCACAACCCGCGCTCCACCGTGGGCACGGTGACGGAGATCTACGACTACCTGCGCCTCTTGTTCGCGCGCGCCGGCATCCCGCGCTGCCCGGACCACCACATCGACCTCACCGCCCAGACCGTGAGCCAGATGGTGGACCAGGTGCTGGCCCTGCCGGAGGACACCAAGCTGCTCCTGCTCGCGCCAGTGGTTCACGAGCGCAAGGGCGAGCACGTGGAACTCATGGCGGAGCTGCGCGCCCAGGGTTTCGTGCGGGCCCGCATCGACGGCAACGTGGTGGAACTCGACCAGGCCCCGAAGCTGGATCTGCGCCGCAAGCACACCATCGAGGTGGTGGTGGACCGCTTCAAGGTGCGACCGGACGTGAACCTGCGCCTGGCGGAGTCATTCGAAACGGCGCTGAGACTGGCTGATGGCATCGCCCACATCGCCTTCATGGACGAGCCGAAGAAGAAGGAACTCACCTTCTCCTCCAAGTTTGCCTGCCCCATCTGCGGCTATTCCCTCTCGGAGCTGGAGCCGCGGCTGTTCTCCTTCAACAACCCGGTGGGCGCCTGCCCGAGCTGCGACGGCCTGGGCGTACGCCAATTCTTCGACCCGGCCCGGGTCGTGACCCAGCCACACCTCTCGCTCGCCGGCGGCGCGGTGCGCGGCTGGGACCGGCGCAACGCCTATTACTTCCAGCTCATCCAGAGCCTCGCCAAGCACTACAAGTTCGACATCGAGAAGCCCTACGAGGATCTCCCGGAGAAGGTCCGCAAGCTGATCCTGTTCGGCAGCGGTGACGAGGTGATCCCCTTCACCTACGCCAACGAACGAGGCGGCAAGAGCACCCGGCGCCATGCCTTCGAGGGCGTGATCCCCAACATGGAACGCCGCTACCGGGAGACCGAGTCCCTGATGGTGCGGGAGGAGCTGGCCAAGTTCCTGAGCGCCCGCCCATGCCCGGACTGCGGCGGCACGCGCCTGAAGCGCGAGGCCCGCAACGTGTTCGTGGCGGGCGACAGCCTGCCGGCCATCACCAACCGCTCCGTGGGCGACACCCTGAAGTTCTTCGACACCCTGGACCTCCCAGGCCGCCGCGGCGAAATCGCCGCCAAGATCGTGAAAGAGATCCGGGCGCGGGTCTCGTTCCTGGTGAACGTGGGCCTGGACTACCTCACCCTCGACCGCAGCGCCGAGACCCTCTCCGGTGGCGAGGCCCAGCGCATCCGGCTTGCGAGCCAGATCGGTTCGGGGCTCGTGGGCGTGATGTACATCCTGGACGAGCCCTCCATCGGCCTGCATCAACGTGACAACGAGCGGTTGCTCAAGACCCTGACGCGCTTGCGCGACATCGGCAACACCGTGATCGTGGTGGAGCACGACGAGGATGCCATCAAGAACGCCGACCACGTGGTGGACATGGGCCCCGGCGCCGGCGTGCACGGCGGCCAGGTGGTGGCCGAAGGCACACCCGGACAGATCGCCACGGATTCCGCCTCCCTGACGGGCCAATACCTCTCGGGCCGGCGCAGCATCGCCGTCCCGGAGCGGCGGCTCTCGCCGGACAAGAAGCGGCAGCTGCGCATCAGGAAGGCCCGGGGCAACAACCTCAAGGGCATCGACGTGGAGATCCCGCTGGGACTCATGACCTGCGTCACGGGCGTCTCCGGCTCCGGCAAATCCACCCTCATCAACGACACCCTGTACCGCTTCGCCGCGCGCCGTCTCAACGACGCCTCGGAAGAAGCGGCGCCCTGCGACGGCATCGACGGCCTGGAGCAGATCGACAAGGTCATCGATATCGACCAGTCGCCCATCGGCCGCACCCCGCGTTCCAACCCGGCCACGTACACCGGGCTCTTCACCCCCATCCGCGAGCTCTTCGCCGAGACCCCGGAGGCTCGCTCCCGCGGCTACAACCCTGGGCGCTTCAGTTTCAACGTGAAGGGCGGGCGCTGCGAGGCCTGCCAGGGTGACGGCGTGATCAAGGTGGAGATGCACTTCCTGCCGGACATCTACGTGGCCTGCGATGTGTGCAAGGGCAAGCGCTACAACCGCGAGACCCTCGACATCCGCTACAAGGGCAAGAATATCAGCGAAGTGCTGGAGATGACGGTGGAGGACGCACTCGAGTTCTTCAGCGCCGTGCCCACCGTGGCCCACAAGCTGCAGACCTTGACCGCCGTGGGGCTCACCTATGTGCGCCTGGGCCAAAACGCCACCACCCTGTCAGGAGGCGAAGCCCAGCGCGTGAAGCTCGCCCGGGAGCTCTCCAAACGCGACACCGGCAGCACCCTCTACATATTAGACGAACCCACCACCGGCCTGCACTTCCACGACATTGACCAGCTCCTCGGCGTGCTGCGCCAGCTCCGCGACGGCGGCAGCACCGTGGTCGTTATCGAACACAACCTGGACGTGATCAAGACCGCCGACTGGATCATCGATCTCGGCCCCGAGGGCGGCGGCGGCGGCGGCACGGTGGTAGTCACAGGCACACCGGAGGAGATCGCGGCCCACACCGGCTCCTATACCGGCAGCTTCCTGAAGCCAGTGCTGGGCTTAAGCAGCAGGCCGCGTGGTCGCGCCGCCAGCAGTGGACGCCGGTAAGATGGAGGCCAAGGCCACCAGCCTTACCAGCGCCATCTGCGTGCTCGGCATGCACCGCAGCGGTACGAGCTGCCTCACCGGCCTCCTGGAGGATGCAGGCGTCTACCTCGGCGGCGTCTCCAAAAAGAACCCTCACAATCTGAAGGGGAACCAGGAGAACCTCAAAGTCATGCACCTGCACAACGAGGTGCTAACGACCAACGGTGGCGGCTGGGACAACCCTCCTCTTGTGTCCGCACACTGGAGCGACGCGCAGCGGGCTACGCTCCGGGAGATAGTGCAGGAATACGCGGGCCATCCCCGCTGGGCCTTCAAGGACCCCCGCACTCTCTTCACCCTCCCTGCTTGGCAGGAACTTCTGCCGAATCTCGTCTACATCGGCACCTTCCGCCATCCAAGTGCCGTCGCCCAATCCTTGTACCGCCGCGGCAAGATGTCGCCGGAACAAGGCTTCGAACTCTGGCGGCGCTACAACGCCCGGCTGCTGGAAGAACATGCCCGCCATGGTTTCGACATCCTGTGCTTCGACCTCACGCCACCGGCCTACATCGCCGCCGTGCACAAGGCCTTCGGTCGCCTGGGACTGGACTCCTCCCACACCAGCCTCGCCTTCTTCGAGGAGAGTCTGCGCAACACCGCCGTCGATCCGATGTTCGCCTCTCCGCCGAAGGAAGTGATGCGCATGTACGAGACCCTGCGCGAGATGGCGGCCTGATGGGCTTTCTCTCGAAGCTGTTGCACCGCCCCAAACTGTCCGTCATCGTCATCGTCTACGACATGGCGCGGGAAGCGCCCCGTACCCTGAAATCCCTGAGCGTGCCTTACCAGGCCGGCATCTCGGCAGACGACTACGAAGTGATCGTGGTGGACAACGGCTCTCCCATGCCCCCGGGAGAAGAATTGGCGCGGGCTTGCGGATCGAACTTCCGTTACGTCTATATAGAGGATGCTCAGAAGTCACCGGCGGCGGCCATCAATCACGGTGTGGACTTGAGCCGGGGTGAAGTGGTGGGCATCTGCATCGACGGCGCGCGCATCGCCTCCCCGGGCCTGCTCGCCACGGCGCTCAAGGGCTTCAAGCTCCACTCCGACCCCATCGTCGCGACCCTGGGCTGGCATCTCGGTCCCGAACTGCAGCAGAAATCGGTACTCAAGGGCTACGACCAGGCGACCGAAGATAAGCTGCTGGATAGCATCCGCTGGCCTGAGGATGGATACCGGCTGTTCGACGTCTCGGTGCTGGCGGCTTCCTCCTACAAGGGCTACTTCGCCGCCCCCTCCGAGAGCAACGCGATCTTCCTGAAGCGCCGCACGTTCCTGGAGATGGGCGGTTACGACACCGCTTTCGACCTGCCGGGCGGTGGGCTGCTAAACCTAGACTTCTTCATCAGGGCGCTGGAGCGCCGCCAATCACCCTATGTCATGTTGTTGGGGGAAGGTACCTTCCACCAGATCCACGGCGGCGCTTCCACCGGTGGCGAGCCGGCACGAGACCGTTTTCAGGAGTGGGCCGAGCAGTACCGCAGGATACGCGGCAGGGAATGGCGTCACCCGGAACGCCCGGCACTCTACCTCGGCAATCTGCCGCCTCCGGCCGTCGAATCACTGTATGATTCCGCCAACGCGCTCCGGGATATGAGCCCGGATCGGCGTTGAATGGACGGATAGAGAACGAACACATGGAAATCCTGCTCGATTTCGACAAGCTCATGGCGAGCGCGGAACGAGGTGCGCCGCAGTACCAATCCGCTTCCCCTTTCCCCCACATCGTTATGGACGGTTTCCTGCCGGAGGCTACCTACCGGCAAGCCCTGACGGAATACCCTTCACCCCAGCAGATCTCTGACTGGCGGCGCGTGGAAGCCCACGACGACAAGGGACGCATCGCCCAGAACCTGAAGCTCGGATACAGCAACGAGCAGCGGATGGGGCCAGGGCTGCGTAGCCTGATCTATGGCTTCAATTCCGGCGCCTTCATGCGTTACCTGGAGAAGCTCACGGGTATCCCCGACCTCTTGCCGGACCCCCACCTCGTGGGCGGCGGCCTGCACCAGTACCTGCCAGGTGCGATCCTCAGAGTGCATGCGGACTTCAGCAAGCTGCGCGGTTCGCTCCTGGACCGGCGCCTCAATCTCTTGCTGTACTTCAACGAGGGATGGCGCCCGGAATGGGGTGGCGACCTGGAACTCTGGGACCCGGAGATGAAAACCTGCCGCCAGAAGATTGCACCCACCGGCAACCGCTGCGTGATCTTCTCCACCACCGGCAACTCATACCACGGCATGCCCGATCCGCTCGCCTGCCCGGAAGGGGTCACGCGCCGCTCTCTCGCGCTCTACTATTATTCCAATGGCCGGCCGCCGAACGAAGCGGAGCCGACCCATGCGACCCTGTGGCAGGAGCGTCCTGGGGAAAGCTGATCGGCAGCCCACCCGGGCGGCCTGTCGCTTCAAGTGGCTCCATAGGACTTCAGGGCAACATCAACGACTCGACCCATGTCATCCGTTGCATAGCGCTGATCGATCGGAAGAGGGAGCATGGCCGACGACAAACGCAATTCGAACTCGAATCCAGGTCGCCGCCTATCGAGACAATCTTTCCATAAAGCGGGTACGAACACCTGCTCGTTCCACAGCGATTGCTTCTCAATAAGCCTGTCTGGCAAGAATGGGAAATAGTGTGGTGCGGCCGCTTCATCAAGTTTGAGCTCCAGCTGGTTTAGCGCGCCGAGTTTTTGCTCCAGAAGCCGGAAGTTTTCCCTTCTCGATGTGGCAGCGGCGGGGTAATCCACCTGTCCCAGCAAGTACCGCGTCAGCTTCGACATGGCTGCCTGCTCGGTATCCAGAAGCGCCTCGTTCTGTAAAGCGGCAGCGTAACCATTTTCCATGTCTCCTTTGAACCTATAGAACAAATGATCGGGTATGTAGCGGGTATTCTCCTCTTCTGGGGTACGAAACCCCTTCTCATACCCTTCGGGCACATAGAGGTAGGCACCATCCGGAACACCGAAGAATTTTCTGCATGAGTTGAAGAACCAGGAACGACCGTTGCCACGCATATAGAAAGACTGAGTCGCATCCACAACCAACCTATGGCGGTATTGGTCGGACAGCCTCTCGATACAGCCTCTTTTCAGATCGAAATAATTCACATACACGAACAGGTCACCATCCGACAGCGAAGGCAGCGTGAGCGGTTCAAAGGATGGGCCGATGGGATAGAATTCGTAGCGGATTCCGCCTTGCTGCAGAGGCTGCAGTAAAGCGTCGCAGCAATAGAACGGCACGAACACCCGGCTTGGATGCAAGTGCTTTAATATGGCGTTGAATGCCGCTCGACCGCTCTTGTACGTGAGGGATGTCTGATGATAGCTGCTGCCATCCTGTGACAACTCGAGCTCTAGAAAACCGCCGATGGGTTTCACTGTTCTTGCTTCCTGAAGGCAGCACTGTCGAAAGATTATAAGGCACATGACACACAGCACCACGATCGCAGTGATGCAACCCTACTTCATGCCATACGCCGGTTATTTCCGGTTGATGGCGGCCGCAGATATATTCGTCGTCTACGATTGCGTGCAATTCCCGAAAGGCGGATGGGTGCATCGTAATCGGCTACCTGACGAAAAGGGAAATCTCCGGTGGCTGACGCTGCCGATACAGCGGCCCAGTCTAGGCACACAGATCAAGTCTCTGGCCTTCCTTCCCGACGCGGATCAGGTGATGCGTGAGCGACTGGCGCCCTTTCCAAGGGTTTTCGCGCATATTCAAAGCAATCCGTTGCTTTTGCCCTCATTGCGTTTCGACTCCAGCCCGGTGGATTACCTGACGACACAACTCGAGACAATCAGCAGATATCTCGGCTTGTCCACCAAGTTCGTGCGCGCCAGCATCCTGGAGCCTTCGCTGCAAAAACCGGCCGCTGAACGCGTCATAGAGATTGTCCAGAAGCTCGGAGGCAGCACCTACGTCAACACTCCTGGCGGGCGTGGTCTGTATGATGCCTCCATGTTCGCCGCCTCCGGCATCGAGCTGCGTTTCCTGGTTGACCATCCCGGCCCCAGCACCAGCATCCTGCATCGGCTGGTGCACGAGAACCTGGCCACCCTGCACGACGAGATAGCCGGCGCCACCCGTTTCCAGTGAATGGATCTGAGCCGCTAACAACCGTGAGCAGTGGTTAAAGCATCATGCATCCGATAAAATCTGCCCACCCTTGCTGCCGCAATAAGCATTACAAACCATCGCATGTCCTCCCCATACGTCTTCATTCTGTCGTGGCAACGACCGCTATACCTGTGGAACTGCCTCGACAGCCTGTATAGGAACACGCGCACCCCCTGCCGCTTCGTGTTGGTGGACAATGCTTCGGACGACCCACTGGTGGACCAAGTGATTCAGGGGTTCGAACGGCGCGGCATGTTCCATGCAGTGCACCGGCGTACAACGAATTCACCCGATGCTTTCGACCAAGCTCTGCGTGAGCACAAGGTCGAACTTGGCGATTATCTAGCTTACATCGAAGGGGATGTGGAAGTACTGCCATCTACCCCTTCATGGCTCGAAGGCTTCCTGGCCCTAACCCAGAAGCATCCAGACCTCGCCATGTTGGGCTCGTTGGTGGATGGATACGATTTCGTCGACCTCGACTGGGCCAAGCAGCGCTTTCCGGAACTAGACCTGCAACAACTTGACTTCCTGATCAAGAGCAAAAGCCCTGAGCGGCGTTTGAAAGACATCTACACCGAAGAACTAATAGATATCATCACTCCACCGGGCAGACTGACCTTCCTCAAGACGTCGTTCATACTGGAGGTGGGAGATCTCCGTGATCGGCTGATGTCTGCCGCGGCCAAGCGGCTTGGATATCGCGCCGCCATAGCTACTCGCGTCCGGCATCGGCATCTTTCGTTCCAGAACCTTTTCGACTACCCGGACACCGACTTGAAACAACGTACCGTCTTCTTCGACGCGCAGCAGGGCAAGCCTCGCATATGAGTGATCTACCAATCCGCTACATGCGCCCGGTGATGCCGGCACCCGAGGAATGGCTGCCTTACCTGAAGGATTCCTATGCCATCGGCTATTACACCAACTTCGGGCCCGCGGCCCGCGAGTTCGAGCGGCGGCTCAAGCAACGCTATGCGCGCGGACGGGCCGCACTGAGCTCGCCTTCCGCCACCACGGGGCTCGTGACTGCGCTCATGGGGCTGGGTATTCGCGGCAAGGTGCTGACTCCCTCCCACACCTTCCCCGCCACCGCCCAAGCCATCCTCATGGCGGGCTGCACCCCCGTGTTCGGCGAGCTGAATGCGGACACCTGGGAACTGGACCCGGCGGCGGCCGAGCAGGCCCTGGCGCGCCATCCGGATGTCCGAGCGATCCTGCATGTGCGCGCCTACGGTTTCGGCCATGACCTCACCCGCCTGCAGCGGCTGGCGAATGCCAAGCGCATACCGCTCGTCATCGACGCCGCCTCGGCCTTGGGCTGCCCGGCCTCAGTATCCGGTCACGTGGGTCAGCAGGGCGCGGTGGAGGTGTTCTCCCTGCATGCCACAAAGGTGTTCGGCATCGGCGAGGGCGCGGTGATGTTCGTGGATCCGCAGCACGACGCCACATTCCGGACCGCCTCCAATTTCGGCATGGACTACCCTGACATCGTCGCTGCCGGCCTCAACAACAAGATGAGCGACTTCCAGGCGGCCGTGGGGCTCGCGATGTTGGAGCGCATCGATGGGTTCATCCGCCATCGCCAGAGTGTGGTCGCGCGCTACCGGAAGACCCTCTCCCGCCTCGGCGGCGTGCACCAGGCGCCCCCGCCCGAGCTCGCGCCATGGCAGTGTTATCCCGTGAGGCTCAGGGCCGGACTGGATGTGGAGCGCATCATCGGCCAGGCGGCCGAACAGGGCCTCGAACTGCGCCACGGTTATTACAAGCCCCTGCACCGCACCAGCTACTTCTCCCGCTATGCCGATGCACCGCTGCCCATCACGGACGCTGTCAGTGAGAGCCTGATATGCCTGCCAGTCTATTCAGACATGTCCGACGAACTGGCAGACCGGGTGCTGAAGATATTCGTGCCGTTGGTCAGCTGAACGGGGCCTCTAAGCCTTGACCACGTTCTCCTGCGGCCGGCGGTAGCGGCCGCGGGTGTCCACCAGCAGCGCCGCGTTGCGCCCGATGAGCTCGTAATCGAACCCATCGTGGTCGGTGGCGAGCACCACCGCGTCGAAATCCGCTAACACCCCCGCGCTCAAGATCACGCTCTCGAGCTCGAAGTGGTATTCCCGCATCTTGGGGAACTTGGGCACGAAGGGATCAGAATAAGCCACTTCCGCCCCACGCTGCTCCAGGAGATGCATGATCTCGACGGCGGGCGATTCACGAGTGTCGTCCACGTTCTTCTTGTAGGCGATGCCGAGCACCAGTACCCGGCTGCCTTTGAGGGCCTTGCCCCGCTCGTTGAGCGCCGCGACGGTCTTGTCCACCACCCACTCCGGCATGCGGCTGTTGACCTCGCCCGCCAAGCGGATGAAGCGGGTATCCACACCGTATTCCAGCGCCTTCCAGGTGAGATAGAAGGGATCGATGGGGATGCAGTGGCCACCGAGACCGGGGCCCGGGTAATAGGGTACGAAGCCGAAAGGCTTGGTGGCGGCGGCGTCGATGACCTCGTGGATGTCGATACCCATGCGATCCGCCACGATCTTCATCTCGTTCACGAGGCCGATGTTGATGGCCCGGTGGATGTTCTCGAGCAGCTTGGCCATCTCTGCGGTGCGCAGGCTGGATACCGGCACCAGCCTGTCTATCACACCCCCATACAAGGCCAGGGCCACCTCTCCGCAGGCGGGGGTGAGCCCCGAGACCAGCTTGGGGATCGTCTGGGTATGGAAGTTCTTGTTGCCCGGGTCCTCCCGCTCGGGGGAATACACCACGAAACAATCCTTCCCAGGGGTGAGCCCGGCGGCCTCCAGCACCGGCACCACGAGCTCCTCGGTGGTGCCGGGATAGGTGGTGCTCTCCAGGGACACCGCCTGACCGGCGCGCAGATGGGGCTTCAGGGCCGCCATGGTGTCGGCGATGAAGCTCACGTCCGGCTCCCGGTGTTTGCCCAAGGGAGTCGGTACGCAGACGATGAGGGCATCGGCCTCTTTCGAGACCGCGAAATCCGCGCTGGCCTGAAAGCCCTTACTGACCGCCTTCCCGATCCGGTCAGCCGGTATCTGGGCGATGTAGCTCTTGCCGGCGTTGAGGGCCTTCACCTTGTCCGGGTCGATGTCGAGCCCCAGCACCTTAAAGCCAGCCTCGCTGAAACGCAGTGCCAGGGGCAGACCCACATAGCCCAGGCCCACGATGCCGATACGGGCACTCTTGTGCTTCAGCTTCTTGAGCAGGGTTTGCTGGGCAGACATCCGGAGTTTCCCTGGCAATGCGTTAGGGGTGGGACTTAAGCCCGCCTTCAGGACCCCTATGATAATCTGCCCCGGCCCCGATGACTGGGGCGGACGGAAAACTCTCGATGCCTCTCGCTGCCTGGATCTCGATACTGGTGACCCTGGGGTGCCTCCTTACCCTCGCGCTGACCCGTATCGGCACGGAGATGGTGCTGCTCGCCGGCCTCACCCTGCTGATGCTGGTGGGGGCGGTGAGCCCCGCCCAGGCGCTCTCTGGTTTCTCCAACGAGAGCGTGCTCACCATCGCCGCCCTCTATGTGGTGGCGGGCGGTCTGCGTGAGACCGGGGCGCTCGGGTTCATCGTGCGCAGGATCTTCGGCCGGCCGGGCTCGGTCACCGAGGCCCAGGTCCGCATGATGCTGCCGGTGAGCTTCCTCGGCGCCTTCATGAACAACACGCCGCTGGTGGCGGCTTTCCTACCCTTCGTCTCGGATTGGGCGCGGCAGTGCCGCATCTCCCCCTCCAAGCTCATGATCCCCTTGAGCTTCGCCGCCATATTCGGCGGCACCTGCACCCTCATCGGCACCAGCACCAACCTCGTGGTCAACGGCCTGCTCACCGCCCAGGCCCATGCCCGCAGCATGGGCTTCTTCGAGCTCGCCTGGGTGGGGGTGCCCTGCGCCCTGCTCGGCATAGGCTATGTGCTCCTGGTGAGCCGCTGGCTGCTTCCGGACCGCATCCCTGCCATCCGCCACCTGCAGGATGCACGCGAGTACACAGTGGAGATGCTGGTGGAGACCGGCAGCCCCCTGGACGGGCAATCGGTGCAGGCGGCGGGCCTGCGCCACTTGCCGGGCCTGTTCTTGGTGGAGATCGAACGGCGCGGCGAGCTCTTGCCGGCGGTGGGCCCGGACGAAGTCCTCTTTGGCGGCGACCGCCTGGTGTTCGCCGGCATCACCGAATCCATCGTGGATCTGCAGCGCATCCGCGGCCTAACCCCCGCCACCGACCAGCTCTTCAAGCTGGACTCCCCGCGTCACTCCCGTACCCTGGTGGAGGCGGTGATCGCACCCGGCTCCCCGGCCGTGGGCCAGACCATCCGCGAGAGCCGCTTCCGCTCCCGCTACGACGGGGTGATCATCGCCGTGGCCCGCGGGGGGCGCCGCATCCAGGGCAAGATCGGCGACATCACGCTGCATGCTGGCGATACGCTGCTGCTCGTCACCGGCGCCGACTTCCTGCAGCGCAACGAGAACGCCGCGGATTTCCTGCTGTTGCGAGCTGTGGCCGGTACCGCCTTCCCCAGCCATGAGCGTGGCTGGCTGGCCTGGGCCATCCTGCTCGGCCTCATCGTGGTACGCGGCTTGGGTTGGCTCCCCCTCGTGACCGTCGCGTTCCTCGCGGCCGGGCTGATGATCGTGACCCGCTGTGTGAGCCTGCAGGCAGCCCGCTCGAGCTTGCGCGCCGACGTGCTCATCGCCATCGCCGCGGCTTTCGGCATCGGCCAGGCCCTGCTGGCTTCCGGCGCCGCGGCGGCCCTGGCTCACGGGGTGCTCTCGGCGGTGGGCAACGACCCGATGCTACTGCTCATCGCCATCTACGGCATCACCATGTTGCTCACGGAAGTGGTGACCCACACGGCGGCAGCGGTGATTGTGTTCCCCATCGCGCTTGCCCTCACCCAGTCCCTAGGGCTCAACTTCATGCCCTTCGTCTTCGCCATCACCATGGCGGCCTCGGCGAGCTTCGCCACGCCCATCGGTTACGCCACCAACCTCATGGTCTATGGCCCCGGCGGCTACCGCTTCAGTGACTACCTGCGCTTCGGCATCCCCCTGAACCTCATGATGTGGGCCGTCACTGTGACCATCATCCCCCACGTCTGGCCGCTGCGATGACTGTTTCCGAGAAAGCTCTCTCGAAGGAAAACATGCAAGAGCCTTTGCCACCCAAATCACGGGCCTTCGGCGTCTCGCGCCTGCACCTAGCCGCCATCGCCTTGTTCACCTTCATCTAGGTCTTTGGCTTCACCTGGCTGTTCTATTGTCGCTACGGAAGAGGCACCAACGGCGGCATGCTTGAATACCTCCAGAACGGACTGCCGAACGCACCGAAGGTGTACTGGTATTGGCTACGGCCTCACGAGTGTGGTGATCTGGTTTTAAGCGATGGCCATGGAGGCGAAGCGACCGGACCGGGTGCAGGCCCTTGCCGGACTGGTATGCGCCGTATTGGTGGGCCTGGGTGCCTACTCGACAGTGAGCTACGTGGCCGGGGGGCGCGGCGTGGTGAGCAGTTGGACCACGGAGGCGCAGAAGCCG
>DASSIS010000044.1:0-27873 GCA_035691665.1 Gammaproteobacteria bacterium | reverse complement strand
GCAGGGTTGTCAAAATTACTAGAGCTTGCTATCCACTGCGGATGGATAAGAAGTGATAGCTCATTGCGTCGAAACAATGAATTGCTTGAGGAAGCCTGGAAAGGTTATTTTCAAGATAAAATTAAAAAAGCGAGAGTGAATAGTACGAACATCCATTCTATAGATGAGATTGCAAATCAGACGGATTTTACAAATCAGTTGAGTGAGAAAGGATCTGACTATCTTCGGCAACGTATTGTTGATACTAGAAATGAACTCGCACATGGATCTCGAATGCTGCATCCATGGAGCATCAGAACGTTAAAGTTGTGCGCCCACCTTATAAATCAGCTTTTTATTTTGCCTTAAGGCTTTTGGTACTAAACGCGAGATTTTGCTTCCAGGCAAGGCAAAAATGGCCGAGGAGACCGGAGCGTACTTTTGGCGTACGTGAGGACTCCGAGTGCCATTTTTAACGCCGCATGGGAGCAAAAGATCGCGTTTACCTGGGGGACACATATCCCCCAGGTACCCCGTGCGGGGAAAGGAGTATCTGCCACAGCTGTGACTTCCTCGCCCTGAACGACCCCGCGCTGGCGGAGAGGTAATACCTCCACATCCTGTAGAACATCCCGTCGAAGCGCCCCTGGAGATCGAGCCAGTGCTGCTCGAAGTTGCGCCGCCAGGCCATGAGGGTGCGGTCGTAGTGGGCGCCGAAGTTGTGCCAATCCTCCATCACGAACAGCCGCTCGACGGCCTCCCCGATCTGCTGGATGGAGGGGAGCATGCCGTTGGGGAAGATGTATTTCAGGATCCAGGGGTCGGTGACGTGGGTGGAGACGTTGCTGCCGATGCAATGCAGCAGGAACAGGCCGTCTTCCTTGAGGCAGCGGCGCGCGAGCTGCATGTAGGTGCGGTAGTTCTTCTCCCCCACGTGCTCGAACATGCCGATGGAGAAGATGCGGTCGTAGCTCTTGTGCAGCTCCCGGTAGTCCATGATCTTGATCTCCACCGGCAGGCCCCGGCACAGCTCCCGGGCATAGGCCGCCTGCTTCTCGGAGACGGTGATGCCGACGCCGCTGACGCCGTAGCGCTCCACGGCGAGCTTCAGGGCCTCGCCCCAGCCGCAGCCGATGTCGAGCACGCGCATACCGGGTTTGAGCCCCAGCTTCCGGAACACGAGTTCGAGCTTGGCTTCCTGGGCGGCGTCGAGGGTATCCGCCTCTTGCCAGTAGCCGCAGCTGTAGACGAGCCGCTTGCCGAGCATGGCCTTGTAGAGGGAGTCGTCCAGGTCGTAGTGGCGCCGGCCCACCTCGAAGGCGCGGCTCCGGCGCTGCAGGTTGAGGAGCCGGGCGCGCAGCACGGTGAGCTTCAGGTCCCAGGTGTGGTCGCGGTCATCCAGGTCCGCCTTCAGGAGCCTGCACAGCAGGCCGTCCAGGTCGTCTGCGTCCCACCAGCCTTCCATGTAGGACTCGCCGAGGCCCAGGGAGCCGTGGGCCAGGACGCGGTGGTAGAAGCGG
This sequence comes from Gammaproteobacteria bacterium, assembly GCA_035691665.1. Classification (GTDB taxonomy): domain Bacteria; phylum Pseudomonadota; class Gammaproteobacteria; order Natronospirales; family REEB76; genus DASUBN01. The sequence continues at coordinate 26,374 of DASSIS010000044.1, read as the reverse complement.
GGGTCGTGGACCTCAAAGTCCCAGGGTTCGGAGCCGTCCAGGCGCACGCCGGCGGCGGCGAAGAGCGGCTCCAGTCTGCGCTTGTAGTGGATGGCGGACATGCGCCTTCCGGCGTCAGCGGACTCTCAGGATGGTCTTGGTGTCCAGGTCTTCCATCTCGCCCTCGTTGACGAGGTCCCTGAGGGTGCGGTTGCCCACGGCGAGCTCCACGGCCCGGTCGAGGGCATGGACCACGCCGTCCACCTGGGGGATGGATTTGATGTGACGGTCCGCGTCGCCCGCGTCCAGCGGATTCTGGCGCACGGCGAGGACGATCTCTTTCAGGGTGGTGTTGCTCATGTCCGTGGCCGGGATGTAGCGGCGGATGCGGCCCGTGACCACCATCAGCAGGCCGCGCTTGCGCAGGCGCTCGATCACGTCCAGCACGATGTCCGTGGGCAGGTGCAGGCGCCGGGCCAGCTGCTCCCGGGACCAGGGGGTGTGGTGTTCCTGGTAGGCGCGGCCCACGAGGTACATGACGTGCAGCGCCACGCGCTCCATGGTGCGGCTGCCCACCTCGTTGCGGCGCAGGCCATGCCGCACCAACTCGGGGTTCTGGATGTAGAAGGCGACCTGGGAGCCCATGAGCACGATGAGCCAGCTCACGTAGAGCCAGATCATGAACATCACGAGGATGGCGAAGCCGGAGTAGATGGCGGCGAGCCGGGTGGAGGTGACCACCAGGGTGGCGAACACCCAGCCGGAGAGTTCCCAGGCGATGCCCGCGGCCGCGGCGCCCGCGAGCGCCGCCTTGAACTGCACGTAGGTGTGGGGCACGAACATGTAGATGAAGGTGAAGGCGGCGATGACGAGCACATAGGGCAGGAGCTTGGCTAGGGCCACAATCAGCGCGCCCGCCGGCGCCCAGCCGACGATGTGGTCCACCGCCGTGTGGCTGCTGACGGTGGCGGTCATGCCTAGCGCCGCCACGAACAGCAGCGGGCCGATCATGATGACGCTCAGGTAGTGGCCGAAGCCCTCCACGAAGGTGCGCGGCTCGCGCACCCGCCACAGGTGGTTGAAGGCGGCTTCCACCTTGCGCACCAGGGAGATCACGGTGTAGAGCAATAGCAGCAGGCCGAGGATGCCGAGCACCCCGGCCTTGACGTTGTTCACGAAGTCGATGACCTGGCCCGCGAACTGGCCGGCCTTGGGGCCCAAGGGCGCGAAGAAGTTGAGCAGCATGGGCTCCATCTTGTTCTGCACACCGAAGCCTTTCAGCACGGCGAAGGCGAAGGCGAGCAGCGGCACCAGCGAGAGGATGGAGGTGTAGACCAGGCTCATGGCGCGCAGGTTGAGGTCGCCCTGCTGCACGTCCTGGAAGAGCACGTTGAACATGCGCACCCAGAAGACCAGGATGCGCCGGGAACGGGTCATCTTGTGCACGTCCTGGTGCCAGACCTCCCGGGCGAACCATTCTTTGAGTCTCGTCAGCATGGGTCCATCCTAGCGTAAATGCCGCCCCTTGCGAACGCGCCTTGCCGCCCCGTCAGGCGGGCAGGGCGGCGAGGGTCTTCTGCATGCAGTGGGCGTCGCTCTGGTCCTCGTAATAGGAGAGCCAGGTGCCGTGATGCCTATACCCCAGGGACCGGTACAGGGCTTCGGCGCCGCCGTTGTCTTCCCGGAGCTCCAGTTGCATGTGGCGGGCGCCGCGCTCCAGGGCCGCCTCTTCCACGGCGGCGATGAGCCGGCGGCCGAGGCCCTGGCGGCGCGCTTCCGGGTCCACCGCCAGGGACTGGAGATGCCCCTGGCGGCCCTTCATGCGCAGCAGGGCGTAGGCACTGAGGCGCTCCGCCTCGGCGTGCACCAGCACGAGGGCGCGGGAGGCGCGCAGGGCATTGCGGAAGTCGGTGCGTTTCAGCCGGTCATGCTCGAAGCAGAGGTTCTCCAGCCGGAGCAGTTCGTCCACGTCTTTCGATGTCGCGGGGCGGATCATGCGCTTTCCGTTTTTGCCTGGCGCTATTTGTCTCGGCGGATGTTGGGGACTCTTTTCCGCTTGACCACAAACAGGATGGTGAGACCGACCAGGAAACAAGCGCCGAACAACAGATAATATTGGTGCAGCCGGAATGCGCCTACGGTGCTTAGCGTCGCAACAGCAAGGCAAAACGTCACGACTGCCTGGCGACGCGACGGGTTCTCGATCGGATAGATGCCAGTCACCCCGCCACCAGATACTATCTGCAATCCACACAATCCCCAGAACAAACCCTTTTCGATACCGAGGAAATGGATGCAGACACCGAAGATGACTCCGACGCAGCCGATGAAAACCAGAAACCAAGCAAGTGCCTGCTTCAATACATAATCGGTTGGGATGTTCCTGTAATCTTCCTGCTGCATCAGCGATTCCCCGCATCCAGTTGCAAAGGCTCTTCGTCCAGCAGCGGTACTTGTTCTCGTAGCGCCTGCAAGTGTTCTTCCCAATACCGCGGCCCATCGAACCAGGGGAAAGCCCTTGGGAAAGCCGGGTCGTCCCAGCGGCGGGCGATCCAGGCGGCGTAGTGGATCATGCGCAGGGTGCGCAGAGGTTCCACCAGCCAAAGCTCGGAAGCATCGAAGTCCGCGAACTGCTGGTAGCCTTCCAGCACCGCTTCCAGCTGCCGCTCCATCTCGTGGCGTTCGCCCGAGAGCAGCATCCACAGGTCCTGCACCGCGGGACCCGAACCGCAGTCGTCGAAGTCTACGAAGTGGGGGCCGTCGTCGGTCCAGAGCAGGTTGCCGGGGTGGCAGTCGCCGTGGATGCGCAGTGCCGCCACGTCGCCGGCCCGCTCGTAGCAGCGGGCGATGCCGGCCAGGAGCAGGTCGGTGACTTCCTTGTAGCGGGGTCTCAGCTCCGCTGGGATGAAGGGGCTCGTGAGGAGCCATTCCCGCGGCACACGGCCGTAGGTCTCGAGGTCGATGACGTGGCGGTGGTGGAAGGGTTTGGCCCGGCCCACGGCATGGATGCGGCCCATGAAACGGCCCAGCCATTCCAGATGGTCTTCGCTCTCGAGGTCCGGCGCCCGCCCGCCCTGGCGGCGGAAGAGGGCGTAGCGATAACCGGCGTGGTGCAGCAGGGTCTCGCTCTTCGCGGTCACGAGCGGCGGCACCACGGGGATCTCCTGGGCCGCCAACTCCAGGGCGAAGCCGTGCTCTTCCAGGATGGCGGCATCGGTCCAGCGGCCGGGTCTATAGAACTTGGCGATCAGGGGCGGGCCGCCTTCGACGCCCACCTGGTAGACGCGGTTCTCATAGCTGTTGAGGGCGAGGAGGGTGCCGTCGCTGCGGTGGCCGGCGGCGTCCACCGAATCCAGTATGGCGTCGGGGGTCAGTCCCGCGTAGGGAGCCGAGGCCGTGGCGGCGGTGTCTTCCATAGGTGCAGTCTAACGGAAGCCTCCTCTGCTTGTGGCGTCTATCCTTCCCTTCCGAGGCGTCCAGCCAAAAGCGTTACGAGCGCAGGCAGAACGAGGCGCGGGAGGCGAGCAACCGGAGCGTACTCTTGATGTACGTGAGGATTGCGAGCCGGACCGCAACGAAGTTATGCCAAGCGCAGTAGCTTTTGAGCTGACATTTTGGGTCAGAATATGGGCATGAGTGGGCACTACCCTGAGCGAATAGTCTGTCTCACGGAAGAAACGACAGAAACCCTATACCTCTTGAAAGAGGACGCCCGCATCGTGGGTATCTCGGGGTTCACGGTGCGCCCGCCCGAGGCGCGGCGCGAGAAGCCCAAAGTCTCGGCCTTCCTGAGCGCCAAGCTGGACAAGATCGCGGACCTGAAGCCGGACCTGGTGCTGGGCTTCTCGGACCTGCAGGCGGACATCGCCGCGGACCTGGTGCGGATGGGCATCGAGGTGCATCTCTTCAACCAGCGCTCGGTGGCGGACATCTTCCGCATGATCGCGACCCTCGGCGGCATGATCGGCTGCGAGGCCAAGACCCGCGCCCTGATGGCGGAGCTGCAGGCGGGCCTGGACAAGGTTAGGGCGGCGGCGGCGAAGCTGCCGCGCCACCCCAAGGTCTATTTCGAGGAGTGGGACGAACCCCAGATCTCGGGCATCGGCTGGGTCTCGGAACTGGTGGGCCTCGCGGGGGGCGTCGACATCTTCCCGGAACTGGCTAGAGAATCCCTGGCCAAGCAGCGCATCGTGGCCGATCCCCGGGAGGTGGTGCGGCGCCAGCCGGACCTGATCCTGGGCTCATGGTGCGGCAAGAAGTTCCAGCCCAAGTCCGTGGCGGCACGCCCGGGCTGGGAGGCGGTGCCGGCGGTGCGGGACGGGGAGCTGCATGAGATAAAGTCTTCCATCATCTTACAGCCGGGGCCGGCGGCGCTCACCGATGGGGTGAACGCTATATATGAAGTTATCGCGGATTGGGCACATAAGTGATTACCTCAAAAGCTGCTGCGCTTGGCATGACTTTGTCTGTAGCAGGACGCGTAAGTGCCGCGGAGCACAGGGATGTGCGGGAGCGGCGAGCGCGAGAACGTATTATCCGTCCCTGGAGTGCCGACCAGCCCCGCCATCCCTGGCGGGTCGTTCGCCGCATGCGGCGAACCCTGCGCTCGCGACGCTTTTGAGGCGGCTGGTCTGCTAAAACCAATGGGGTAATGCTTCAAGGAGTTGGATATGTTCGCACGCACCGTCACCAGCGTCATGGACGTGGCCACGCTCTTCAAGCTGGCGATCTTCAAGGATTTCCTGGCGACGCTCTTCAGCTACGCCATCAACATCGTGCTGACGCTGGCCGCGCTCCTGCTCATGAAGCGCATGCACAGCAGCGCCTACGATGTGTTCTACAACTTCGTGACCGGGGCGCTCAACCCCAGCACGCTGATCGTGATGGCGAGCCTGGTGATCGTGCTCATCGGCATCGAGTTCATCCTGGTGGGGGTGACCTCGTTCCAGAAGGGTTACGTGCCGCCGCTGGCGCTGAAGTTCGTGTTCAGCATGCGCAACTCCATCGTGATGCAGTCGGGGGTGGTGCTGGCCCTGGCGGTGGTGATGTTCGCCTCGGACCCGATCTCGCGCTGGAAGGCCTACGCCACGGCGGTGGTCTACCTCTGCAGCGCCTACGTGGTGGCTTTCCTCGGCCTCGCGCCCTTCTACCTGGAGTCGAACCGCATCGCGGACCGCATCTCGCTGATCCTCGCGGGGGCGGGGCTGATCGCGCTGGTGTGGTTCTGGCCGGACATCTTCAGCCCGGAGGTGATCCGGCTGCATCAGGTGCTCGACTGAATAGCTTGCTGCCGACGTCAGTGACTGGGCTGGATATCTGTATCGGCGCACGTTAGGTAAGTGAGTTTTGCTTGACTGTAGCAGTAGCGCTCATGGATCTTTTCTATCTCTTTTGGAGTCTTGTTCCAATCATCTCCATTTTCAGGATCTGATATCAGCTGATAGATGCGATGTTCACCTTCAATTTGAAGTGTGCTCCCGTCGGAATGGGAAACTTCGAAACTGGATTCCTCCCCGTCTCCACCTGGAAAATAATCAGATTCGTAAAGAGCGTGGCGCCATATTTCCTCGATGTGCCCGTCCCTTACAGCATAAATTGAGATCATTTTGTGAAGCCAGCCAGTACCTTCACCATCTATGAAGCTAACAAACACTGTTTTGCCGGTTCCGGGAAGGCTGGGGCCTTCTGTGACTTTCTCGATGGTTCCGATGGCTTTCGCGTCCGAAGCCTTGCCTTCGCAATCGACAGCAAACAACAAGCCTCCCAGCGGCCCTTCCCACCCTACGCCAACCCAAGTTATCAAAGGAGTGTCGGTCCTAACAGTGGACTGCGATGCACCAGCCATGATGTCTTCATACGTGGGTGAGTCTTTATGCTTGCTGGCATAGTCATCCACCAATTTCTTGATATCGGGATTGGTGCAAATCTGATTCTGCGGCCTACAAAGACCAGCAGTGCTGTAGAAGACGAAGCATAGTAAGCCAATCATTCTGCAGCTAAATCTCATCTAAGTTTGCCTTAATTTTGGGCTTACTCAGCTGCTGGTAAGAAGGCGGTACGCTTCCTGGTATTTCTCGGCGGTCTTGCCGATGACGTCCGCCGGGAGCTTTGGACCCGGGGCTTTCTTGCCCCAGTCGAGGGTCTCGAGGTAATCCCGCACGAACTGCTTGTCGAAACTCGGGGGGCTGATGCCGGCCCTGTAGGTATCCGCCGGCCAGAAGCGGGAGGAGTCGGGGGTGAGCACTTCGTCGATGAGGTAGAGCTGCCCGGCCTTGTCGACGCCGAACTCGAACTTGGTGTCGGCGATGATGATGCCGCGCTTCAGGGCGTAGTCCGCCGCGAAGCGGTAGATCTTGAGGGTGGTCTCCTTGACCTTCTCCGCCAGGGCCTCGCCGAGGAGATGGCGCACCTCTTCGAAGCCGATGTTCTCGTCGTGCTGGCCCTTGGGGGCCTTGCTGGCCGGGGTGAAGAGCGGCTCGGGCAGACGCGCCGCGAGTTCGAGACCCCGGGGCAGGGGGATGCCGCAGACGGCGCCGGTGGCCTGGTAGTCCTTCCAGCCGGAACCGATGAGGTAGCCGCGGGCCACGGCCTCCACCGGCAGCGCCCGGAGTTTCCTGACCACCACGGCGCGGCCCTGGAGCTGGGCGTGCTCGGCGGGATCCTTCACCACCTGCTCCACCGAGAGGCCGGTGAGCTGGTTGGGTATAATGTGCGCCGTCTTTTCGAACCAGAAGCGCGAGATCCCGTTCAGCACCGCGCCCTTGCCCGGTATCGGGTCGGGCAGCACTACGTCGAACGCCGACAGGCGGTCGCTGGTGACGATGAGCAGGTGCTCGGGGCCCGCGTCGTAGATGTCACGCACCTTGCCGCGATGCACCAGCGGCAGGCTCTTCAGGTTGGTCTCGAACACGACGGGCTGCGCGGCGGTCATGGGTGGTCCTGCGGCATGTGACGCCGCATTCTATCGCAAGAACCAGGTATCACAGGCACGAGGCCGGGTCATAGATGACGAATTGGTTGGGTCTGATCATCGGCGCCGTGCTGGGCTGGATGCTCGGCGGCCCCTTCGGGGCTTTCATCGGCGCCCTCCTCGGGCAGAGCGTGTCCATCGGCGTTTCCCGCGGCGGCTGGAACGCTCACGATGCGCTGCGCGCCCAGGAAGCCTTCTTCACCGCCACCTTCTCGGTGATGGGCCACATCGCCAAGGCCGACGGCGTGGTCTCGGCGGACGAGATCCAGGCGGCGCGCGCGGTCATGGCGCACATGAACCTGAACCCGGACCAGCAGCGCGCGGCCATCGAGCTCTTCAACCGCGGCAAGCAGCCGGACTTCGACCTGGACGCGGCGCTCGCCCAGTTCCGCGCCGCCTGCTTCGGCCGGCACGACCTGATGCGCATGTTCCTGCAGATCCAGCTGCACGCGGCGCTGGCGGACGGCCGGTTGCACCCGGCCGAGCGCGTGCTGTTCGAGCGCATCTGCGCCTTGCTCGGCATCTCGGAGTTCGAGCTGCGCCAGTACGAGCAGTTCATCAACGCCCAGCGCCGCTACCAGGGCGCGCACACGGGCGCCGGGCTGCGGATGGCGCGGGAGGACGTGCTGGCCACGGCCTATCAGACCCTGGGGGTGAGCCCGCAGGCCTCGGATGCGGACATCAAGACCGCTTACCGGCGGCTCATGAAGGAGAACCATCCGGACAAGCTGGTGGCCCGGGGCCTGCCCGAAGCCATGCTCAAGCTCGCCCAGGAGAAGGTGCAACAGATCAACGTGGCTTACGACACGGTCAAGGAAGCGAGAGGGATCAAATGAACGTGCTGAGAGAAGCGGGCCTGGAAGCGGTCGAGCTGGGTGGCGAGGTCGCCGGGCGGCCGGCGGCCGCGGCGCTGCCGGCGGACTACGTGCACGAGAGCCGCTTCGGCTTCTGGTTCCTGGGCACCCGCACCTGGGAGCAGCGGGTGGTGGACGTGGCCGTGCAGGACCTGAAGCGCCTCATGGACGGGCCGCGGGCCGCAGCCCCGGTGATCCTGGACATCGGCTGCGGCCAGGGCAAGGCTTTCCCGGCGCTGGTGCAGCATCTCAAGCCCGCCCGCCTCATCGGCGTGGACGTGGATGCCGCGGGCCTTGCCATGGCGCAGGCGGAGGGGGCGCGCTGCGACGTGCCGGTGGAGGTGCTGGAATCCGATTGCGCGGCGCTTAGGGTTCCGGATGCCTCGGTGGATCTGGTGTTCTGCCACCAGACCCTGCATCACGTGGTGAGGCAGGAAGAGACCTTGGCGGAGATCTTCCGGGTGCTGAAGCCGGGCGGGAGGCTGCTGCTCGCCGAGTCCACCCGCGAGTACATCGGTTCCTGGGTGATCCGGCTCTTGTTCCGCCATCCCATGCACGTGCAGAAGAGCGCGGCAGGGTATCTCGAGCTCGTGCGCCAGGCGGGCTTCGGCTTCAGCCCACGCAACGTGTCCTATCCCTACCTGTGGTGGAGCCGCTCCGCGGACTTCGGCCTACTCGAACGCTTCGGCCTCATGCGCGTCGGCGCGCCGGGGACGCGGAAAGAAACGCTCGTCAACGTGGCGGCCCATAAACCCATTTGAAAATACAAAACCCGCGCAAAAGCGCTAGAACGAGGCGTGCGAGACGAGCAACCGGAGCGTACTCTTGGTGTACGTGAGGGTTCGCCGCATGCGGCGAACGGGCGAACAATTGTTCGCCCTGGACCGCCAGCGAAGCTGGCGGGCGAGCCTCCCGCTCGCCGCTCCCGCACATCCCTGTGCTCCGCGGCACGTACGCATCCTGCTACAGACAAAGTTATAGCGAGCGCAGCGCCTTTTGAGTGGGTTTTGTCAGTTCGTGGCGAAGTAGCCGAAGAACATGGCCACGAGCACCACGAGGATCCCCAGCGTCAGGTCGACGGCGATGAGCAGGCGGATCCTAACCATGGCGTGGATCGCCAGGGGCTCGGAGCCGGTCTGCACCGCCGTCTTGAGCTGGTGGTAGGGCACGAAGAAGACGTAGGCGAAGAGCGCCATCATCACGATCCCCAGGCCCATCATGGTGTGCACGAAGGGCGGGGCGGTGGCGAAGCCGTCGAAGGTGATGAAGACCAGGTAGAAGCCGCTCACCAGCAGTACCACGATGCAGGCCCACACCCAGGGGAAGAAGCGCCGGAAGATGGCGGCCCAGACGCGGGCGCGGTGCTTGGTGTCCAGCTCCGCGAGCGCGGGGCGCACCGCCAGGAAGGCGAAGAACATGCCGCCCACCCAGACGATGGCGGCGAGGACGTGCAAGGCGAGGGCGAGGGCGGACATGGGATGCTCCCGGTTATTCGGACTATGACTATATAGATGCAGGTCGACGGCGCCACAGGCGTTTCAGCTGGCTGCCGAAATCCACCCGCTTCAAGCGCAGCGCCGGCTCTTCCACCAGGTGCCACGAGAGGGCCGCACAGGCGAGGGTCAGCACCGTGTCCCAGGCGAAGAGTTCCAGGGGGGCGATGTGGATGAAATATTGCCTCAGGACCTGGGCCAGGGGGAAAGCATAGATATAGAGACCGTAAGAATAGTCGCCCACGCGGTTGAAGGCATGGAGGTCCGGCACGTAGGCGGCCCAGAGGACGGCGTAGCCCAGGGTGACGCCGAGCGCCGCGGGGTAGGCGGCGGTGTGGCGGAGGAACACATCCACCACGGCGAAGGCGGCCAGGATGAAGCCGCTCAAGGGGACGAGGTCCCAGTACACCCGCAGCACCGAGCCCGCCAGGAAATACAGGAACAGGCTGCGCAGCGGGTACTTGTTGAACATGAGCGCCAGGTCGGGCGGGGTGAAGAGCGCTACCGCCGCGAGCCCCAGGGCGAGCCAGATGTATCCGCGGCGCCAGGCCAGGAGGCGGGTGACGCCGATGAGACCCACCAGCAGGTAGAGGCGGAACTCCGCCGGCAGGGTCCAGAGGGAGCCGTTCACGGCGCCGTCCTGGGGCAGCTTCTCGAACACCCCGGGCAGGGTATAGACGGTCTTGATGAGGCTGAGGTTGGCCGTGAAGTAATGATAGGTGTCGGACCGGGTGAGATAGCCGCCGGCCGGGAGGCTGGTCACGAGAGGACCCAGGACGAACACCGTGAGCGCGAGGCACACGGCGAGGCCGGGCAGGAGGCGCAGCAGGCGGCACTTGAGGTAATCGCCGAAGTCGGCACGGTTCAGGTAGCTGCCGGTGACCAGGAAGCCGCTGATGATGAAGAAGGTGTAGACCCCCACGTCGCCGGCATAGGTGACGCCGAAGATCCGCTGGATGAGGTCCATGCCGCCGCGTTCGGGGGCGATGGCGTAGGCATGGCCGTAGATCACCAGCAGGGCAGCCACGAAGCGCAGCAGGAGATAGTTGTTCCCGGGCTGGGCCGCGTATTGGGCGATGCTGCGTCTTGATAAGCTGAACTTCATCCCTGTACTCCCCTTTTCCCCGGCAGATGGTAGCAGCGCCACCCTGGCCGTGCCCATTTACCCCTGCCACAGGCTGAAAAGCCCCATGGCTTCGGTTAAAGTGTGGCCACCGCATCCGGCGAGCGAGACCGACCATGGCCGATTTCCTCATCGCCCCCTCGATCCTCTCAGCCGATTTTGCCCGCCTGGGCGAAGAGGTGGAGAACGTGCTCGCCGCCGGGGCGGACATGATCCACTTCGACGTGATGGACAACCATTACGTGCCCAACCTCACCATCGGCCCCGTGGTCTGCGAGGCGCTGCGCAAGCGCGGCGTGAAGGCGCCCATCGACGTGCACCTGATGGTGAAGCCCGTGGACCGCATCGTGCCGGATTTCGCCAAGGCCGGCGCCAACTACATCACCTTCCACCCCGAGGCGAGCGAGCATATCCACCGCACCCTCTCCCTCATCCACGACAGCGGTTGCAAGGCGGGCCTGGTGTTCAACCCGGCGACGCCCCTGGACCACCTGAAGTACGTGATCGACAAGGTGGACATGGTGCTCATCATGTCCGTGAACCCCGGTTTCGGCGGCCAGTCCTTCATCCGTTCGGCTCTCGACAAGCTCAAGGATGCGCGCGAGCTCATCAAGGCCAGCGGCCGCAGCATCCGCCTGGAGATCGACGGCGGCGTGAAGGCGGACAACATCCGTGAGATCGCCGCCGCCGGTGCCGACACCTTCGTGGCGGGCTCGGCCATCTTCGGCACGAAAGACTATAAGACCGTCATAAAACAGATGCGGGAAGAGCTCTCCAAAGCCAAGTCTTAAGTCTTGTGAACTGCGCTTCGACGTGTCGGAAGAAGACGTCTCAAAGCGTTACGAGCGAAGGCAGGACGAGGCGCGGGAGGGTGCGCTATATATAGCGCACGCTTCGCCAGGGATGGCGAAGCTGGTTAGCGCACCAGGGATGGGGACCGCTCGCCGCTCTCGCACATCCCTGTGCTCCGCGGCACGTACGCATCCTGCTACAGACGAAGTCATGCCGAGCGCAGTAGCTTTGAGACAATGACAATAAAGTTAGTAGCCTTTGATCTGGATGGGACGCTGGTTGACAGCATCCCCGACATCGTCACCGCCGTCATCCAGACCCTGCGTGAATTGGACCTGCCGTCCCTGGCGCCGGAGGCGGTGCAGCAGATGGTGGGCAACGGCGTCATCCGCCTCCTGAAGAGGGCGCTCACCGGCGAGCGCATGGGGGAGCCGGATCCGGCGCAGCTCGCCGAGGCCCTGGCCCATTTCCGCCGCGCCTACATGCAGCACCTCTGCGTGGAGAGCAAGCTCTATCCGGAGGTGCGCGAGACCCTCGACTCGCTGCAAGGCCGTTGCGCGGTCGCTTGCATCACCAACAAGTCCACGGAGTTCACGCTGCCGCTGCTGAAGGCTCTCGGCATAGACGTCCACTTCGGGCTCGTGCTCTGCGGCGACAGCCTGCCGGTGATGAAACCGGATCCCCAGCCGCTCCTGCACGCCGCCGTGCACTTCGACCTCACCCCCGATGCCTGCTGCATGGTGGGGGATTCCCGCAACGACATCGAAGCGGCCCGGGCGGCCCAGTTCCGGGCGGTGGCGGTGAGCTATGGTTATCGGCAGGGCGAGGACTTGATGGCCCTGGGGGCCGAAGTGCAGTTCGATTCCATGGCCGAGCTCCTGCCCTGGCTCGAGGGCTTGGGGCTTGCGGCCCCGGGCGCTTCCCGCTAATGTCTCTTGCCCCGGCCGGATATCCCGCCGGGTATCCAAGGCAATAAAGTCATGTCTTCCACGGTCATCCAGTACGGAGCGAACAAGGCCCCACGCCGCAGCTGGCGATGGTGAGCCTGACGATTTGCGTCTCCCAGCAAACCGTTCTCCGTATCTTTTCAGGATGACCGTCCCATGGACCCACAGCGTTTCGACGCCTTAAAGGCGACAGGTTACAACCGCATCCCGGTGGTGAAGGAGATCCTCGCGGATCTCGATACGCCCTTGAGCGTCTATCTCAAGCTGGCGAACGGCCCCCATACCTTCCTGCTGGAGTCCGTGGAGGGCGGAGAGACCTGGGGACGCTATTCCATCATCGGCCTCGCCGCCGCCGCGCTGTTCACGGTGCGCGACGGGGTGTGCCGCGTGAGCAGCGCCGCGGGCGAGGAGACCGTCTCCGCTGCCGACCCCTTCGCGGCCATCGAACACTTCCGCGCCCGGTTCCGGGCGCCGGAGCTCCCCGGCCTGCCGCGCTTCAGCGGCGGCCTCGTGGGCTACTTCAGCCACGACACCGTGGCTTACATCGAGCCGACGCTGGCCGGCCGCGGCGGTGAGGACGAGCTCGGTTGCCCGGACGCGGCGCTGATGCTCGCCGAGGAACTGGTGATCTTCGACAACCTTAGGGGCACGGTCCAGCTCCTGGTGCATGCCCATGCGGAGGAGGAAGACGGGCTGCACTCCGCCGAGCACCGCCTGGAGGAACTCGCGGCCAAGCTCCGTTCGCCGCTGCGTTATCCCTCCCGCGCGGGCTACACCGGCAGCGCCGCCGGGGAGTTTGCCTCGGGCTTCGAGGAGCAGGCCTTCTGCAAAGCGGTGGAGCGAGTGCGGGAATACATCAAGGACGGCGACGCCTTCCAGGTGGTGCTGTCCCAGAGACTCACGGCGCCTTTCTCCGGCACGGCCCTGGACGTCTACCGGGCGCTGCGGGTCATCAACCCGTCTCCCTATATGTACCACCTGGATTTCGGGGATTTCCAGGTGACGGGTTCTTCGCCCGAGGTGTTGGTGAGAGTGGAGGGGGGGGAGGTCATGCTCCGGCCCATCGCCGGCACCCGCCCCCGCGGCAAGACCCTGGCCGAGGACGCCCACCTCGCGGAAGAGCTGCTGGCGGACCCCAAGGAGATCGCCGAGCACGTGATGCTGGTGGACCTCGGCCGCAACGACGTGGGCCGGGTGGCGGAGACGGGCAGCGTGCGCGTCACCGAACGCATGGTCATCGAGCGCTACTCCCACGTGATGCACATCGTCTCGGAGGTGCGCGGCAAGCTCAAGGTGGGCTTGAGCCCGCTGGATGTGCTCAAGGCCTCCTTCCCCGCCGGCACCGTGAGCGGGGCGCCCAAGGTGCGGGCGCTCGAGATCATCCATGAACTCGAGCCCGTGAAGCGCGGCATCTATTCCGGCGCCGTGGGCTACATCGGCTGGAACGGTAACCTGGATACGGCCATCGCCATCCGTACCGCCGTCATCAAGGACGGCCGCCTGCACGTGCAGGCGGGTGCCGGCATCGTGCACGATTCGGTGCCGGTGAACGAGTGGCGTGAGACCTTGAACAAGGCGAAAGCGATGTTGCGCGCGGTGGAGATGACGCGTACCGGCAACGGACGCGGAGAATAAAAATGCGGGCACCTATTAAAAATCCAGATTTTGCTTACTGGCGAGGCGCGGGAGGCGAGCAACCGGAGCGTACTCTTGATGTACGTGAGGATTGCAAGCCGGACCGCAACGACGCCAGGAAGCAAAAGATGATTTTTAGAGGTGCCCGATGATCCTGATGATCGATAACTACGATTCCTTTACCTATAACCTAGTGCAGTACCTGGGCGAGCTGGGCGCGGACGTACGGGTGTATCGCAACGACGCCCTGTCCGTGGCCGAGGTGGCGGCCCTCAAGCCCGAGCGCATCGTGATCTCCCCCGGTCCCTGCACCCCGAGCGAAGCCGGCATCTGCGTGGAGCTCATCCAGAAGCTGGGCGGCGAGTTCCCCATCCTCGGCGTGTGCCTCGGCCACCAGGGCATCGGGCAGGCCTTCGGCGGGCACATCGTGCACGCGGGAAAGGTGATGCACGGCAAGGTGTCGAAGATACGTCACCGGGGCGAGGGTGTATTCCGGGACCTGCCGGACGGCTTCCAGGCCACCCGCTACCATTCCCTGGTGATCGCCAAGGACTCGGTGCCCGATTGCCTGGAAGTGACCGCCTGGACGGAGGATGATAAGGGCGGCATGGAGGAGATCATGGGCGTGCGCCACAAGACGCTGCCCATCGAGGGGGTGCAGTTCCACCCCGAATCCATCCTCACACAATACGGCCACGACCTGCTGCGTAACTTCCTTCAAGGGGTGAAGTGACGTGGACATCAAAGAGGCCATCGGCAACATCGTCAGTCACAAGGACCTCAGCTCCGGCGAGATGGAAGCCGTGATGCGCCAGATCATGACCGGCGGCGCGACTCCCACCCAGATCGGCGGTTTCCTGGCGGGCCTGCGCGCCAAGGGCGAGACGGTGACGGAGATCAGCGCCGCGGCCCGCGTCATGCGCGAGTTCGCGCTGCCGGTGAAGGTCGGCACCGCGCACCTGGTGGACACCTGCGGCACCGGCGGCGACGCCAAGGGGCTGTTCAACGTCTCCACCGCCGCCGCTTTCGTGGTGGCCGCCGCCGGCGGCCACGTGGCGAAGCACGGCAACCGCTCCATGTCGAGCAAGTCCGGCAGCGCCGACGTGCTGGAGGCCATGGGCGTGCAGATCGAGCAGCCACCGGAACGGGTGGCGGAGAGCATCGAGAAGATCGGTTTCGGCTTCATGTTCGCCCCAGCCCACCATCCGGCGGCCCACTACGCCGCCGCACCGCGCCGGGAGCTCGGCACCCGCACCCTGTTCAACCTCCTGGGTCCGCTCACCAACCCGGCGAACGCACCTCACCAGCTCATGGGTGTGTTCGCGGAGCGTTGGGTGGAACCCATCGCCCAGGTGCTGCAGTCCCTGGGCAGCCGGCATGTGCTGGTGGTGCATTCCGAGGATGAGCTGGACGAGATCAGCCTCGCCGCGCCCACCAGCGTGGCGGAACTCAAGGACGGCGCCATCCGGAGCTACCGCATCACCCCCGAGGACTTCGGCATCCGCCGCCAGTCTCTACAAGCTTTGCTGGTGCAAAGCCCTCAGGAGAGCCACGCTTCCATCCAGGAGGCGCTGTCAGGCAAGCCTGGGCCCGCGCTCGACATGACGCTGCTGAACGCCGGCGCGGCCATCTATGCCGCGGACCTGACAGACAGTCTGTCTAAAGGCGTGGACAAGGCCCGGGAAGCGATCGGCTCCGGCGGGGCGGCACGCAAGCTGAAGGAATACGTGGAGGCCACCCGATGAACCGGGATACGGATATCCTGAGGAAGATCCTGGCTGCCAAGGCGGAGGAAGTGGCGGCGGGCAGCGCAGCGCGCCCTCTGAAACAGCTCCGGGCCGAGGTAGAGCGCGCGCCGGAACCCCGGGACTTCCTGGGCGCGCTCAAGGCGGCGGCAGAGGCGGGCCGGCCGGCGGTGATCGCCGAGATCAAGAAGGCCTCACCGAGCCAAGGCGTGCTGCGCCAGGCTTTCGATCCTGCGGCCATCGCTCGGAGCTATGCCGCCGCCGGTGCGAGCTGCCTCTCCATACTCACGGACCGACAGTTCTTCCACGGCGAGCCGGAGTACCTCAAGCAGGGCCGCGCCGCCTGCGTGCTGCCGGTGCTGCGCAAGGATTTCATCGTCGACCCCTGGCAGGTCTATGAGGCGCGGGTCATGGGCGCGGACTGCATCTTGCTCATCGTGAAGGCCCTGGGCGATGCCCAGCTCCGGGAGCTGGCGGCGCTCGCCGCCGACCTCGGCATGGACGCCTTGCTCGAAGTGCACGACGGGGAGGAGCTGGAGCGGGCGCTGGCGCTCAAGCCGCCCTTCGTGGGCATCAACAACCGGGACCTCGCGAGCTTCCACACCGATCCCGCCGTGACCCTGGGGCTCCTGCCGCGCATCCCGAAAGACTGCCTGGTGGTGACCGAGAGCGGGATCAAGAGCCGGGACGACGTGGCCAACATGCGCCGCCATGGTGTCGAGGGCTTCCTGGTGGGGGAGGCCTTCATGCGAGCTGATGATCCTGGTCAGAAATTGGCCGAGCTCTTCGCAGCCTAGAGCGGGCGACATCCCTGTCTAAATCCGTTCCGTCGCCTCCGGGCGACGGGGCACTTTTGTTTCGGCAAAAGTGCCCAAAACCATTCCCCCGGAGCGCGGGGTGCGGAAACCGCACCTTCCCTGCGCCCTTCCTTCGCTGCGGAGTTCCACACACGGCATGTCCCTATGCCGCGTGTGGAAGCGCCGCCATCCTGGGCGGCGCCCCTTCGGGCTTGCCTTGCTCAGTCCAGTGCTCGGCTCGCGCTACGGGTAGGGAGAGAAGAGAAAAGGCTGAGAACGAGTTCTTCATACCCGTGGATGGCGCCGAGCGCGCAGCGCCCAGAAGGGGAAGCCTGCGCAGCAGGACGGGGCGAGGGAACGCCCTGTCCCGGCGACCGGTGCAGGGAAGCACCGTTAGCCGGGCCCCGAGGACGCGAGCAGCGAGGGGAGGCAATAACAATGCCGCTGTCTCCAGCGGTATTGTTATTAAGCCCGCCATCCCCGGGGAGCGTTTCTTTGGCTACTTTCTTGTCGCGACAAGAAAGTAGCCCGGCCCCAGGAGGGGCCGGAACAGATTTAGACAGGGATGTCGAACAATCTAGGCTTATTTCAGAGTCGCCATGTCGATGACGAAGCGATAACGCACGTCGCTCTTGAGCATCCGCTCGTAAGCCTTGTCGATGTCCTGGATGGCGATGGTCTCGATGTCGCAGACGATGCCGTGCTTGGCGCAGAAGTCCAGCATCTCCTGGGTCTCGGCGATGCCGCCGATGAGCGAGCCGGTGAGGGACTTGCGGCCGGTGATGAGCGCGCCGGGCTGCACCGGCGGGAGCAAGGGCGTGAGCTGGCCCACGATCACGTAGCTGCTGTCGCGCTTGAGGGTGGAGAGATAGGGGTGGACGTCGTGCTCGTTGGGCACGGTGTCGATGATGAGGTCGAAGCGGCCGGCCGCGTCCTTCATCTGCCTGGCATCCGTCGAGAGCACCACGTGGTCGGCACCGAGGCGCTTGGCCTCCGGTTCTTTACCCGGGGTGCGGGTGAAGAGCGTCACGTCCGCGCCGAAGGCCTTGCCGAACTTGAGGGCCATGTGGCCGAGGCCCCCTAAGCCCACCACCGCGAGCTTCGTGCCCTTGCCCGCCTGCCAGCGGCGCAGAGGGGAATACGTGGTGATGCCGGCGCAGAGCAGGGGAGCGGCGGCCTTGGGATCCAGGCCCTTGGGGAGGCGCAGCACGAACTTGCGGGACACCACGATGCGTTCGGAATAGCCGCCATAGGTGGGGCTCTTATCCTGCCGGTCCGTGCCGTTGTAGGTGAAGGTCGGGCCCTCGGCGCAGAACTGTTCCAGGTCGTGCCGGCAGGGCTCGCACTGCTGGCAGGAGTCCACCATGCAGCCCACGCCCACCATGTCGCCCGGCTTGAAGTCTTTCACGGCTTTGCCCACGCCCGAGACCCGCCCGATGATCTCGTGGCCCGGCACCATGGGGTATCGGCTGCGGCCCCACTCGTTGCGCGCTTGGTGGATGTCGGTGTGGCAGATGCCGCAGTAGAGGATGTCGATGACGACGTCGTCTTCGCGTGGATCGCGGCGCTCGAAACTGAAGGGCGCGACGGGAGCGGTGGGGGACTGGGCGGCGTAGCCGCGGGTGGCGGTGGGCATGGGGCTCTCCTTAGGAGACGCGAGCGCGGATGACAGGGCTCAAGCGAGACCCATCATAGGCCGGGTGGAAACAGCTGGAAAGCGTAACCACCATCGCAGGGCGGTCACGTCCCGGTAGTGACAGCGTTATGTCGAGCGCAGTCGTTTCTTAAGAGGGCCGATGGGCGATCTGGCGGCTCAAGGGGATGGTCACGTCGGTATCCGGCCGCGCGCCGAACACCACGATGGTCTTGCCCGCGGCGCTGATGAGGCCGTGCTCCTCCAGGGACTTGAGCACGCGCCCGGCCATCTCGCGGGAGCAGCCCACGATGCGTCCGATCTCCTGGCGGCTGACACGGATCTGCATGCCGTCCGGATGGGTCATGGCGTCCGGCTGCAGGCAGAGGTCGAGCAGGGCGCGGGCGATGCGGCCGGTGACGTCGAGGAACGCCAGGTCGCTGACCTTGCGGGTGGTGCGCTTCAAGCGCGCCACGAGCTGGCCGGCGAGCTCGAACAAGAGGTCCGGATCGCTGTGGGCGAGCTCGCGGAAGCGGGAGTAGCTGATCTCGGCCAGCTGGCATTCGCTGCGGGTGCGCACCCAGGCGCTGCGCTTGGACTCGTCGACGAAGAGCCCCATCTCGCCGAAGAACTCGCCGCGGTTGAGGTAAGCCACAACGATCTCGTTGCCGTCCTCGTCCTCGACGATGACGGCTACGGAGCCGGCGATGACCAGGAACAGGCTGTTGGAGTCATCCCCCGCGTTCACCACCGGCGTCTTGGCCGCGAAGTGGCGCAGATGGCAATGGCTCACGAACCGATCCAGCACCGGGATGTCGAAGCTCTTGGTCTGGTCAGACGCCATGCTCTTCCCCAAGGCGACGGTGCACCCAATAAGCTACCATGACTCGCCGCGATTATGACACTTGGCCTGACTGGATTTTATAAGGCGGAACAGAAACTTATGTCAGTTTAGCCTTACACGCGGAGCCTAAGCATGGCGTCCGCATGCCGAGCCGATAGAATGTGCCGCCGCGGACCATGAGCCGACCGGACGAGAGCGAGACCTAAGTGAGCAAAGTGAACATCCTGTTCGTGGTGACCGGACTCCTGGCGGTGGTCTACGGCCTCATGCTGCTGTGGAGCGCCAAGCGCGCCGCGGAATCCACCGACCAGGATTGGATGCACTCGGAGGAGATCGCCAAGAGCCCCTACAACAGCCTGAAGAACATGCACTACCTGATGCGACCGGAGCGCGGCAACATCAGCTTCAGCAAGAGCAAGGGCCGCGCCTACGCCATGATCGCGATCGGCTTGGCCCTCATCGTCATGGCTTTCACCTAAAAATCGATCTTTTGCCGTCTGGCGTCGTTCTAACCATCCCTGGTAGCGTGTCCGGCTCCGCCATCCATGGCGGAGCGTTTGCCGCACGCGGCAAACGCTCGCCAGCCGCCAAAATCTCTGATTTTTAGCGAACCTTCCGCGCACGGCTGCAACAATTTTCCCAACGCTGTGTAACGGGCCATCGCTGCCTGCCGCCTGGGCATGACATATGCGCCGCGGACGGTGCATGAAAAGTCTGTGCCCTCCTTAAGCACTTTCCCCTGCTTGCTTTCCGGATTAATCCCAATTGTTCATGCCTGCACACACGGGATAGCTTCGCGTGTCGGGACGGACGCGGCCATCCGGCGGCATCCGACCCGAGGCGCGCGGCGACCGCCGTGCTCGATCTGCGTGATGAAGGAGTACAGACCATGAAATTCCCTCTCAAGACCTTGACCACCCTCCCCGCGGCGGCGCTGCTGCTGCTCGGCACCACCGGACCTGCCGGCGCCTGGAACACCACGGGCCCGGTGCCCCTGGACTTCCTCACCGGCGGTGGCTGGATCACCCATGACGACGGTTCCACGGCCAACTTCGGCGTCGGCGGCGGCGTCAAGAACGGTGCCTGGTGGGGGCACCTCAACTACGTGGACCAGGAGGCCGGGCTGCACGTGACCAACGCCACCGTGACCGCCTACATGCAGGTGGACGACTACACCCGTGAGATCTGCGGCACCGCCGAGACCAACCTCTACGGCCCGGTGGATTACGACGTCATGGCAGCGGACAACGGCGAGCCGGGAGTGAACGACACCTTCACCATCACCCTGGGCCAGAACGGCACCGTGGTGTACACCACGAGCGGCGACTCCAACCACACCCTGGGCGGCAGCGCGCAGGGCGGCGGCAACATCCAGCTGCACGCCGGCAACCCCTCGAACACGGCGCCTACCACCGCACCGGTCTGCAACATCACGAGCGGTGCACCCGCCAGCAGCTGAGGATATCGTCGAGAGGAAGGTGCCCCCGGTGCGCAGGACGCGCCCGGGGCGCCCCGTTGGTCAGGCTCGGGCCCGCTTGGGCCGGCGCACGGCCCGCACCTTGCCGGTGCCGCCGCCGCCGCAATAGAAGCGGTCCGCGCCGTCGTACTCGAGCCCCGAGACGTTGATCCCCTCGGGCATCGCGAGGCTCTCCAGCACTCCGCCCGTCTTGGGGTCGATGTGCCGGAGTTCGCTCTCGTCGCCCTCCCAGGTGGCGTGCCAGAGCTCGCCGTCCGCCCAGGTGACGCCGGTGACGAAGCGGTTCGACTCGATGGTGCGCAGGATCGCGCCCGTCTCCGGGTCTATCTGATGGATCTTGCGCGCCCGGTATTCACCCACCCACAGCGTGCCTTCGGCCCAGGTGAGCCCCGAGTCGCCGCCCTTGCCGGGAGCCGGGATGGTGGCGAGCACCTGGCCGGTCGCGGGGTCCACCTTCCGGATGCGATCCTCGGCGATCTGATACAGGTGCTTGCCGTCGAAGGCGGTGCCGGCGTGGGCGGGTACGTCGAGGGTGCCGAGCGGCTTGCCGTCGGCGGGGTCGAAGGCATGCAGCTTGCCGCCGCCGGCGAACCAGACCTGCCTGCCGTCGTAGCTGACGCCGCCGACCTTCTCCGCACCGGGGAAGGGGCCGTACTCGCGGATGACTTCGGCGGTTTCGCGTCTCATGGTCCCATCCTAGTCGTTCGGCAGCGGCGAGGGGAGTAACAATGTCGTCGTGAATCCGGGCAGCGGCGCGCTCAGCCAGCGGCGGGAGCGGCCGCGGCCGAGAGGGCGCACCTTGCCGGCGGCGGCCAGGGCGTCGAGCGCGCGCTGCACCGTGCGCTGGCTGGCACCGATGGCCAGCGCCAGGGCAGAGCTCGACCAGGATTCGCCGTCGGCGAGCAGGGCCAGGAGCGCCGCATCCGCGTCCTCGAACGGTGGTGCCAGCACCCGTACCTCGCGGTCGCGCCGCGGCGCCAGTCTGAAGCCCTGCTCGGTGGCCTCCACCTCGGCGAGCGTCCACAGCAGCTTGCGCAATCTGCCGACCTCGACCCGCAGGCGCGCGCGCAGGGTCTCGTCCGCGTGCTTGGTGCGGAAAGCCTTGAGGATCAAGGTGCTGCGCGGCAGGTCTCGGGGCCAGGCTTCCGCCAGTGCGCGCACCAGGGCGAAGAGCACCGGGCGGCTCGCGAGCGGGATCACGGTTTTGGCATCGCGTACCTGATGGCGGCAGGAGTCCACCAACAGCGCCTCCGAGGCCAGCAGGGGTTCCACCTCTTCCAGCCGCAGCAGCTTTTCCGCGCCGTCCGCGATCAGCCGCGCCGCCGGCGCGTCCAGCAACCGGACCGCGCTCTCCACTTCCGCCATCAGCGCCGGGATGCCCGCCTCACGCGCGGCGCTCGCGGCCCGGGCCAGGGCCGCGCGGGCCGCCTTGGCCTGCAGCCGGCGCAGGGCGATGCCGCCGATCACCAGTTCATGGGTGGCCCGCAATGCGGAGGGGAGGGAAGCGGGGTCCACCTGGGTCAGCGCCCACTCGGCCTCGTCGAGGCGGCCGATGAGCACGAGACGCCGGACATCGAGATGCCGCGCATGGGCTGCGTTGGCCCGGTCGCCCCGGGCTTCGAGGGTGGCGCGCGCCGCCTCCAGCGCCTTCGCGGGCCAGCCGAGATCGCGGGAAGCGAGCGCCACCTCCGCCTCGGCCACGACGCAGCGGGCGCGGGCCAGCGCTTCTCCCGGGCCGAAGGCGCGGGCGGCGCTCTTCAAGAGGGCCTTGGCGCGGGAGAGCTCGCCGAGCTGGGCCATGGCGATGCCCCGGAGCGCCAGCGCCGGCGCGTCATCCCGCAGCGCCACGCGCTTCAGGGCGCCCAGCGGGTCACCGGCGGCGAGCGCGCGGGCCGCGGCCGTGATCAGCGAGTCCATCCGAATCCCGCCACACTTGTTACTCCCGCTCTGGCGTGGGCCGATTCTAAGCTAATCCCCGACCCCCACCCACCGCGCCCGAGGCGCGAGCCGGGTGGATAGCGAAACAACCGGACGGAGGATAAGCCCATGACTGCCCACAGCACCGCGACACACGAGGAATGGCTGGCGAAGCGGCTCGAACTGCTCAAGGCCGAGAAGGAACTGACCCGGCGCAGCGACGAGCTGGCCCAGCAGCGCCAGGAACTGCCCTGGGTGAAGGTCGAGAAGGAATACCGCTTCGACACCGACGAAGGGCCCGCGACCCTGAAGGACCTGTTCAAGGGCCGCTCGCAGCTCATGGTGTACCACTTCATGTTCGGGCCCGACTACAAGGCCGGCTGCCCCTCCTGCTCGGCCATCGCCGACGGCTTCAACGGCTTCGCCCCGCACCTGGCCAATCACGACGTGACCCTCATGGCGGTGTCGCGGGCGCCGCTCGCGAAGCTGCAGGCCTACAAGCAGCGCCTGGGTTGGAGCTTCCCCTGGGCCTCGGCGGCCAGCGGCGACTTCAACTACGACTTCAACGTGTCCATCACCGAGCAGCAGCAGAGCGAGGGCGACAACGAGTACAACTACCGGCGCAACGGCCATCCCCTGAACGCCAGCGACGACTTGCCGCCGTTCGTGCGCAACATCGCGGCGGGTACCGGCACCGATGCGCTCACCTACGTGCGCGAGCGGCCGGGCATGAGCACCTTCATCCTCGAAGGCGGCAAGGTGTACCACCGCTATTCCACCTACGCGCGCGGCCTCGACGGCCTGTGGGGCATGTACCAGTGGCTGGATCGCGCACCCCTCGGCCGCAACGAGGGCGACGACATCTGGTGGCGCCGCAACGACGAGTACGGCACGCGCTGAGCGGAGCCAAGCGATGCGCTGCTGCGAACAAATCGAGGAGGTAGGGGAGCTGCGCGAACCCGGCGCAGCTCCCCGGCCCGCCGCGCCGGCGGCCGGGAAGGGCGAGCGACCCTTCCTGGCTGTCTCTGCGCTCCTCTTCGCCTTGAGCGCCGGCGCCACCACTTATTGCGGCGACGCCATGTCCGGCGGCATGGAGATGCCGGGGGGCTGGACCCTCTCCATGGCCTGGATGCGCATGCCGGGCCAGAGCTGGCCGGGCGCCGCCGCCCTGTTCCTCGGCATGTGGCTGCTCATGATGGCGGCCATGATGCTGCCGGCGCTCGTGCCGATGCTGCTGGCTTATCACCGCACCCGGAGACCGGCGATAGGTCGCTGGCTGGCCGGGGCCGGTTACCTCAGCGTGTGGCTGGGGTTCGGCGCCCTGGCTTATCTGCCCGGGGTGCTGCTGGCGGCGCTCGCCCTCAACTCCGCGCTTTTCGCCCGCTGTGTCCCGGCCCTCACCGGGATCGCCGTGGTGTTCCTGGGCGTCTTCCAGATGACGGAGTGGAAGCTCGGCCAGCTCGCGCGCTGCCGCGCCGTCACGCCCTGCGCCACCGGAGCCGCCCAAGGACGAGGCGCCTGGCAGCACGGCGTGCATCTCGGGCTCTGCTGCCTGCGCTGCAACGCCAACCTCATGCTGGTGCAGCTCCTGGCCGGGGTCATGGACTTGAGGCTCATGGCGCTGCTCACCTTCGCCGTCAGCGCCGAACGCCTGGCGCCCGCGCCCAGGAGGGTGGCCCGCCTCGTGGGCCTGGTCATCGTGGCGGCGGGCGCGGTCATGTTCGCCGGGGATCTCATAGCCGTCTGAATCAAAAATGGTTTCATCGTAAACAACCCAAGGAGTGAGTCATGAAGAACAAGCATTTCACCGCCAGCTTCACGGTGGACCAGGATCCGGAGCAGGTCTTCCAGGCCATCAACGACGTGCGCGGCTGGTGGTCAGGAGAAGTCGTGGGCGACAGCGGCAAGCTGGGGGACGAGTTCACCTACCGCGTCGAGGGCGCCCACTATTCCAAGCAGCGCGTCACCGAGTTCGTCCCCGGCAAGAAGCTCGTCTGGCACGTGGTGGATGCCAAGCTCGATTTCGTGGAGCACAAGGACGAGTGGAAGGGCACGGACATCGTCTTCGACATCGCCAAGAAGGGCGACAAGACCGAGCTGCGTTTCAGCCACGCAGGCCTGGGGCCCGACTTCGAGTGCTACGAAGGCTGCTCGAACGGCTGGAACATGCTGGTGAACGGGAACCTGCGCAAGCTCATCACCACCGGCAAGCACCAGCCGAGCCCGTGGTGATCAAATCCAGTAGGCGGTTGAGGTCATCACTTTCGAGGTGAGCCGCATGAAGAGCCGCACCGGCACGGGCAGGGAGGCCCCGCCGGCGCGCTCCGCCTTGGCCCCGTGGTGGGCCTCGTCGGTCTTCATCTGTTCCAGGATGGCGCGGCTCTTCTGGTCCTGCTCCGGCAGGCGGGCCATGTGGCCTTCGAGATGCTGCACCACCTGCTTCTCGGTCTCGCCCACGAACCCCAGGCTCTCCTTGTCGCCCAAGAAGCCCGCCGCGGCGCCGATAGCGAAGGAGCCCAGGTACCAGAGGGGATCGAGCTTGCTCGCGGGGGTGCTGAGTTCCCGCAGGCGCTGCTCGCACCAGGCGAGGTGGTCCACCTCCTCGGCGGCGGACTCATCCATGGCCGCGCGCACGTGGGCGCTCCGGGCCATGAAGGCCTGGCCCTGGTAGAGGGCCTGGGCGGCGATCTCGCCGGCGTGGTTCACCCGCATGAGTCGACCCGCCTCGATGCGCTCGGCCTCGCTAAGCTCACCTTCCTGTAGCGCCGCCGCGGGGCTCGGCCGCTGGGCCGCGTGGGCGGAGGAGGCGAAGGAGGTGCGCAGTGCGTGCTCGAACTCCGAGAGGATGCGATCCAGCCCTGTGAGGCGTCGTACTGTCATGGCTAGATTATAGAGCCACTCTGATGGACCTGATGCACGGACGTTGCTAGTCTGGCCCGCGAGGATCCGGCTCGTACCATGAGGATCCAAAGGGAAGGGGATACCATGGCTCATCGTGTTGCCGCGTTCTTGGCGCTAATCTGCGTGCTCTTCGTGTCCGCCCCGGCATCGGCCGACGGCCCTGCCGCCTACAGCTTCACGCCCGGCACGGTGTTCTTGGCCACCAACTGGCGCCCGGATGAGCAGGGAATATGGCGCTTTGACAGCATCGTGCTCAAGCCGGATGGCTGCCTGCTTCGTGAGTTCGCGTTCAAGGACGCGGGACCCCAAACCGTGGATACCGCCTGCCACCTGACGTTCGGCGATTTCCCGACCCCGGGCAAGACCGGCGTGTTCGCCATCAGCGTGGACTTCGCCGGCCACAGCCAGCAGATCATCTTCCGCACCACACCGACTTCGATCGGGCCGTCGCCGTATGACAATCCCAGCCTGAGCGGCATGTTGCTGGGTTTCCACGGCTCGATGGCCTCGCCCCCGCCGGCGGTAGATGTTCAGCGTACCGACCAGTGGCGCTCCGCGGCCAGCCCTACTGTCCATGAGGTCTTCCACCTGGTCACGCACGGCCTCGACTGCGAGTTCGAGATCGTGGGGTTGGGTTCGACGCCTTGCGCCTTGAGCAGTTGGTCCGAGCGGGACGTGAGCGTGCTGGTCAGCGGGAGCTTCTTCCACCAGCCCGATCCCATCCTGCACGTGGAGGCCAGCCTCATGGCGCAGGGCTGGGTCATGGCGCCCGTGGCCTACAGGCCTTATTCGCCACTGAACCTCGCCATCCTGCACGGCGATCTGCAGGCGGTGAACGCCTTGCTCGCCCAGAAGGGCAATCCGGGCATCAGCGACACCGATCTCGAGGATGCGCTGCGGACCGCCCTCGCCGGCCACGTGGATATAGCCAAGACCCTGGTGGACCATGGCGCGCCGCTGAACAGCGCCACCCAATACCAGGTTCCGGTCCTGAGCCTCGCCGCTAGCCTCGGCGCCAGCGGCAAGGTCAGTGATCGAGCCAGGGCCATGGACCTCGTCCAGGACATGGTGGCCCACGGCGCATCCGTCACCCAGAACGGCTCCTCGTCCCTGTTCTATGCCATCGGCGCGAATGACCCGGCCATGGTGGAGTTCCTGCTCGACCACGGTGCCGACGTGAATGCGCAGACCTACCGCGGCTCGACCCAGATCAGCGCTTACGAGGACGCCATGGGGAACGCTACGATCCTCGACGTGCTGCTGCGGC
>DASSIS010000043.1:0-48215 GCA_035691665.1 Gammaproteobacteria bacterium | reverse complement strand
TCCGAGGAAGACCATGGTCGAGAACGAAAGCACTCCGGGCGGCAGCAAGCAGGTGCTGTTGATCCGCATCTACGTGAAAGACTGTTCCTTCGAATCGCCACGTGCACCGGAGGTGTTCACGACCCCCATGAACCCCGAAGTGAAGGTGAACATGCGCACCGCCAACAAGCGGCTCGACGACGGCCAGATCGAGGTAGTGCTCACGGTCACCGCCGAAGCCACTGCCGAGAACCGCAGCATGTTCCTGGCGGAAGTGCACCAGGCAGGCCTGTTCAGCGTCAGCGGCTTCAACGAAGCGGAGATGGCCGCCATCATGGCGAGTTACTGCCCCAGCATCCTCTTCCCGTATGCGCGTGAGGTCATTTCCGACCTGATCATGAAGGGCAGCATGCCCGCCCTGCTGCTGCAGCCGGTGAACTTCGACCTGATCTTTGCCCAAAGCCTGGCGGAGAACACCGCCGCGGCGAACGGCTGAGACGCGGGAACCGAATGGGCGCCGTGGCACCCATCGGCATCGTCGGCGCCGGTTCCTGGGGCACGGCGCTCGCCATCCTGCTCTCGCGCAATGGCCGGCCGGTGCGGCTCTGGTCCGTGGACCGTAGCGAACTCGACCCCTTGCCCGCGGACCGGGAGAACAAGCGCTTCCTGCCGGGCTACCGTTTCCCCGAGCTGCTAGCCATCGAGTTCGAGCTCACGCGCCTCGTCTCGGAATGCAACGACCTCCTGGTGGTGGTGCCGAGCCACGGCTTCCGCGGCACCCTGCAGCAGATCGCCGCCGCGAAACCCAGCAAGCTCCGCCTCGCCTGGGCCACCAAAGGCTTCGAGATCGAGAGCGGCAAGCTCCTGCACGAGGTGGCACGTGAGGTGCTGGGTGCCGGCGTGCCCTTCGCCGTGCTCTCGGGTCCCACCTTCGCCAAGGAAGTGGCGAAGGGCATGCCCACCGCCGTCACCGTCGCCTCCGACGACGCGGCCTTCGCCGCGGACCTCGCCCAGGCGGTGGCGAGCCCGGTGTTCCGCGCCTACACCTCCGACGACCTCACCGGCGTGGAGGTAGGCGGCACGGTCAAGAACATCATCGCCATCGGCACCGGCATCAGCGATGGGCTCGGCTTCGGTGCCAACGCCCGCGCCGCGCTCATCACCCGCGGCCTCGCGGAGATCACACGCCTCGGGCTCAAGCTCGGCGCCAAGGTCGAGACTTTCCAGGGCCTCGCGGGTCTGGGCGACCTGGTACTCACCTGCACCGACGACCAGTCCCGCAACCGGCGCATGGGCTTGGGGTTGGCGAGCGGCAAGAGCCGCGAACAGGTAGCCAAGGACATCGGTCAGGTGGTGGAAGGCGTCTACGCGGCGGAAGCGGTGCACGTGCTCGCCGCCCGCCTCAAGGTGGAGATGCCCATCTCGGAGCATCTCTACCGCATCCTTTACCAGGGCCTCGACCCGCGTGCGGCGGTGGAGACCCTGATGAACCGGGCGCTCAAGCAAGAGAGCGCCCGGTAAACACCCGGGATCGGGTCTGCTTGGGGACATAAGTCCCACGTCCCGTGCTGGAACCTAATTACCGGCATATCATCTAATCCCCCGTTTCCCCTCCTCCCAGCTTTTGAGGTCGCCATGCGCATGAAATCCTCGAGGTTCCTGGTGTCCCTGGCTTCCGCCCTCCTGACCAGCGCCGCCCTGGGCGCCGCGGCCGATCAGGCGCCGGCCATGGTCGGCTTCTCCGCTCCGGGCGCGAGGGCGGAGGCGGCCCTGGAGCAGAATTTCGACGCAGGCTTGAGCGCCGCCCAGCAGAGCGCCTGGAACAAGGACATGGCCTCGGAGGCCAACAACGTGGGCACGCCCCACGACAAGGCCAACGCGGAGATGATGCTGAAGCTGTTCCGCAGCTGGGGCTGGGACGCGCAGATCGAGACCTTCTACGTGCTCTATCCCACGCCGAAGCAGGAGGAACTGGAGCTCGTGGCGCCGAGCGCCTTCAAGGCGGCGCTGCACGAACCCCAGGTGGCGGGAGACAGCACTTCCGGTCTCACCGACGTGCTCCCGCCCTATAACGTCTACGGCGCCGACGGCGACGTGACCGCCGATGTGGTGTACGTGAACTACGGCATGCCGGACGACTACAAGGAACTGGCGCGCCACGGTGTGGACGTGAAGGGCAAGATCGTCATCGCCCGCTACGGCGCCGGCTGGCGCGGCCTGAAGCCGAAGCTCGCCTACGAGCACGGCGCGGTGGGCTGCATCATCTACTCCGATCCGCGCGACGACGGCTACTGGCAGGGCGATGTCTATCCCAAGGGTCCGTTCCGCAGCGGCGACGGCGTGCAGCGCGGCTCGGTGGCGGACATGCCGGTCTACCCCGGCGACCCGCTCACGCCCGGCAGGGGTTCGCCGCGGGAACCGGGGAGCTTCGACCTGAAGGATGCCAAGACCGTCCTCAAGATCCCGGTGCTGCCCATCTCCTACAACGACGCCAAGCCCTTCCTCGAAGCGCTCGGCGGCGAAGTGGCTCCCGCCGCCTGGCGCGGTGCCCTGCCCCTCACCTACCACATCGGCCCCGGTCCGGCGAAGGCGCACCTCAAGGTGCTCTCCAACTGGGACCAGAAGCCGATCTACGACGTGGTGGCCATGGTCAAGGGCAGCGTGTATCCCAACGAGTGGGTGGTGCGCGGCAACCACCACGACGGCTGGGTGTTCGGTTCCGAGGACCCGCTCTCGGGCAACGTGGCGCTGCTGAACGAAGCCCAGTCCATCGGTGCGCTGCTCAAGACCGGCTGGCGTCCGAAGCGCACGCTGGTGTACGCGAGCTGGGACGGCGAGGAGCCGGGTCTGCTCGGCTCCACGGAGTGGAGCGAGACCAACGCGGAGGAGCTGCAGAAGAAGGCGGTGATCTACATCAACACCGACAACAACAGCCGCGGCTTCCTGAATGCGGAGGGTTCGCACTCGCTGCAGCACATGTTCGACCAGCTGGCCGCCGGCGTCACCGATCCCGAGACCGGCGTGAGCGTCACCGACCGGTTGCGCGCACGCATCGAGGCCGACGCCCTGTCCAAGAACGGAGACGATGACAAGCTCGCCAAGCTCGCCGCCTCGGGCCAGGACCTGCCCCTCGGCGCCTTGGGCTCGGGCTCCGACTACACCGCGTTCCTGGACCACCTCGGCATCGCCTCGGTCGATATCAGCTTCGCCGGCGAAGGCGAGGGCGGCGAGTACCACTCGCTCTATGATTCCTGGGACCATTACAACCGCTTCGGTGACCCGGGCTTCAAGTACGGAGTGGCCATGTCCGAGGTGGCGGGCCACACGGCGCTGCGCTTCGCGGATGCGGACGTGCTGCCTTTCAGCTACGGCCCCTTCGCCGACACGGTGTCGGACTACCTGAGCCAGCTGCATTCCCTGGCCGACAACGAGCGCGCCCACAACGAGCAGCTGGACAGGCTCCTCGCGAACCACGCTTTCACCCTGGCGGCGGACCCCACCGTGACCAGCGTGCCGCCGCCGGAGGCGAAACCCGTGCCCTTCCTCGACTTCGCGCCGCTCGACAACGCGCTCGTGAAGCTGAAAGCCAGCGCCGCCGCCTATGACGCGGCCTATGCGACAGCGGCGGCCGGCGGTTTCAAGCTGGACGCAGGCCGCCTCGGGGACCTTAACCATCAGCTGCAGGGCATGGAGCAGGACCTGCTCTATTCCGGCGGACTGCCGGGGCGGCCCTGGTTCAAGCACATGATCTACGCGGCCGGGCTCTACACCGGATACGGCGCCAAGACCCTGCCGGGCGTGCGCGAGGCCATCGAAGAGCAGCAGTGGGACACGGCCACCCAGTACATCGTGGTGCTGGCCGACACCCTCGATAAGTACAGCGCGGAACTCGACAAGGCCACCGCCCTGCTCAAGCAGTGAGCGTCTGAAGTCCGATGCGGCGGGGCGCACGCGAGTGCGCCCCGTTGCTATTTGGCGCCGGCGAAACCCTGCTGGCGCCAGGCCTCGTAGACCAGCACCGCCACGGCGTTGGAGAGGTTGAGGCTGCGGTTGTCGGGCCGCATGGGCAGGCGCAGCACCTGGTTCCCGGACATGGCGTCCAGCAGCTCCTGGGGCAGGCCGCGGGTCTCGGGCCCGAAGAGGAAGGCGTCGCCGGGCGCATAGACCACGTCGGTATAGCGGCGGGTGCCGCGGGTGGAGACGGCGAACAAGCGTGCCGGCGCTACCTCCCGCTTGAAAGCGGCGAGGTCCGCGTGCTCCCGCACCGTGGCCATCTCATGGTAGTCGAGGCCCGCGCGCTTCACCCGCGCCTCGCTCAACTCGAAACCCAGGGGATGGATGAGGTGCAGCGCTGCCCCGGCGTTGGCACAGAGGCGTATGATATTGCCCGTGTTCGGCGGGATCTCCGGCTGGAACAACACCACGTGAAACATCGTCGCCTCGCATGAAAGAATCCGGCGCTCACCCCGAGTCCCTCAAGACCCGCTTCTGCGGTATGCGTTTCGATACGCCGCTGGTGCTGCTCTCGGGCTGCGTCGGGTTCGGCGAAGAATATACGCGGGTGGAGGGCTTTTCCAACCGGGATGCCGGCGCCGTGTGCCTGAAGGGGACCACCCTGAAACCACGCCTCGGCAACAAGCCACACCGGGTCTACGAGACCCCCGCGGGGATGCTGAACGCCATCGGCCTTCAGAACCCGGGCGTGGATCACGTGGTGAAGCAGATCCTCCCGACGCTCGATTTCTCCGAGACCCGCTTCATCGCCAACGTATCGGGCTCCACGGTGGAGGAATACGCCGAGGTCACGCGCCGCTTCGACGACTCGCCGATAGACGCCATGGAGATCAACATCTCCTGTCCCAACGTCAAGGAAGGCGGCGTGCAGTTCGGCAACGACCCGGACATGTCGGCACGCGTGGTGGCCGCCTGCCGCGCCGTCACCAGGAAGCCCATCATCACCAAGCTCTCCCCCAACCAGACGGACATCGCGCTGAACGCGCGCCGCTGCATCGAAGCGGGTACCGACGGCTTCGCGGTGATCAACACCCTCATGGGCATGGCGGTGGACGTGGAGAAGCGCGAGGCGGTGATCGGCAACTTCCAGGGCGGCCTCTCGGGGCCGGCCATCAAGCCCATCGCCCTGCTCAAGGTGCAGCAGGTCTACCAGGTGGCCAAGGCCCACGGCATCCCCATCATCGGCCAGGGCGGCGTCACCACCGTGAAGGACGCCATCGAGTTCCTGCTGGCCGGCGCCTCCGCCGTGGGCGTCGGCACCGCGCTCTTCTACGACCCCCTCGTATGCATGAAGCTCAACGCCGGCATCGCCGACTACCTGGCCCGTCACAAGCTCAAGAACGTGAGCCAGCTCACCGGCGCCCTCAACCTTCCCGGGCAGAAGCTCGAGGTCTGCGCGGCGGGTTGAGCGGGTTCAGCCGGCCGAATAGCTGATGCCCATGGCGGGCATCAGGTTCAACAGGGTGTATTCCGTCTCCTCACCGCTGAAGGTGCCCGCTTCCGTCTGCAGGCTCACCGGGCGGCGGATCAGGATCTCGTCGTTCAGGATCAGGCCGTGCTGGACGGTGGTGAGACCGCTCCAGGTGGATGGGCCCGCCACGACGGTCGCATCCAGCTTCTTGCCCTTCACGGTGATGGAGAGCTTGCGCTCGTCGTCCTGGGATTTGCCCGTGCCATTGCCGTCCCGCTCCAGGGTCACGATGCCCTCCGCGGGATCGAGGCTCACCACCCGTACCGTCTCCTTGCCTGCCGGACCTATCTCCCAGGGTTCAGTGACCGTAACCTGCCAGGTCTGCCCCAGTTTGAGCTCGCCGTCGGGCATCCCCCAGAGCAAGGGGTTGAAGATGGGCCCACTGGTCTGGCGGTTGACGGTGCACTTGCCCTGTTCGCACCAGTCCTGCCCACCGTCCCCCAGTGTCGCGATGGCGTGATAGTCGGGCTTGTCGAAAGCCGGCGAGCGGGTATCGAACGTGGGCTTGGAGGGATCGGGGTCGAGCACCTTGTAGGCCTCGGTGCCGCTGTAACGACCGCTATAAGGCTCGAAGCCCTCGCCACGCACTTCCAAGGCCTTCGAGAAGACATTGGCGAAGATCTGGCCCTTCTGGAGTTGCGGGATCAGGTACGGGTTGGCTTTGCCTGTATCTGCAACAGCCGTGCCGATGCACAAGGAACCGATGATGCAGAAGCAGGAAGACAATACGCGTACGTAGACGAAACGGTGCATGGGGTCTCCAAGGGATGGGGGTGCATTCCATGGGACAGGGCGCGCACGCACTAGTTCATCGCTCGGTGGCTCAACCCACGCTCAGGGCCTCGGCGATCTCGAAATGCACCTTCATCCCCTGGCGCAGCGTGGCCTGGATCTCCGCCACCTTGTCCGTATGCTGCATCAGTTCGCGGATGGCTTGCTCCGGCGCACGGGCCTCGACCGTGGCGCGATAGCTGAGGGATCTCGCCGCTTCCCCCGGAGCGCCGAACTCCGCCTGCACATCCACGTTCACCCGGATCACCTCGATACCCCGGGGCTTGGCTTCGCGGTAGACGTCGTTGCAGTAGCAGGTGGCGAGGGCCAGGCACAGCACCTCCCCGCCGTTGACGCTGGAACCGCGGCCGTTGTGGCGCGGCGGGATGCTTAGTTCGTGCATCACCCCGTTCGTCGCCACGGCGACGGCGTGGTGGTTTTCGCGGTTCTCCAGGGATGCTTCGATAGCCATATCGTCTCCTCAACCCGAGGTGGATTTGAGCTTGCGGGCGAGGGTGTTCCGCCCCCAACCCAGGAGCTTCGCGGCTTCCTGGCGCCTGCCGCCGGTCTTGGCGAGCGCCGCATCCAGCAGGATCTTCTCGAACTCCGGCAGGGCATCCGCCAGCAACTCGGAGCGGCCGGAAGCGAGTTCCCCCTCGGCCCAGGCGCGGAGCGCCTGGCGCCAATCACCGCCCCGCTGCGCGCCCCGGACCTGCTCCGATGACTCCGGCAGCTCGGCCTTGTCCACGACGCGTCCCGGCGCCATGAGCATGAGCCGTCGGCAGTAGTTCCTGAGCTCACGCACGTTGCCGTGCCAGGGCCGCGATTTCAGGTCGGCGACCGCCGCGGGCGTCAGGCGCTTGCCCACGACGTTCAGCTCGCGGGACGCGGCACCCATGAAATGCTCCAGCAGCAGCGGGATGTCCTGGCGCCGCTCCCTGAGCGCCGGCATGTGCACATGCACCACGTTGAGCCGGTGGAACAGGTCCTCGCGGAATTCACCCGCCGCCACGCGCGCCTCCAGGTCCTGGTGGGTGGCCGCGATGATGCGCACGTCCACTTTCACGGCCTCATGGCCGCCGACGCGGAAGAACTCCCCTTCCGCCAGCACCCGCAGCAGCCGCGTCTGCAACGCTGCGGACATGTCGCCGATCTCGTCCAAGAACAGCGTGCCGCCGTGGGCCTGCTCGAAGCGGCCGAGCCGGCGGCTGGAAGCGCCGGTGAAGGACCCGCGCTCGTGGCCGAAGAGTTCCGATTCCAGCAGTTCGGCGGGGATGGCGGCGGTGTTGAGCGCGATGAACGGCGCCTTGGCCCGCGGGCTGTGCCGGTGCAGGGCGCGGGCCACGAGTTCCTTGCCGGTACCCGATTCCCCGGTGATGAGCGCCGTGAGCTGGCTCTGGCTGAGCCGCCCGATGGTGCGGAACACCTGTTGCATGGCAGTTGCTTCGCCGATGAGTTGTTCCGCCTCTCCCGGCGGCGCCACTTCCGACTCGGCGGAGCCGTGGGCCTGGGCGGCGCGGTTCACGAGCAGCGCCAGCTCGTCCAGGTCGAAGGGCTTGGGCAGATATTCGAAAGCGCCGCCCCGGTAAGCAGTCACCGCGCTCTCCAGGTCCGCGTGGGCCGTGACCACGATCACAGGAAGCCGCGGGCGCTCCTGGCGAAGATACCGCAGCAGGTCGAAGCCGCTCTCCCCCGGCAGGCGCACGTCACAGACCAGTACCGCCGGCTGCTGCGTGGCGAGCGCTTGGCGCGCCTCCTCGGCCGCGGCGAAGAGCCGCACCTCGAAGCCGGCCTGCTGCAGGGCCTCGTTCATGACGAAGCGCAGCGTGGGGTCGTCGTCCACGATCCAGACTTCGATATGTTGCTTGCTCATGACGTCTCTTCCAGAGGCAGCAGGATGGAGAACACGGTGCGGCCCGGAGCGCTCGCGCATTCGATGAGGCCCCCGTGGCGGTTCACGAGTTCCTGGGCGATGGAGAGCCCGAGGCCCGTGCCGTGAGGCTTGCCGCTCACGAGCGGCGCGAAGATGCGCGCCAGCAGCTCGGGGGCGACGCCGGGCCCGTCGTCCTCCACGTCCACGCAGGCCACGAGGCGGTGGCGGCGTGAGCCGATGGTGAACTGGCGCAGCACCCGGGTGCGGAACAGGAGCCGCCCGCGGTCGGCGAGCGCTTCGCGCGCGTTGCGCGCCAGGTTGAACAGCACCTGGATGATCTCCCCGCGGTCGAGCTTGAGATCCGGCAGGCTCGGGTCGTAGTCGCGCGCGAGCTCGAGGCTCGCGGGCGCCTCGCTCTCGATGAGCCGCGCCACGTGCTCCACGAGTTCGTGGATGTTCACGGCGTCCAGCGACGGCGGGCGGACAGGCCCGAGCATGGCGTCCACGAGGGCGGTGAGCCGGTCGGCTTCGCCCATGATGATGCGGGTGTACTCGCGCAGCGCTTCGTCCGGCAGGCGCCGGTCCAGGAGCTGGGTCGCGCCACGCAGCCCCCCGAGGGGGTTGCGGATCTCATGGGCCAGGTTGCGGGCCAGCAGGCGGTTGGCGGCATGCTGGGCGATGAGCGCGTCCTCGCGGCTGATGCGCAGATGCCGGTCGAGGGGGATGAGCTCCACCAGGAGTGGCGCCTCCCCGTCCCGCTCCGCCACGGGCGTCACGGTGCAATCCACGGTGACGACCTCGCCTCCCTCCAGGCTCAGCCGGAGTTCCCGTTGGGTGTAAGCCTCGCGCTGCTCGGCGGCACGAGCCAGGGCGGAAAGGAGTTCGGGGGATCCGGGCAGGATGTTGCCCACCGGGCCAGCCAGAGCCTGATGGCCATCCAGCTTCAGCAGGGTCTCGGCAGCAGGGTTCAGGTAGCGGAGGCGGAGATCCGCATCCAACCACAGCAGTGCCGTGGTCTGGTTTTCCAGGATGCTGGAAGGCAAAGACTTTGGATCCACACTGACTCCAGGCTATGCACCATTATAGTGCACATGCACCAAATCAGTGCATACCTTTCGTCCCTCGTTGGATGTAGAAGGTCACAGGTTTAGCGATCATGGTGCCGCCGGCACCTGAGACTGTGGCATGGACAGTGTGCTCACCCCGATCCAGGTCGTTGAATGTGACCGTGGTAGCGGATCCGGGGCCGATGGTCTTGTCATCCAGGGTGACGGTGACCTGATCTCCCTGATGCAAGCCCGGCTGCAGGCTCAAGCTCACGGTCACGCTCTGCACATTCCAGAAGACCTGGTCCGGTGACGGCGAGGCGATCTCGAAACTGGTGTAGCCCTGCTGCTGGGCCGGCGGCGGTTGTGAATTGTTCTGCACCTCGGGCATCGCCACAGTGGGCGCCGAGTAGGTGGTAGGTTTGGGCAGGTGCAGCCGGGTAGCCCCAGGGTGGGGCTTGTCGGAGTAATGCACGTTGCCCTGCTCATCCACCCATTTGTAGAGGGTGTCGCCGAATCCGGTCGAGAGCACCGCTAAGCCGCAGAGCAAGAGAGCCGTGACCTTGAAAAAGTGCTTCATGGCCGCAGAGTAGTGCATCCCCGGTCCGCCCTCAAGCTTAAATGACCAAAGGTCATTTAGCACTTGAAAATACCCAAGTCCGGGACTATGATTAGATTGGACTGGACGGTCTAGTCCAAACTGTTAAATCGATGACAGAACCGCTTTGACGAATCACGCGCGCCCGCGCGTGACTGCGGCCCCTCTTCTCCCTGTGGGGCCGCCCGGGAGCTACCCCACTCCCGGCCTCTTGCTGGTGTGCCGTTTCCCCCCATCCCCGCGGCACACCAGCTTTTCTATTCAAGACGCCACGGCCGGGACACGAGTCCCGGCCGCGTCGTCTTCATCCCGCCAAGGAAACAGGCGCTCCGGTCGGGACCGTATAAGCACGAAGACTCTTCTGCCACCAACCCACGTCCCACCAACGCCCTAGCTTGAAGCCCGCGTTCCGGCATACCCCCACGGGCACGAAGCCGAAGGACTCGTGCAAGCCGACGCTCGCGATATTGGGCAGCGTGATGATGGCGTAGGCGTTGTAATAACCCAAGCGGGTGAGCTCCTGGAGAAGCTCGGCATAGAGTGCCCGCGCCACGCCGGCCCGGTGCTTGCCGTGGTGCACATATACAGACACCTCTACCGACCACTGATAGCCGGGGCGTTCCCGGTGCTTGCCGGCGTAGGCGTAACCCCAGACCCTGCCGCCGTCCTCGTACACGAGCCAAGGCCGCTCCCCCACGGTACGGCGGATGCGTTCAGCCATCTCCATCTCGTCGGGAGGGCTTAGCTCGAAGGAGGCGGTGCCTTCGCTGACATGCGGTGCATAGATGGTGGCTATCGCTGGGGCGTCTGAGGGTCGGACAGGACGGATGTTCATGCGCTCTCCCCGAAAAACTCAGCCGCCTTTCGGCGGCTGAGTTATCGCTTCACTAATCGCTCAGCAAGTACTAGGACCAAAGCGTCGCGAGCGAAGGCAGGGCTAGGCGCGCGAGGCGAGCAGGAGGGAGCGTACTCTTGGTGTACGTGACCGACTGCGAGCCGAAGTGCAACAACGCCATGCCGAGCGCAGCCGCTTTGATCACAGCGAATAGTACATGTCGAACTCGACCGGATGCGTCGTCATCCGCATGCGCGTCACGTCCTGCATCTTGAGGCCGATGTAGGCGTCCAGCACGTCGTCGGTGAACACGCCGCCGCGCTTCAGGAACTCGCGGTCCTTGTCCAGGTGCTCCAGCGCCATGTCGAGAGACCAGCACACCTGCGGGATGTTCTTCTCCTCCTCCGGCGGCAGGTCGTAGAGGTCCTTGTCCATGGCCTCACCCGGGTGGATCTTGTTCTGGATGCCGTCCAGGCCCGCCATCATCATGGCCGCGAAGGCGAAGTAGGGGTTGGCGCTGGAGTCCGGGAAGCGCACCTCGATGCGGCGCGCCTTGGGGTTGGACACGTAGGGGATGCGGATCGAGGCGGAGCGGTTGCGGGCCGAGTAGGCCAGCATCACCGGCGCCTCGAAGCCCGGCACCAGGCGCTTGTAGCTGTTGGTACCGGCGTTGGTGATGGCGTTGAGCGCGCGCGCGTGCTTGATGATGCCACCGATGTAGTAGAGCGCGGTCTCCGAGAGGCCGCCGTAGAGGCTGCCGCTGAAGAGGTTCTTGCCGTCCTTCGCCAGGGACTGGTGCACGTGCATGCCGTTGCCGTTGTCGCCCACCAGGGGCTTGGGCATGAAGGTGGCGGTCTTCCCGTAGGCGTGGGCCACGTTCATGATCACGTACTTCAGGATCTGCACTTCGTCGGCCTTCTGCACCAGGTGGCCGAAAGCCACGCCGATCTCGCACTGGCCCGCGGTCGCCACCTCGTGGTGGTGCACCTCGGTCTTGAGGCCCATCTCCTCCAGGGTGGCGCACATGGCGGAGCGGATGTCCTGCAGCGCATCGACCGGCGGCACTGGGAAGTAGCCGCCCTTCACCCCGGGGCGGTGGCCGAAGTTGCCGTCCTCGTAGGCGCGCTCGGAGTTCCAGCCCGCTTCCTGGGAGTCGATCTTGTAGAAGGCACCGCTGATGTCCGCACCCCAGCGGATGTCGTCGAAGATGAAGAACTCGTTCTCCGGGCCGAAGTAGGCGGTGTCGGCGATGCCGGTGGACTTGAGATAGGCCTCGGCGCGCTTGGCGAGGGAGCGCGGGTCGCGCTCGTAGCCCTGCATGGTGGAGGGCTCGATCACGTCGCAGCGCAGGTTGAGGGTCTTCTCCTCGAAGAAGGGGTCGAGGATCGCGGTGCTGGCGTCCGGCATGAGGATCATGTCGGACTCGTTGATGCCCTTCCAGCCGGCGATGGAGGAGCCGTCGAACATCTTGCCGTCCTCGAACAGCTTGTCATCCACGGTGTGGGAGGGCACGGTCACGTGCTGCTCCTTGCCGCGGGTGTCGGTGAAACGGAAGTCCACGAAACGCACGCCTTCCTTGGCGATGAGGTCGAGGACGTCCTTGCCGTTCTTGGTAGCCATGCCTGCTCTCCGGAGAGTGGGGGGTGATGCTTTGTATAAAGCACGCGGCATGCCAACTCCGGATCCCCTGGTTTTCAGGGCGATGAGGCTTCAGTGAAGAGAAGGGGGTGAATCAACGTGCACCATTTTGGTGCAAGCCACCATCGAGCCCTCGCAGGGCGCGGGGGTCAGATGTAGGGTCCGGGTCCAGCCGCTATACTGGCCGCCCCTAACTGGCGGGCCTCTTCGGAACGCGTCAAAAGGGACCACCGGGACCCTCTAAAAATGAGGGATTTTGGCCTCTGGCTAGGCGCGGACGCCCGAGGAACCGGAGCGTACTCTGAACTGTACGTGAGGATTCCGAGGGCGGCCGCAACGCCGCCAGAGGGCAAAAGACCCATTTTTAGAGATGCTAAAAAGAACTATGGCCTCAAAGAAGCCCACAACCTTTCAGGCACTCATCCTGAACCTGCAAGACTACTGGTCCCGGCAAGGCTGCGTGCTGCTTCAGCCCCTCGATATGGAAGTGGGTGCCGGCACCTTCCACCCGGCCACCTTCCTCAGGGCCATCGGACCCGAGCCCTGGTCCGCCGCCTATGTGCAGCCCTCGCGACGCCCCACCGACGGCCGCTACGGCGAGAACCCCAACCGCCTGCAGCACTACTACCAGTACCAGGTGGTGATCAAACCCTCGCCGGAGGACATCCAGGATCTGTACCTGGATTCGCTCAAGGCGCTGGGCATCGATCCCCTGGTGCACGACATCCGCTTCGTGGAAGACAACTGGGAATCCCCGACGCTCGGGGCCTGGGGCCTCGGCTGGGAGGTGTGGTTGAACGGCATGGAGATCAGCCAGTTCACCTACTTCCAGCAGGTGGGCGGCCTCGAGTGCCGGCCGGTCACCGGCGAAATCACCTACGGTCTTGAGCGCCTCGCCATGTACCTGCAGGGCGTCGAGAGCGTCTATGCCCTCACCTGGACCGACGGCCCCCTGGGCAAGGTCAGCTATGGCGACGTCTACCTCCAGAACGAGGTGGAGCAGTCCAAGTACAACTTCGAGGAAGCCCACACCCAGAACCTATTCGCCTGGTTCGACCAATGCGAGGCGGAGTGCAGCCGACTCCTGGAGAAGGGCCTGCCGCTGCCCGCCTATGAACAGGTGCTGAAAGCCTCCCACACCTTCAACCTGCTGGACGCCCGCCGCGCCATCTCCGTCACCGAGCGCCAGCGCTATATCTTGAGGGTGCGGACCCTGGCCCGGGGCGTGGCCCAGGCCTACTTCAACGCGCGGGAGGCCTTGGGCTTCCCGCTGCTGCACGGGAAGAAGAAATGAGCGCCCTCAAGAAAAAGAAGCGCCCCACGAAGGCACAGGCCCACGCGAAAGCGCTGACCCAGCCCTTCCTGGTGGAGATCGGCACCGAGGAGCTGCCGCCCAAGAGCCTGAAAAGACTGGCCCACGCCTTCCTGGACAACTTCGAGACCCTCGCCCTGGCGGAGAGTCTCCTGCCGCCCGGTGCCCGCAACGAAGTGTATTTCTCGCCGCGCCGCCTCGCCCTCTACGCGCCGGCGCTGCGCCTGAAGCAGCCGGACCGCCACGAGGAGCGCTTGGGTCCTGCGGTAGCCGCCGCCTTCGACGCGGATGGCAGGCCCACCAAGGCGGCGGAAGGCTTCGCCAACTCCTGCGGCGTGCCGGTGGGGAAGCTCGAGCGGCGCCAGACCGACAAGGGCGAGCGCCTCGCCTACACCATCTATGTGCAGGGCGAATCCGCCGCCGACGTGCTGCCGGACATCCTCAAGGAAGCCCTGGCGAAGCTCCCCATCGGCAAGCGCATGCGTTGGGGCGCGGGCGACACGGAGTTCGTGCGCCCCGTGCACTGGCTGCTGATGCTCCTGGGCGATAAGCCCCTCAAGGCCGAGCTGCTCGGTCAGCAAGCCGGCAACAAGACCTATGGCCACCGCTTCCACCATCCGGCGGCCATCCTCATCAAGCACCCGGCGGACTACCGCAAGCTGCTGGAGAAGACCGGCAAGGTGCGGGTGGAGGACCGCGAAGGCTCCCTCAGCAGGCAGATCGGCGCACTCGTGGCCCAGGCCGCCAAGAAGGCGGGCGGCAAGGCGGAACTGCATCCGCACCTATTGGAAGAGGTGGCGGCCCTGGTGGAATGGCCGGTACCGGTCATCGGCGGTTTCGACCGCAAGTTCCTGGCGCTGCCGGACGCGGTGATCGCTGCGGTGCTGGAGGGCCAGCAGCGCTACTTCCCGCTGCGCGGTGCGGACGGCAAGCTCATCCCCCACTTCGTCACCGTGAGCAACATCCAGAGCAAGCAGCCGGCCGAGGTGCAGCGCGGCAACGAGCGGGTCATCGTGCCGCGGCTCACGGATGCCATGTTCTTCTGGGAGCTGGACAGGGGCACCCGCCTCGACGCCCGCATCGAAGGCCTCGACCGGATGGTATTCCAGAAGGAACTCGGCACCTACGGCGACAAGCGCCACCGCGTCGGCGCCCTGGCCGCCAGCATCGCGCGCCACATCGACGGCGACGCGGAGCGCGCGCTGCGCGCCGCCGACCTCGCCAAGTGCGACCTGCTCTCCAACCTGGTGGGCGAGTTCCCGGAGCTGCAGGGCAGCATCGGCCGCTACATCGCCGAGCAGAACGTCGAGCCGGGTGACGTGGCCCAGTCCATCGAAGAACAATACCTGCCGCGTTTCGCCGGCGACCGCCTGCCCGAGACCAAATCCGGCCAGGCGCTGGCCATCGCGGACAAGCTGGACACCGTCACCGGCATCTTCGCCATCGGCCAGAAACCCACCGGCGACAAGGATCCCTTCGCCCTGCGGCGCGCCGGTCTCGGCCTGATGCGCACCCTGGTGGAACGCGGGCTCGACCTCGACCTGGTCGAACTCGTGCATCAGGCCTTCACGGCTCAGCCCGTGAAGGGCAAGGCCCAGGAAAGCGAGGTCTACGAGTTCCTGCTGGAGCGGCTGCGCGCCTATTACCTGGAGAGCGGCATCCGCGCCGACGTGTTCGAGGCGGTGCGCGCCCGCAAGCCCGCCAGACCCCTGGACTTCCAGCGCCGGCTGCAGGCGGTGAACGCCTTCCTCGCCCTGCCGGAAGCGGCTAGTCTCGCCGCCGCCAACAAGCGCATCGCCAACATCC
This sequence comes from Gammaproteobacteria bacterium, assembly GCA_035691665.1. GTDB lineage: Bacteria > Pseudomonadota > Gammaproteobacteria > Natronospirales > REEB76 > DASUBN01. The sequence goes on along the minus strand of DASSIS010000043.1, from coordinate 32,872 downwards.
TGCGCCAGGCCGGAGGCCAGGGTTCAGCTGAGGTGAACACCGCCTTGTTCCGCGACGCGGAAGAACAGACACTGCACGGCAAGGTCCTGCAGCTGCAGTCGGACGTGCAGCCGCTGATCGCCAGCGGCGACTACAGCGGGGCCCTGAAGCGTCTCGCCGCGCTGCGCGGCCCGGTGGATGCCTTCTTCGAGAAGGTGTTGGTGATGGACAATGACCCGGCCGTGAAGGCCAACCGCCTGGCGCTGCTCGCATCGTTGAGCGCGCTGTTTCTACACACCGCCGACCTCTCCCTCATCCAAGTCGAATAAAAATGCGTCTTTTGTTCCCTGGCGTCGTTGCGACCGTCCTCGAAATCCTCACGTACTACGGTGTACGCTCCGGTTTCTCGGCCGTCCGCGCCTCGCCAGGAAACAAAACCCATCATTTTTGAGTAATCACAGATGCGTCTTGTCATTCTGGATAGAGACGGTGTCATCAACCAGGAATCCGACGCCTACATAAAGACGCCGGGGGAGTGGATCCCGATCCCCGGCAGTCTCGCGGCCATCGGCCGCCTGACCAAGGCCGGCTTCACGGTGGTGGTGGCCAGCAACCAGTCCGGCCTCGGCCGCGGCCTCTTCGACCAGCCGGCCCTGGACGCCATCCACGCCCGCATGCAGGCCGAGCTCGCCAAGGCCGGCGGTCGCCTGGACGGCATCTACTATTGCCCCCACAAGCCGGAAGACCATTGCGACTGCCGCAAGCCCAAGACCGGCCTGTTCCAGCAGATCGCCGCCCATTACCGGACGGATATGCGGGGCGTGCCGGCCATCGGCGACTCCGCCCGGGACCTCACGGCGGCGAAGTCCGCCGGCGCGCGACCCATCCTGGTGAAGACCGGCCGTGGCCTCGAGACCCTGAAGCAGATGCCCGACGTGGAGGTCTATGCGGACCTCGCCGCGGCGGCGGACCACCTCCTCGCCGAAACCCGCTAAAATTTGCCCATGCTTTTCCTGCGTTCCCTGATCTTCAACAGCGTCTACGTGTTGAGCGCCGGCCTCGCATCCATCCCGGCGGCGCTGCTCGCACCCATCAACCGCCGCTGGGGCGTGGGCGTCGCGGTCTTCTGGGTGCATCTCAACTTCTGGATGCTGAAACACGTCTGCCGCATCGACTGGCGCATCGAGGGCCGGGACAACATCCCGACGGAACCCGCCATCGCCTATTGGAAGCACCAGTCCGCCTGGGAGACGCTCGCCCAGCTCGTGGTGTTCCCCAGCCGCCAGTCCTGGGTGCTGAAGCGCGAGCTCATGTGGATCCCGCTCATCGGCCAGGCGCTCTACGCTTTCGAGCCCATCGCCATCAACAGGAAATCCGGCCACAACGCCGTGAACCAGGTGCTCAACACCGGCCAGCACCGGATCCTGGAGGAAGGCCTGTGGGTGATGATCTTCCCGGAGGGCACGCGCATGCCGCCCGGCACCACTCGCCGCTACGGCCTCTCGGGCGCCCTGCTCGCGGACAAGGTGAACCGGCCCATCGTGCCCGTTGCCCACAATGCCGGTGACTTCTGGCGCCGCAACGCCTTCGTCAAATACCCGGGCACGGTGCAGGTGCGGGTCGGCAAACCGGTGTATGCCGAGGGTCGCCGCCCGGAAGAGGTGAACGCCGAGATCCAAGACTGGATCGAGACGCAGATGAAGGAGATCAGCCCGGGTTACGAGGGCCGGGTCATGGAGAAGCCGCGCCGTTGAGCCGTGCCGCGGCGCTCGCTTGTGCCTCTGCAGGAATCCTGTTAAACAAGTGAGTGAAGCCCAAGGATGGGACATAGAAGCCGAAGGAATACACCGGGACAAGGAAGGGGAACCATGTACGCCAAACTCCGTTGGATCGTGCCCGCCCTATCGCTTCTCGCCTGGTACCCAGTCCAGGTCACCGCCGCCGACACCACGCCCGGCACCCGGAAGATCCTGGTGCTGCCCGCGTATGTAAAGGTCTACAGCCTCACGGCCAGTGGCAGCGTCGAGGACTCCCCCGATGCCACCGCCGCAGCCAGCGGTTACGGCAACGTGGAGCTGCAGCGCTATCTCGCCACCGATGCCGCTTTCAAGCTCGTCCCCATGCCCACGCTCTCCGCGAGCGAGCAGTCGACTCTCGACGAACACGTAGCGCTCTACAAAAGCATCGTCCACGACGCCCACATGGCGGATTCGCTGGGCGGCCCCTGGAAAGCACCACTCGCGGCATTCACCTACAGCGTGGGCCCGGGCCTGGACTTCGTGCGTCAGCGTAGCGGCGCTGACTACCTGCTGGTATTGGTCGCCGAAGACGGCGAATCGACGGCCGGCCGCATCGCCATGACCATGCTCTTCGGCGGACTCGTGGGCCGCAATTACATCAGTGCCGGGCTTATAGACCTCCATACCGGCAACGTGGTGTGGCTCAACTACGACACCCACAATGCGAAAGACTTTGTGGTGCAAGCCAATATGACCCAGTTCGTGGATGACATCCTGCAGGATTATCCCGAAGGCTCCCTGCACGACGCCGCGTCTGCGGACCCGGCATCGCACTGAACGAGGCAGGTCCCGCGTGCGTCCTGTCGCGCTGTCCCTCTGGCTGCTGCTCGCTGGTTGCGCCGCGACGCCGGTTAAGCCGTTCATTGCCACGCCCGATCGGCACCAGCTGGACACGGATCAACGAGTGGTATGGCAGGCCTCCGATGACCAGGATCTCGCCTTCCAGAACAGCGGCGCGACCTTCGATGATCCCGGCTTGCAGGCCTACGTGCAGGGCATCGTGGATCGCTTGTACCCCGATTTCCATGGCGCCATCCGCGTGCACCTCCTGAAAAGCTCGGTCCCCAACGCCTTCATGATGGCCAATGGCAGTTGCTATGTGCAACTCGGCATCCTCCCTCTGTTGCAGGACGAAGCACAGCTCGCCATCGTTCTCGGTCACGAAGGCATCCATTTCGTCCGCCAGCACAGCGTGCAGGAGCGCGGCTATGCCAACAGCACCGCCGTCACCGGGCTCGTACTCGGGATCGTGGTGCCCTTCGTCGCACCCATGATCGCCTATTCCTCGATCTTCGGTTACTCCGTCGAGATGGAAACCGAGGCGGACCAGCGCGGTTACGCGCGTTTCCTGAAAGCCGGTTATGACCCGGTCGAGGCGGTCGCTCCGTTCACCGCTCTCGACGAGTACTCACGCGCCATGGGCATCAAGGAGAGCTATTTCTACGCCGATCACCCCAAGCTGCAGGCACGCATCGCCTATTTCCGGGGCGAAGCGGGTAAATCGCCCGCCACCGGCATCGTCGGCCGTGATGAGTACCTCGCGGCGACGCAAAACGCGCGCCTATGGGTGTTGCAGGAACTGCTGGCACGGCAGAACCACAAGGCGCTGATTTTCTTGCTGGAGGACGATGCCCGCCGGGCCGAATATCCGGACTGGGCGCGCTATTATCTCGGGCGTGCTTACGTGCTGCGTGGATCCGACGGCGATCCTGCCAAAGCCGAAGCGATCTACCGTGACCTTTTAGTCAAAGATCCCGGATACGCGCCCGCTTATGAAGCCCTGGGCGAACTTCTGATGCGGCGTGGCACCGACGCAGAAGCGATCGCGATGTTCCAGAGTTACGAACGGCTCGCACCAGCCGCTTCCGATCGCGCCTATGTAGATGCCTACCTGAAACGCCTGACGGCAGTAGCCACTTCCAAGGGGAACCCATGATGAGAACCAGCACCGGCTTGCTCCTCGCCGCCATGTTCCTGCTCTTGCAGGCTTGCGCGATCCAGCCCCCCACCTGGAAGGCCACGTCCAACGAGCGCTATGTCTCCAGCAAACAGGGTTTCAGTGCCGAGCTGCCGCCAGGCTGGATACAGATATCCAGCCACGACGAGAGCTCGACACTGGTATCGGCCAACGGACCCGAACTGGATCTCATCACCCTATTGCGGCGAGACAACGCCAAGGCTTTCCCAGGCACCAAGAAAGAAGCTTCTCCTACCGAGCTGCCCGGCGACTTGGCCGCCGACTTCATCGCGGAATCCAAGACCGAGGGCAATAGCAACGTTCAGGTCGTCACCAATGAGCCCGCGACTCTCGCGGGCAAGGACGGTTTCCGGGTCGTGATGGAGTTCACTACCTCATCCGGCGTGCATTACCGCTCCGAGAGTTACGCGGTGTGCACGATGGACGGCTTCTATGCCCTGATCTATCGGGCCCCGGTGCTGCACTATTACGATCTGTACGAACCTGCCTTCAAATCCGTAGTCGCGAGCTTCCAGCTAGTGCCGCACGCTCTGTAGCTGAGTTCGCCACCGTGAGCCGTCGCGGGAGAAGCCCGTCAGGCTCTGGAAATGGCCCGGACAGACGATCCCCCGTCTAGCCAGGGAATGTCTTTATATGTGTCGGCCACGACCCAGGCTCCAACTGCGATAGCGCTGGAGATGAAGAAGGCGGTCACATGCACACGGTCCGGGGTGGCAAGCCCGGGGCCCCAGACCAGGAGCGTGATGATGCCGAGCATGGCCGCCTCCAGGTTGGCAACGAGGCGGGGATATACCCCCGCCAGCAATGCCGGACCCGCCAGGATGCTGTAACTGCCGGTGGCGCAGGCCCAGAAAGCCGGGTATGGCAGCCACTGGGGCACGTAGGGCACGGTGTCCTTGAGTTCGATCAGATGGACCAGGCCGATCATGGGCAGGCAGACCAGGAACAAGAGCCGCGCCCCCTTCAAACCCTGCTCCCCCACCGCGAACGCGAAGCGCGGATGTTCTCCTGCGTTGGCGGCATAGAGACTCCAGGCGCCGGCGGTGATGATGCCGATCTCCCCGAAGGCTCCCCAGCTGCCGATGAAGGCCGGCGCCAGCACCAGGCCCGGCAGTTTCAACAACACCAGCCACACCATCATGTAGGGGCACAGTACGCGGACGCTTAAGGACAAGCTGGGCTTCAGCAGCAGGCCGATGCCGGTACCAAGCTCGATCAAGGCGCAGAGGTAGGCGATGGCCTGACGCGCCGGCAGGCTCTTGGGCGGGTTCTGCCAGACCAGGGCGAAATCCCCGTACACGAGGCCGATGATCCCGAGAGCGATGAACACGGCCCCATAGAAGGCGCGGCTCGGGCGGATGGATTTGTCCACGCGTCACCTGTGAATTGAGGATGTGCCAGCAAAGGCTGGTATAAGCCCACTCTCAATTCAAGGGATTCATAATTAAATCAGATACGAAGCTTGCAGTGGTTCCGGAACCAAACGGAGCGGAGCGGGTCGCGTCAGGGCGGGCCTGCGACCCATGTAAGAGAACCCACGTCGGAACATGAATTTTTTGTGACAGAGATGGGCAAAAATCCCCTTGGACAAAACCCGTCATGGCATCACGGCCGTGGGAGCTTGCCTACCCTCCCCCTGGGGGAAGTGAGAGAGCCGGGATCGCCCGCTCCGCTGAGGCTGCGTCGCGCGCAGATCCTCCGCGCCAGGGTCGCCCTTATACGTCCAGGTTCGCGACTTCGAGCGCGTTCTTCTCGATGAACTCGCGGCGCGGTTCCACCTGGTCGCCCATGAGGGTGGTGAACACGTCGTCGGCGCTGCGCGCGTCGTCGACCTTCACCTTGAGCAGGCGCCGGGTCGCCATGTTCATGGTGGTCTCCCAGAGCTGCTCCGGGTTCATCTCGCCCAGGCCCTTGTAGCGCTGGATCGCCTGGCCGCGCTTGGCTTCATCCAGCAGCCACTGCATGGCCTGCTTGAAGCCCACGACCTCCTGGCTCCGGTCGGCGCGGCTCACGACGGCGCCCTCGCCCATGAGGCCCGCCAGCTGCTCGGCCAGCGCCGCGATGCTCTTGTACTCGCCGGAGGCGAAGAACTCCCGGTGCATGAGCTTGTCGGTGGTGAGGCCGTGGTGGGTGCGGGCGATCTTGAAGCTCGGCACCTCGCGGCTCGCGTCCTTGTGCAGGCTCACGGCGTAGCGCGTTCCGCCGCCGTCGTCGGCGTTGAGCCGCTCCTCCAGTTGCTTGGCCCACTTGGCCAGGCCGGCAGCGTCCGCGAAAGCTTCGGGCGTGAGCGCCGGCATGTAGACGAGCTTCTCCAGCACCCGTGCGTCGTAGCGGCGCGCCCAGCGGCGGACCATGGCCATCACTTCCACGTACTTGGCGGCCAGGGCCTCGAGGGCGCTGCCGCGCAGCGCCTTGGCGCCGGCCTTGGGGGTGAGGCCTGCGTCTTCCAGGGCGGACCTGAGCAGCATGCCATCGAGCTCGGTGTCGTCCTTCACGTATTGCTCGCTCTTGCCGCGCTTCACCTTGTAGAGCGGCGGCTGGGCGATGTAGATGTGGCCGCGGGCCAGGAGCTCGGGCATCTGCCGGTAGAAGAACGTGAGCAGGAGCGTGCGGATGTGGGAGCCGTCCACGTCCGCGTCGGTCATGATGATGATGCGGTGGTAGCGGAGCTTATCGGGATTGAACTCTTCCTTGCCGATGCCGCAGCCGAGCGCGGTGATGAGCGTGCCCACCTCCTGTGAGGAGAGCATCTTGTCGAAGCGCGCCTTCTCCACGTTGAGGATCTTGCCCTTGAGCGGCAGGATCGCCTGGTATTTGCGGTCGCGGCCCTGCTTGGCCGAACCGCCTGCCGAGTCGCCCTCGACGATGAAGATCTCGCACAGGCTCGCGTCTTTCTCCTGGCAGTCGGCGAGCTTGCCGGGGAGCCCCGCGATGTCCAGCGCGCCCTTGCGGCGGGTCATCTCGCGGGCCTTGCGCGCCGCCTCGCGGGCGCGGGCCGCATCGATGATCTTGGCCACGATGATCTTGGCTTCCGCCGGTTTCTCCAGGAGGAACTCCTGGAACTTCTCCGCCATGAGGGATTCGACCACCGACTTCACTTCGGAGGACACCAGCTTGTCCTTGGTCTGGGAGGAGAACTTGGGGTCCGGCAGCTTCACGGAGATGATGGCGGTGAGCCCCTCGCGGGCGTCGTCGCCGGTCATGGGGATCTTCTCTTTCTTGAACTGCGGTGACTGCTCGATGAAGCTGTTGAGCGTGCGCGTCAGCGCCGCCCGGAAGCCGGCCAGGTGCGTGCCGCCGTCCCGCTGCGGGATGTTGTTGGTGAAGCAGTACACGGTCTCCTGGTAGGAGTCGTTCCACTGCAGCGCGATCTCCACGGCCATCTTCTGCTTCTCCGCCAGGAAGCGGAACACCGTGGGATTGAGCGCCTGCTTGTTGCGGTTCAGATGCTCCACGAAGGCCTTGATCCCACCCTCGTACTGGAAGGTCTGGTGCTTGTCGTCGCGCTGGTCGTGCAGCAGGATGCGCACGCCCGAGTTCAGGAAGGAGAGCTCACGCAGCCGGCGTTCCAGCACGTCGGCGCTGAACTGGATGTGGGTGAACACCTGGGCGCTGGGCTTGAAGCGGATCTCGGTGCCGGTGCCCTCGGCCTTGCCGATCTCCTTCAGGGGGTAGACGGGCGCGCCGTCCTTGAACTCCTGCTGGTAGAGCTTGCCGTCCCGGCGGATGAGCAGGTTCAGGTGTTCGGACAGGGCGTTCACCACGGAGACGCCCACGCCGTGCAGGCCGCCGGAGACCTTGTAGGAGTTGTCGTCGAACTTACCGCCGGCATGGAGCACGGTCATGATGACCTCGGCGGCGGACCTGCCCTCCTCCTTGTGCATGTCCACCGGGATGCCGCGGCCGTTATCTTTCACGGAGATAGACTCATCTTCGTGAATGATGACCTCTATTTCGCTGCAATAGCCAGCAAGTGCCTCGTCGATGGAATTGTCCACCACCTCGAAGACCATGTGGTGCAGGCCCGTGCCGTCATCGGTATCGCCGATGTACATGCCGGGGCGCTTGCGCACCGCGTCGAGACCTTTCAGGACTTTGATGTTGGTGGAGTCGTAACGCTTGGAATCGGCCATGGGAGGGGTCTTTTCTTGTGGATTATCATTATACCAATTTGGCGATTTTGCCGTGTTCCACGTGGAACCTCCGGGCCTCCTTCCAGGCCGGCAAACGGCCCGCTTCTACACTGGTGAGGAAGGTCTGGGCTTGGCTCTCCTGCACCAGTTCCAGGAACCGCCCCAGGTGTCCCGCATCCAGTTCTGCGGCCAGGTCGTCCAGGAGCAGCAGGCACTGCCGCCCGGTGGCTTGGTGTAGATAGGCCGCCTGGGCCAGGAGCAGGGCTCCGGCCAGGACTTTCTGCTGGCCCCGGGACACTTGCTGCTGGGCCGGCATGCCGCCGACCTCGATAGCCACTTCCGCCCGGTGGGGCCCCGAGCGTGTAGACCCCTGCTCCCGATCCAAGGCACGGGTGCCCTCCAGGGCTTCCTCCAGGCTCTTCCCCTCCCCCCAGCCCCGTAGATATCGGAACCGCAGATCCAGCCCCCCCAGAAGGCGGCTGGCCCAGGCTAGCGCCAAAGGCTCCAGTTGGGCGAGGTAAGCCCGGCGGCTCTGATCCAGGAGAAGGCCGGTGCTCACCAGCTCAGGCTCCCAGGTCTTAAGCATGGCTTCCGTAGCCCGCTGGCGCAGCAGGGTGTTGCGCTGCTTCAGGGCCCGTTGGTAGCGGCGCCAAGCTCCCAGGAAGCTTTGTTCCACGTGGAACACTCCCCAGTCCAGGAACTGGCGGCGGTGCCGGGGACCCCCTTCGATGAGCTGATGGGCGCTGGAGTCCAGCAGTTGTACTGGCAGCTTCTCCGCCAGCTGGGCGAGGCTCTGGGCGGGGGCCCCGGCTACCCGAGCTTCCAGGCCCGTGGGGCTGCGGGCGATGCCGAGGGGTACGGTCCCTGCCCCGTCTGTGGCTAGGCCGCTCAGGAGGAAGCCTTCCGCCCCATGGCGGACCAGGTTATCGGCCTTGCTGGTGCGGAAGGAACGGCCCCGGCTCAGGAAGAACAAGGCCTCCAGCAAGCTGGTCTTGCCGGAGGCATTGTCACCGTGGATGAGATTGGCCCGGGGAGAGAGATCCAGCTCGACGGACTCAAAGCACCGGAAATCCCGCAGTTGGAGGCGGGAAAGCACGGCGAGACGCCTAGTGGGCAGAACGAAAAAGCCCGTCCTGGGCTTTTTCTACTCGGCGCGTGCGGAGCAAGTCCGGCCTCGCCTCCTCGCTGCCGCGAGTGCACGGCATCCCTGCCCCGGACTCAGGGGCAAAGATGGTGGGTTCTGCAGATTTCCCGATAGCCACGAACCGCGCGGCTATAGCCGCATGGGCATGACGACGTAGCGGCAGGTCTCGTTGTCGGGGTGGCGGATGAGGCAGCTGCTGTTGGAGTCGGTCAGGGTGATCCGGACCTGTTCCGTGTGGAGCGCACTCAAGGCATCCATGAGGTAGGACACGTTGAAACCGATCTCGAGCTCGGCACCCTTGTACTGGACCTCCACCTCGTCCTCGGCCTCTTCCTGCTCAGGGTTATGAGCCATGACCTTGAGGCGGTTGGCGGCGAGTTGCAGGCGCACGCCCCGGTATTTCTCGTTGGAGAGGATGGCCGTACGGCCCAGGGCATCACGCAGCACCTGCCGGTCCGCCACGATGTCCTTGTCCCCACCCTTCGGTACCACCCGCTCATAGTCCGGGAACCGGCCGTCGATGAGCTTGGAAGTGAAACGCAGCCCCGGCAGCTCAACGCGGATGTGGTTGGTGCCGAGCGAGAGCTTCGCCGGCTCCTCACCGTCCGTGAGCAGGCGCTGCAGTTCCAGCACGCCCTTGCGGGGCACGATCACCTGCTGGGCCGGCAGATCCGCCACATCCGCGTCCAGGTCGCACATGGCGAGGCGGTGACCATCGGTAGCCACGGCACGCACACGTTTGGCGGAGAGTTCGAACAGGAGCCCGTTGAGGTAATAGCGCACGTCCTGCTGGGCCATGGAGAAATGGGTCTGCTCGATGAGCTCCCGGAGCTTCTTTTGGGGCAGGTTCACGCTGCGCTGGGTCTTGATGTCTTCCACCGCTGGGAATTCGGCCGCCGGCAGCGTGGCCAGAGTGAAGCGGCTGCGGCCCGAGCGCAGGGTCACCCGCTCCCGCTCCAGGCTGAAGGAGACTTTCGCGCCTTCCGGCAGCGCGCGGCAGATATCCAAGAGCTTACGGGCGGGCACCGTCACCTCGCCCTTCTCCTTCGCCTCCACTTCCGTCTGAGCCACGAGCTCCACTTCGAGATCTGTGGCAGTGACGGAGAGGGTCTTGTCGCTCACCGTGAGCAACACGTTGGCGAGGATGGGCATGGTCTGGCGGCGCTCCACTACACCCACCACCGCCTGTACCGGTTTGAGCAGAGTGTCCCGCAGCGTCTCGAACTTCATTTATCCACCTGCTTTCTTTGATCTGTTTAAGTAGATAGAAAACAAATACCGTAGCAATAAGGCCAAACCCCATCTGGGGATAAGCTTGTAAATCCTTTAATATTCAAACACCTGCAAATAAAGCAGGTCTGTTAACTGACCGCCGGTCAATGCCGACCAGCCTGTGGGCTGTTTGTGGATAAACCCGGCCGGGATTTTACCCACAAATTACCCACAAGCGTCTAACTGGTTAAGGTGCGCAGCAGTGCCGCGTAGTCCTCGTTCAATTTGCTGTCTTCACCGCGCAGTTCCAGCACCTTGCGGCAGGCGTGCAGCACCGTGGTGTGGTCGCGCCCGCCGAAGGCGTCGCCGATCTCGGGCAGGCTGTGGTTGGTGAGTTCCTTGGCAAGGCACATGGCCACCTGGCGAGGTCGCGCGATGGAACGGCTGCGTTTTTTGGAGAGCATCTCCGTGACCCGCACCCGGTAGAAGTCAGCCACGGTCTTCTGGATGTTCTCCAGGGTCACCTGGCGGTCCTGCACCGCGAGGATGTCCCGCAGACACTCCTTGGCGTATTCCAGGGTGATGGCCCGGCCCGTGAAACGGGCGTTGGCCATGACCCGGCGCAGCGCCCCTTCCAGCTCGCGGATGTTGGAACTCACCCGCTGGGCCACGAAGAAAGCGACCTCGTTGGGGAGTTCCACTCCCTCCGCCACCGCTTTCTTCATCAGGATCGCCACCCGGGTCTCGAGCTCGGGCGGCTCGATGGGTACGGTCAGGCCCCAGCCGAAGCGGGACTTGAGGCGCTCCTCCAGGCCTTCCACTTCCTTGGGATAGCGGTCGCAGGTCAGGATCACCTGTTGCTGGCCTTCCAGGAGAGCGTTGAAGGTGTGGAAGAACTCCTCCTGGGAGCGTTCCTTGCCCACGAAGAACTGGATGTCGTCGATGAGCAGGGCGTCTACCGAGCGGTATTGGCGTTTGAACTCGTTGATGGTGTTGTGCTGCAGGGCCCGCACCATGTCGTTCACGAAGCGCTCGGAATGGACGTAGGCGATGCGCGCCTTGGGGTTCTTGTCCAGGATCACCCGCCCGACGCTGTGCATCAGGTGGGTCTTGCCCAGGCCCACGCCCCCGTAGATGAAGAGGGGGTTGTAGGCCTTACCCGGGTTCTCGGCGATCTGGTGGGCCGCCGCCAGGGCGAACTGGTTGGACTTGCCCTCGACGAAGCTGTCGAAGGTGTAGAGGGGGTTGAGCCCGCTGCCCGGGGTCGGGATGGGGGGCGCGGAGGGCAGGGGGGCCGAGACCTGGACCAGGGGCTCGGCATTGCCGCCGACCTCCAGCAGCACGCGCCTATCCCGGTCCTCGGCCAGCTCCCGGGCGAGGTTGGAGATGCGCGGCAGGAAGCGGTCCCGTACCCAGTCCATGACGAACCGGTTGGGGGCCAAGAGGCGCAGGGTCTCGCCTTCCTCGAGGGCGTGAAGGGGGCGTATCCAGGTATTCAGCTCTTGTTCGGAGAGTTCGTGCTCCAAATGGCTGACGCACCGCGTCCACAGCGATGGCATGGTCGTAAGGGCCCCCGGCCGTCGAAAATTTTATGGATTTTGTGGCGGCAGGGCCGTCACTCGAAGACGTCGGGCAGTCTATACCGGCAGGAGGGAGTTATCCACCGCCGTCCACAGCAAGCATGAAACGCGCCAGAGTTGACAGCAGCGCGCGCGACACGTCTAATATCGCGCCTTTGCCCCGGGGTTTCCCCGCCGGGCTCATCTGTATTGGACCTGCAGTCATGACCAAAAGAACCTATCAGCCGAGCAAAATCCGTCGCAAGCGCACCCACGGATTCCGGGCACGCATGGCGACCAAGCGCGGCCGGCAGGTGCTGAACGCGCGGCGCGCCAAGGGCCGCAAGCGTCTCAGCCCGAAGTAACACCACGGCCGGGACCATGCGTCCCGCTTCCTTCCCGCGGGCGGCGCGATTGCTCCTGCCCTCGGAATTCAGCCATGTGTTCCAGAACGGTGTGCGCAGCAGCGACGCGTGTTTCGTGGTCCTGGCCTGCGGCCGCGGCGGCGTGACCGCAAGGCTCGGGCTCGCAGTGGCGAAGAAAGCGGTGGCGCTCTCGACCGGGCGCACCCGCATCAAGCGCGCGGTGCGCGAGAGTTTCCGGAAGTGGCGCCCGGATCTGCCGGCGGTGGACATCGTGGTCCAGGCCCGCGCGGTGGCGGGGCAGAGGGACAATGCGGAACTGCGCGCCAGCCTCGACTGGCACTGGCAGGAAGTGATCAAGCGATGCAAACCCTCCTGATACTCCCAATCCGCTTCTATAGATATTTCATCAGCCCGCTCCTGGGTGTGCGCTGTCGTTACGAACCCAGCTGTTCGCTGTACACCATCGAAGCCATCCAGGAACACGGCGCCCTGAAGGGTGGCTGGTTGGGCTTCAAGCGCATCTGCCGTTGTCATCCTTTATATGCCGGCGGTCACGATCCCGTGCCGCGGCGCGTGGGACCTCGTCATGGATAACCGCCGCATCTTCCTATTGGCCGCGTTTCTGTTCGTCGGCTTCATGCTCTACCAGTCCTGGATGTTGGACTACGGCCCGAGACCCGAGCCGCAAGCGGCTACGCCCGCCGCCGCTACCGCGACCGGTGTGGTGAACGCGGCCCCCGGCATCGCCAACGACGCGCCCGGCGCGGCGAGCGGGGCGGGGACCACGACGGCCGCCGCCGTGCCGGCACCGGCGAAGCTCGTGCAAGGCAAGACCATCCACGTGCGCACCGACGTGCTGGATCTCGTGATCGACACCGCCGGCGGCACCCTGCGCAGTGCGGAACTGCTGAAATATCCCGAAGACCTCAAGGACCCCGGACAGCACGTGCGCGTGCTGGACGACCGGGACGCGAGCCTCCTGGTGCTGCAGGGCGGGCTGCAGGCGGGAGCGGGGCAGGCGGCACCGGGCGCCGATGCGGTCTACACCGTGGCCCAGAGCGACTACAGCCTGGCCGAGGGCAGCGAGAGCCTCAAGGTGACGCTCAGCTGGAGCGACGGCCACGGCCTCGCCGTGGACAAGACCTATACCCTCAAGCGCGGCAGCTACGTGATCGGCGTGGACTACGCCGTGCACAACGGTGGCAAGAGCGCCTGGCAGGGCAGCGCTTGGTCCCAGTGGCAGAACCAGTACACGCCCCCCCACACCAGTATGTTCAGCGCCACCCGCTACGACTACCAGAAGACGGCGCTCTACGGGGCGGACGGCTACCAGGAACACGAGTTCAAGGACATCGCCGAGAAGCCGGTGGCGGTGACGGAGAACGGCGGCTGGGCGGCGGTGGTGAACCACTACTTCCTGGCGGCCATCATTCCGGTGGCGGCCCAGGGCACGCAGTACTACAGTCGTTCCCTCGGCGACTCACGCTTCGTCACCGGCACGGTGTCGCCGGCCGCGAGCGTCGCGCCCGGCGCCAGCGTGAGCTTCGACTCCACCCTCTACGTGGGGCCCAAGCTCCAGAACAGCCTGGCGGCCGTGGCCAAGGGCCTCGAGCTCACGGTGGACTACGGCAAACTCACCATCATCGCCCAGCCTATCTTCTGGGTACTGGACCACATCGAGCGGCTCGTCGGCAACTGGGGCTGGTCGATCCTGATCCTCACCCTGATCTTCAAGGCGCTCACCTACAAGCTCAACGAGATCAGCGGCCGCTCCATGGCCAAGATGCGCCAGGCGCAGCCGCGCATCAAGGCGATCCAGGAGCGCTACAAGGACGACCGTCAGCGCCAGAGCCAGGCGATGATGGAGCTGTACAAGAAGGAGAAGATCAACCCGGCGAGCGGGTGCTTCCCTATGCTCATCCAGATCCCGATCTTTTTCGCCCTGTACTACGTGCTGGTGTACAGCGTGGAACTGCGCCAGGCGCCCTGGACGCTGTGGATACACGACCTGTCGGCGCCGGATCCCTTCTACGTGCTGCCGGTGCTCTACGGCGTCGCCATGTTCATCCAGCAGCACCTGCAGCCCCAGCCGACCACGGACAAGACCCAGGCGCTGATGATGAAGTTCATGCCCCTGGCGCTGATGATCTTCTACATGGTGCTGCCGGCGGGTCTGGTCCTTTATTACTTGGCCAACTCTCTCATCACCATCGCCCAGCAGCGCTACATCAACAAGGTGATAGAGCGCGAGACCAAGAAGACTTGATGGACGAGGGCCGCAGAAGCGGCCCTCACTCTTTCAGCCGGGTGGCGATGCGGGACACGTGCGACAGCGTGTTGTGCACCGGGCATTTGTCGGCGATCTCCAACAACCGCTGCCGCTGCTCCGGCGTCAGGTCCCCTTCGAACTCCAGCTCCCGTTCGAAGCTGTCCACCTTGCCTTCCTTGGTCTCGCATTCCGCGCAGTCCTTGGCGTAGATCTTGTCGTGGGCGAGCCGCACCTTGATGGCCTTGAGCGGCCACTGCTTGCGGTCGGCGTACATGCGCACGGTGATGGCGGTGCAGGCGCCGAGCGCGGCGGTGAGCAGGCCGTAGGGGTTGGGTCCCGCGTCGGTGCCGCCCGCGTCCTTGGGTTCGTCGGCGGTGAGCAGGTGCGGCCCGGCGTAGAGGTCGGTGCGGTAGTGCTCCTCGCCGATGTGGGCGATCACCTCGCCGTCCAGGGCGGGACTCTCGAGCGGCTGCAGACCGAGTTCACCGAGGTACTTGCTGGCCCAGGCCCCCAGGATCACGCCCACGTATTCCGAGTCGGTCTCCTGGGTGAGGAGGTGATCGGCGCCGCTCAGGCTCACGAAGCTCTTGGGGTGCAGCGCCGCGGTGAAGATGTCGGCGGCGTTGCTGATGTTCACGGTGGCGTCGGTGGGGGAGTGGAACACCAGGAGCGCCTTGCGCAGGGTCCGCAGGTTGTCGCGCCAGGGGTGGTTCGCGAGGTCATCCAGGAAGGCCTTCTTGAAATGGAACTTGCGGCCCACCAGCATCACGTCCGCCTCACCCTCGAGTTCGATGGTCTCCCTGCCGGGCCCCAGGAGCCCCGCCACGTGGTCCGGGTTCGCCGGGGCGGCGATGGTGGCCACGGCGATGGAACTCGGGATGAGGTGGGCCGCCTCCAGCACCGCGGCACCTCCTAAGGAATGGCCCACCAGGATCTTGGGGGCGGCGTAGCCCTTCTCCAGGAACGCGGCGGCGGCCACGAGGTCTGAGACGTTGGTGCTCAAGGTGGTGTCGGCGAAGTCCCCCTCGCTCTCGCCCAGGCCCGTGAAGTCGAAGCGCAGGGTGGCGATGCCTTCCCGGGCCAGGGCCCGGGAGATGTTCACGGCGGCGCGCACGTCCTTGCCGCAGGTGAAGCAATGGGCGTAGAGGGCGTAAGCCCGGGGCGTACCGTTGGGGGGCAGGCTCAGGCGCCCGGCGAGCATCTGGCCGCGGGCGTTGGGGAAGCGGACGGGCGTGCCGGGCATAATGCGCCACCAGTTTTGAAGTTATGATTCCTGACCATGAATTTACAGCATTTGTTTCATGGCTGCGTTTCGACGAGCCATTCCAAAAGCGTAGCGAGCGCAGGCAGGACGAGGCGCGGGAGGCGAGCAACCGGAGCGTACTCTTGGTGTACGTGAGGATTGTGAGCCGAACCGCAACGAAGTCATGCCAAGCGCAGTAGCTTTTGGAATGGGCTCGCAGGAAACCATCGCGGCTATCGCCACCCCGCCGGGGAAAGGCGGGGTCGGCATCGTCCGGATCTCGGGGCCGAGGGCAGCGGACATCGCCCTCAAGATCGGCGGCGGGACGCCGGAGCCGCGCCGCATCGCGGTGCGGGGCTTCAGAGATGAGGACGGCAGCCTGATCGATTCCGGCCTGCTGCTGTATTTCGCGGCGCCCAACTCCTTCACCGGCGAGGACGTGCTGGAGCTCCACGGCCATGGCGGCCGGGTGGTGCTGGACCTGTTACTGCAACGGGTCATCGCCCTGGGGGCGCGCCTGGCGCGGCCGGGGGAGTTCTCGGAGCGGGCCTTCCTCAACGACAAGCTGGATCTCGCGCAAGCGGAGGCGGTGGCGGACCTCGTCGACAGCGGCACCGCCCAGGCGGCCCGGGCCGCCGTGCGCTCGCTCTCGGGCGAGTTCTCGGCCCAGGTGCAGGCCTTGGTGGAAGCGCTCACCACGCTGCGCGCCTATGTGGAAGCGGCCATCGATTTCCCGGACGAGGAGGTGGACTTCCTCACGGAAGGCGACGTGGTCGGGCGGCTGGAGGAGATCCGCGGGCGCTTCGAGCGCCTCGGCAGCGCGGCGCGGCAAGGCAGCCTGCTCCGGGACGGGATGACGGTGGTGATTGCCGGCCAGCCCAACGCCGGGAAATCCAGCCTGCTCAACTACCTCGCGGGACACGAGGTCGCCATCGTCACCGACATCCCCGGCACCACCCGGGATCTGCTCAAGGAGCATGTGAGCCTGGACGGCCTGCCGCTGCATCTCGTGGATACCGCGGGCCTGCGCGAGAGCGGCGATCCGGTGGAACAGGAGGGGGTGCGTCGCGCCAAGCGTGAGATGCAGAACGCGGACCGGGTGCTGCTGCTGGTGGACGCCACCCGGGGCCTGGGCGCGGAGGATGAGCGGATCCTGGAGGCCTTGCCGCTCGAGCTCGCGGTGACCGTGGTCTACAACAAGATCGACCTCACGGGGCAGGACCCGGCGGAGGACGAACTGGACGGCGTGCCCTCGCTCTGGCTCTCGGCGCGTACCGGGCAGGGCATGGAACTCCTGCGGGAGCATCTCAAGCAGGCCGCGGGTTTCGAGGAGCAGGAGGGCGGGTTCAGCGCCCGGCGCCGCCATCTGGATGCACTCAACCGTGCGCGCCAGCATCTCAATGCCGCCATGGACCAGGCGAAAGCTGGGGCAGGGGAGCTCTTGGCGGAGGACCTGCGCCTGGCCCAGACTTCCTTGAGTGAGATCACGGGCGAGTTCACCAGCGACGATCTTTTGGGGAAAATTTTCTCCAGTTTCTGCATCGGCAAATAGCTGTGCGGCGCAAACCGGCGCAGGTTTGACAGTCACTTTCGACACATGCTATTTCTGGTGCCGCATACGGAGCTCTTCAGGCCCGCAAGGGGTTTTCGACGGCTTCCACGCGCTGAACCAAGGGCAGCACCGCCATCCGGCGGACGGCTGCCGTCATTATTATTTTGCAAATAACCCGGCGCTGTTCGGGACGATAAAGTAAAGGGGAATCTATGTTTGTGCGGAACTGGGCCCGTAACCTGATCTCATTGACCGCCTGCGGTGCCACTGCGGCGGCGCTCGCCTACGGCGGCCTCACCCTGAATACCAACGGTATGCTGCGTGACACCCGCGCTTCCGTGGCGGTAGCACGCACGCTTCCGACGGCGGACGGCATGCAATCCTATATAGTGCGTTTCACCGACGCCCCGCTCGCGGGCTACCGCGGCGGCGTCCAAGGCCTTTCCGCCACCAACCCGCAGGTGGAGGGACGGCACACCCTGAATGTGGCCAGCAGCCGGAGCGCGGCTTACCTTCGATATCTCGCCGGCAGGCACACGGACTTCCTGGAGCGGGCCGGCAAGGCGGTGGGGCGCAGCCTCGCGCCGCGCTTCACCTATAGCTACGCCTTCAACGGTATGGCGCTGCGGCTGACGCGCTCGGAAGCGGCCACTCTCGAGGACCTGCCCGGCGTGCAGTACGTGCAGCCTGATCGGGCCTATAAGCCGACCACGGGCGTGCCCATCCCCGGTACCGCGGCCTACACCGAACCCAGCCGCGCCTGGATCGGGGCCGACACGGTGTGGGCCAAGACGACTTTCAACACCGGCAGTGGTTCCGATAACGAGGGTGAGGGCATCGTTGTGGCGGACCTCGACACCGGGGTGAACGCGCTCAATTCCTCCTTCGCCGCCACCGGGCTCGACCACTACACCATCCCTAATCCCCTGGGCGGGACCACGTATCTCGGCGTATGCAACTCGAACAACGGCACGGCAGGGCAACCCAACACCTACGATCCGAACTTCGCGCCCAATTGCAACAGCAAGCTGATCGGCGCTTACACCTACACCAAGTACGGCGCCAACCCATCCCACGATCCCAATTCCCCGGAGGACTCCGAGGGCCATGGTTCCCACACCGCCAGCACCGCCGCCGGCGACTTCACCAATGCCACCTCGGTGAGCGGCATCAGCTCGCCGCTGTCGGGCGTGGCGCCCCACGCCAACCTCATCGTGTACGACGTGTGCGATCCCACGGATTCCTGCGCCAATTCCGCCAGCATCGCCGCAGTGGAGCAGGCCATCCAGGACCAGAGCACCATCGCCACGGCGGCCGGCGCGGCCTTCAAGGGCATGGTGATGAACTTCTCCATCGGCGGCAGCGCCGACCCCTATACCGATCCGGTGGACCAGGCCTTCTTCAGCGCCGAGCAGGCGGGCATCTACGTGTCCGCGGCCGGCGGCAACAGCGGGCCCCAGGTGAACAACTCCGAGGGGTATGGCCCGGTGCAGCACCTGGCTCCCTGGCTCGCCACCAACGCCGCCGCCACCGATGACAGCGTGTTCGGCGCGAATACCGTGAGCATCAGCGGCGGCACGCCGCCTGCCGGCAGCCCGTTCAACGGCTTGGGCACCACAGCCGGGATCAGCACGGCCACCGAGATCGTCTACGCCAAGAACCATCCCTATAGCGTGAGCGATTACAACAGCATCCAGAGCAGCTACACCACCCAGAAGTACTCCCAGTCGGGACAGGCCTGGGCCACGCCCTCAGGCAATCCCACGACGGACGCCGCCGAGTGCCTGTTCCCGTTCAAGGCCGCTGAAGGTATCCCCGCGGGTGCCATCGTGGTCTGCGACCGGGGTACGGTGGCCCTCGTGGACAAGGCGGACAACGTTAAGCAGGGTGGCGCGGGGGGCGTCGTCATCGTTTCCCAGAGCGGCAACGCGCTCATCGCTGAGTCCTACGACATCCCCGGCACCATCGTAGACAACAGCGACGGCACGGCCATCGAGACCTGGCTCGGTTCCAGCGACAACAGCGCCCTCACCGCCACCCTCTCGGGCAGCAGCCTCAGCACCTGCGGCAGCAGCTGCAGCGGCATCGCCGACCAGGTGGCGGCGTTCAGCTCCCGCGGCCCGAACGGCAACGTCTACGACAACATCCTGAAACCGGACCTGGCGGCACCCGGCGTGCAGATCCTGGCGGCGGTGGCAGATCCCTGCTACCTGACCGCGACCACGACCTGCTCCGACGGCAAGCAGGAGACCTTCGACTTCTACGACGGCACCTCCATGGCCACGCCCCATGACACGGGCGCGGCCGCGCTGCTGCAAGAGCTGCACGGCTGGACCCCCATGGAGATCAAGTCCGCCCTGATGAGCACGGCGGTCACGGGCATGGGCGACCAGTGCTCGGTGGCCGGGCTCTGCACCAGCACGCTCTCGGCCACGCCCGGTCCCCAGGTGGATGGCGCCGGCCGCCTCGACGTGGCGAACGCGGCGCGGGCGGGCTTCGTCATGGACGAAGTCTTCAGCGGACAAGCGGCGCTGCTGAGCGCCAGCACTGACGCCGACGCCGGCACACTGCAGGGCTTCAACCTGGCGAGCCTCGCCAACAACAGCTGCATCTTCAGCTGCACTTGGACGCGCATCCTCAAGGCGACCCAGGCCACGAGCACGCTGCAGTATACGGTGAGCACCAACGAGAGCTGGCTCACGGTCTCTGCCAACGGCGGTGCGGCCAGTGGCAGCACTTCTTTCTCGCTCGCCCCGGGCGGCACCGCGACGCTGGTGTTCACGGCCACCATGTCGAGCAGCAACTGGAACCAGTGGCTGTCGGCAGAAGTGGACTTCAACTCCAGCAGCACCGAGGACGACACCCTGACCGCCCCGGCGCAGCATTTCCCGGTGGCGGTCTATAACCAGGAGCCGGAACCCCAGATGAGCGCCAGCCCGGGCGCTCTCTCGGCGACACTCAGCTCCGGCGCTGCCGCGCAGACCCAGACCCTCACCATCAAAAACAAGGGACAGGCGACGCTCAAGTGGACCTTGAGCAACGTGGCCGGTGCCACCACCACATCGGCGGCGGCCACGGGCAGCGTCGCGAATCCGCGTACCCAAGGCAGCACCGCCACGGGCCCGGTGGTGACCCGTCTGCCGGACAGCAGTTTCGGTTATCCGTCCAGCTTCTTCACCAAGGACGGCCACGGCCTCTACGTGGCGGATACCTTCCAGATGGCGGTGTCGGGTTCGATCACCGAGATCGACACGCGGGGTTTCGTGCTCAACGGCAGCGCCGCCGGTACCTTGGCGGACGCCACCGCCATCAGCTGGTACGTGTACGCCGACAGCAACGGGGTGCCGGCCGGCAACCCCGATGACGGCAGGAGCGATGCGCTGTGGAGCTTCACTACCGCACCCAGCGCCACGAACGCCAGTGACGGCAACGATATCACCCTGGGTCTCGCGAGCGCGGGCGCTCCAGCGCTCAATCTCCCGGCCGGCAGCTACTGGCTGGTGGTGGCGGCGACCTTCGACGACAACTGCAGCTTCAGCGGCGGCAACCTGGTGAGCGGCGGCTGCGGCGGGGAAGCCTGGTATTGGATGGAGTCGGCGCCGGGTTCCGGCAAGGGCTCCTACGTGGATCCGGGTAACCTTACGCAGTCGGGCGGTGAAAGCTGGACGCTGGTGGGTCCTGACACTTTCACGTCGAAGACCGCGACGGGCAGCGTGTCCCTGGCGTTCACCCTGGACGGCACCTTGAATTGTTCCGGCAGCTCCATCCAGGGAGTGAGCGTGAGCCCCAAGAGCGGCAGCATCGCCCCGGGAAGCAGCGGCAGCGTGACCGTGAGCTTCAACCCGAAGGGACTCTCGTCCGGCACCTACGGCGGCGCCGCCTGCATCCAGGGTAACGATCCCAACACCCCGTTCCTGGCAGTGCCGATCACGGAGAACGTGAACGGCGGTTCGAGCGGCGGCGGTTCGAGCGGCGGTGGAGGCGGTGGTGGCGGCACGTTCGGCTTGGCAGGACTGCTGGCGCTCGCCGGTGTCGCGGCGCTGCGGCGCCGGCGCGCCTGAGGGATGCCAGTGGCCGGCATGACGCGGGCGACGGTCTTGGCCTGCCTGCTGTTGCTCTGGGGCTGCAGCCCGGCGAAGCCTGACGCTCCCGGCCAGCGCTACATCGTGCAGCTTTCGGCGCCGCCGCTCGTATCCTACGCGGGCGGCGTCGCCGATCTCGCTCCCACGAGCCCACAGGCCACGGGCGCGAAGGGCGTAGACCCCGACAGCCCTGCAAGCCGGGCCTACACCGAGTATCTCAAGGGGCAACAGGCGCAATTGCTCGCCGCCGTGAGTGAGACCCTGGGCCGCCCGGTGAATCCCGAATACGCCTATTACTACGCCTTGGACGGAGTGGTATTGCGGCTCACGGCCGCAGAGGCGACGCGAATCGTCAAGCTCCCCGGGGTCACGTCGGTGCGTGCCGATCTGGCGAGCCTGCCGCTCGCGTCGGAGCTGCCGCGGAATTGATACACGGCTTGCCTTGAGTGCGGCCAACGGCGAGGATTCACCCGCAAGATCCTCTTCCGTCGGTACCTGCACAGCGAGGTGGATATGGGCACCCTGACGCGGCGCAAATCGGTCGAACAGTTGCAGCAGGAGGCCGGTGCCGGCAAGCAGTTTCGGCGGGTGTTGGGCCTCTGGCAGCTCACGGCCATCGGCCTCGGCGGCATCATCGGCGTGGGCATATTCGTGTTGACCGGGATCGTGGCCGCCACCCAGGCGGGCCCGGCCGTCACCGTGGCTTTCATCCTGGCGGGCGTCGCCAGCGCCGCGGCGGCGCTCTGCTATGCGGAGTTCGCGGGGCTCATCCCGGTGACGGGCAGCGCCTACACCTACGGCTACGCGGTGTTGGGAGAGTTCGCCGCCTGGCTCCTGGGCTGGGATCTCCTGCTCTGCTACGCCCTGATCGTGGCGGTGGTGGCGGCCGGCTGGTCCGGTTACATGCAGGCGCTCTTGGGCGCCGCCGGAGTGCATCTCCCGGTCTGGGCCCAGGGCGCGGCCGGGAGCGGTCCGGGCCATGAGTTCGACCTCATCGCAGCCCTGGCGGCGCTCGCCATCGCGCTCCTGCTCACGGTGCGCACGGAATGGGGCGCGCGTTTCAACACCGCCATCGTGGCGGCGAAGATCGCCGGTATCCTGCTGGTGATCCTGGCGGGCATCGCCTACGTGGACCCGGCGAACTGGCATCCCTTCATGCCCTTCGGCTACCACGGTGTGCTGGCGGGCGCGGCGGTGGTGTTCTTCGCGGTGTTCGGTTACGACACCCTCACCACGGCGGCGGAGGAGGCCAAGAACCCGCAGCGGGACCTGCCCTGGGCGGTGGTGCTGTCCCTCGCCATCGCCATGGTGCTCTATCTCGGGCTCTCCCTGGTGCTCACGGGCATCGTACCTTCCAGCACCCTGAACAACGCGGCGCCCGTGGCGAACGCCTTCGCCGCCATCGGCCTGCGCTGGGTGATGGTGACGGTGTCCATCGCCGCCATCGCCGGCATCACCAGTGTGCTCTTCGCCAACATGCTTGCCGGGGCGCGCATCGGTTTCGCCCTGTCCCGGGACGGGCTTATCCCCGGCTGGTTCGCGGCGGTGCATACGAAGTACCGCACGCCCTACCGGGCGACGCTGATCCTGGGAGCGGTGACGGCGGTGTCGGCGGGACTCTTCCCCCTCACCGCGGTGGCGGAACTGGTGAACGTGGGGATGTTGAGCGCCTTCATCGTGATCTGCGCCGCCATCATCCTGCTCCGGCGTCGCCGGCCGGAACTCGAACGCTCCTTCCGGGTGCCGGGCGTGCCGCTGGTGCCGCTCATCGGCATGGCTTTCTCCGCCTGGCTGATCTACGGTTTGCCGACGGGCACCTATATAGGCTTCGGGGTCTGGATGTTATTGGGCCTGGTGGTGTACTTCGCTTACGGCCTGAAGCACAGCCGTCTCGCGGACCAGGCTTAGTCCGCGCTGCGTTCCACCCGGTTGCGGCCCCGGTCCTTGGCGAGATAGAGCGCCTGGTCAGCGCGGGCGAGGGTCGCGCGGATGTCTTCCCCGGGGCGGTGGGCGGTGAGGCCGCAGGATACGGTCATGCTCAAAGGGCCGCTCTCGGTGCGGAACTGGAAGTCCGCCACCTGCTGGCGTATGCGCTCGGCGCAGCTCACGGCGCCGTCGAGCCCGGTCTCGGGCAGCACCAGCAGGAACTCCTCGCCGCCGTAGCGCCCGAAGGTGCTCACGTCCGCGCTCCAATCCTTGCCGTCGCGGCCCACCCGGTCCAGCACCCGGATCTCCCCCTGCACCCGCTCGGCGAACTGCTTCAGCGCATCGTCGCCGGAGAGGTGGCCGTGGCGGTCGTTGATCTCCTTGAAGTGGTCGAGGTCCATCAGGCAGACGCAGAAGCTGCGGCCGGTGCGCTGTGCGCGCAGCCGTTCCTGTTCCAGGAGCTCGATGATGTGGCGGCGGTTGTAGGCGCCGGTGAGGTCGTCGTGGGTGGCGAGCTCCCGGTTCTGGCGCAGGGCCGCGGCGAGCTCGGCGTTGCGCCGCGACACGATCTCGCGCAGGCGCCCCACGTAGCTGCCGAAGAACGCGAGCCACACCAGCGTCGCCGCCAGCACCACCGACTGCAGCAACTCGAGCGGCAGGGGGATGCTGCCGCCGTGGAGGTAGAGGTCGCGCAGCACCACGAGGCCGTAGGCGATGAGCACGAGGCCGGTCAGCAGGAGGTATTCGCGCCGGCTGAGGCGGAACACGCCGAACAGGAACACCACGGCGTAGAGCAGGAGCAGGATGCCGCGCACCTGGGGCGCGAGCGCCATGAGCAGCATCACCCAGAAGGTGGCCACCAGCATCTGCGGCAGCGTCAGGCTCGGGTCCGGCCAGTAGCGGTTGAGGCCCGAGCGCAGCAGCACGAAGAACACGACGTTGCCGAGGAGCGCCAGGGACACGGCGAGCACGAGGATGTGCACCGAGACGTCGATGAAGCCGAGCCAGTAGCAGTAGAAGCTGATGCTGATCCAGATGACATAGGACAGCGCCGCCATGAAGAAGCGCTTGAGTCGCAGGGTCTGTTTGGCATCATCCGGAAACAGCTGCCAGGCCATGCAGGCATCCGTCGGCGGGGCGCACCCCGGACAGGCCAGGGTGCCATAGCCCTCAGACACAACTCATGCAGTTCGTCGCAGGATTACCACCGTCCAGCGGCCGATTTTGCATAATCCCGATGATTTTGGTCTGGCAGGCCCAAAACCAGGCTCTGCCTGGGACCTGTTGCTACCGGTGCGAGCAGACGCAGACCCGGGGCACTGCGGGCGCGCGGGACCGCCGCCAGGATGGCGAGACCGATGCAACAGAGGATCACAGAGCGGCGGCTACGCATGGCGGCCCTCAGGTCTCCCGGGCAGAGTTCTCGTCCCCCGCGTAGAGGAAGATCTCCTCCAGGGGCCGACCGAAGAGCCGCGCGATGCTGAACGCGAGCGGCAGACTCGGGTCGTACTTCTCCGCCTCCAGGGCATTGATGGTCTGGCGCGAGACGTTGAGGCGCTCGGCGAGCTCCGCCTGGGTCCAGCGCCTCTCGGCGCGCAGCACGCGGATCCGGTTCTTCACTTATAGCGGCGCCAGAGCACGCAGCAGGACGCGCCCCAGACCATGTCGATGGCCACGAAGTACCACCAAGCCGCCACGTGGGGGAAGGCGGCGAACTCTTCCAGGAAGCCGTAGACCAGGGTGAAGAGGGCCACGGCGCCGGCGGCGATGGACAGGGCTTCGGTATGGACGCGGCGCTCCAGCTCGTCAGCCCGCTTCAGGTACACGACCAGCGACCACATGATCCAGATCACGGGCAGGGTGGGCAGCACCGCCAGGGTCACCTTGAGAGGGCCCGGGGACGTGGACTTGAGGTAGTGGGCACAGGTGAGGATGGCCACCACATAGATGCCCATGCCGGCCATGAGCTGGGTCTGGTAATGCCGCTTGGCCCGTTCTGGGGAGATGCGGGGGAGGGTGCTCATGGGTCGCGAATGTATAGCTCGCTTTACAAGATGTCAAGTTTTATTGACTTTTAGTAAAAAGTACGCGACATTATAGGTACCTCCTGGACCGCATATCAGGTCAGCGGGAGGCCGGTATCCTTGGCGTCCCGGGGGTTCGAATGCCACGCGTCATCCACTTCGAGATCCATGCTGACGAGCCCGAGCGGGCCATCGGCTTCTACACCTCGGTGTTCGCCTGGGAGTTCGTGAAGTTCCCCAACGGCATCACCGACTACTGGGTGGTGCGGACCGGGGAATCCAACCAGCCGGGCATCGACGGCGGTCTGTTGCGCCGCGACGTGGCCTTCGAGGGGGTGGGCATCACCGCCTACGTCTGCACCATCGCCGTGCCGGACCTCGAGATCTACCTCATGAAGGTCACCACCAGCGGTGGGCAGCTCGCCATCCCGCGCATGGCGGTGGCGGGCATCGGCTGGCTCGCCTACTGCAAGGATACGGAGGGGAACACCTTCGGCCTGATGCAGGCTGATGCCGCCGCAAAGTGACACGGCTCAAGCGTTGACGAGATAGATCCCGCCCGCGATCAGCAGCGTCGACACTCCCTTCTGGGCCAGATTGCGCGCCGAGAGATCCTCCCGGCCGAGACCCGGCAGGAACAGCGAGAGCAGCACCCCGAAGAGGAACACGAAGAGGGTGGTGGTGCTGGCGATGGCCTGCACCAGGCTGAGCGGCGCAAGCAGCAGCGCGTAGCGCATCCCCAGGCTGCCCACGAGGTTGATCACCTCGTTGGCTGCGTTCACCGAGACCACCGCCCCCGTGTGCCGGCCCAGCAGGGTCAGGAACTGGCGGCGCGGGCCCGGCAGGGCCAGCAGCCAGAAGCCGTACAGGGCCTCGCCGGCGTACATCCAGAAGGTGGTGCTCCAGAACTCGTCGTGCACCGCGAAGGCCTTGAAGATCACCGAACTCACGGCCATGACGAAGGAGCAGGCGAGCATGAGCAGCACGAGTCTCAGACGCAGCCGCCCCGCGCGTGGGTGGATGGAGAGCAAGAGGCCGCCGACCACGATGAGCCCGCCGCCCGCGAGCTGGCGGTGGCTGAGGGTCTCCCCCAGGACGATCCAGGCGAGGGCGTAGCCGAACAGCGGGCCGGCCTGGAAGAAGGGCGCCACCACCGAGGCTTCGTCCCCCTGCAGCGCCTGGAGATAGAAATACAGGGCGGTCATGTAGAGGAGGCCCGAGAAGGCCACCACCACGGCGTCCTGCCAGGAGAGCTTGAGCACCGCCGGCTGCCAATAGAGGATGAAGGGCAGCATCAGGAGGCCGATGAGGGCGGTGAAGATGAGCAGCACCGCCACGTCGCTGTGCTTGAAATAGCGCTCCACCAGGTACTTGTCCGCGTGGG
This sequence comes from Gammaproteobacteria bacterium, assembly GCA_035691665.1. Lineage (GTDB taxonomy): Bacteria > Pseudomonadota > Gammaproteobacteria > Natronospirales > REEB76 > DASUBN01. The sequence continues at coordinate 6,223 of DASSIS010000043.1, read as the reverse complement.
TGGAGGCGGCCCAGAGCACCGGGCCGGCGAAGGCGTAGAGCATCCAGTTCATGGCGGCAGCATACCCTCGGCGCTTCCGGCGGAGGCGCCATGGGCATAAAATAAGCAGCCTTTTCAGGATTCTGCAGGACCCATGGATTTCCCTCAGCGTTTCGACGTAATCGTGGTGGGCGGCGGCCATGCCGGCACCGAGGCGGCGCTCGCCGCCGCGCGCATGGGCGCGCGCACGCTCTTGCTCACCCACAGCATCGAGACCCTGGGCCAGATGAGCTGCAACCCGGCCATCGGCGGCATCGGCAAGGGGCATCTCGTGAAGGAGATCGACGCTCTGGGCGGGGCCATGGCCCGGGCCGCGGACCAGGCCGGCATCCAGTTCCGGATCCTGAACGCCAGCAAGGGGCCGGCGGTGCGCGCCACCCGCGCCCAGGCGGACCGCGTCCTATATAGGAAGGCGATCCGGAGCATGCTGGAGAACCAACCCAACCTGACCCTGTTCCAGTCGGCGGTGGACGACGTGACGGTGGAGGGCGGCCGCGTCACGGGCGTGGTCACCGCCATGGGCCTGAAGTTCACTGCGCCCGCGGTGGTGCTCACCGTGGGCACTTTCCTCGCAGGGCGCATCCACGTGGGCCTCGAGAACCACGAGGGCGGCCGCGCCGGGGACCCGCCGTCCAACCGGCTGGCGGCGCGCCTCCGGGAACTGCCGCTCCGGGTCGGGCGCTTGAAGACCGGCACGCCGCCGCGCATCGACGGCCGCAGCATCGACTACAGCGGGCTCGCGGAGCAGTGGGGAGATGTACCCACGCCGGTGTTCTCCTTCCTGGGCTCGCGCGAGGAGCATCCGCGCCAGATGGCCTGCCACATCACCCATACCAACGAGCGTACCCACGACATCATCCGGGCGGGTCTCGACCGCTCGCCCATGTACACGGGTGTGATCGAGGGCGTGGGTCCGCGTTACTGCCCCTCGGTCGAAGACAAGGTGATGCGCTTCGCCGGCAAGGCCTCGCACCAGATCTTCATCGAACCCGAGGGTCTCGACACCCACGAGATCTATCCCAACGGCATCTCCACGAGCCTGCCCTTCGACGTGCAGCACGACCTCGTGCGCTCCATCAAGGGCTTCGAGCGGGCGCATATCACCCGGCCCGGCTACGCCATCGAGTACGACTACTTCGATCCGCGGGACCTCAAGTATTCCCTCGAGACCAAGCACATCGCCGGGCTCTACTTCGCCGGCCAGATCAACGGCACCACGGGCTACGAGGAAGCGGCGGCCCAGGGCCTCTTGGCCGGCATCAACGCGGCGCTGCAGCTGCGCGGCGTCGCGCCCTGGTCCCCCGGGCGCGAGACGGCATATATAGGCGTGCTGGTGGACGATCTCATCACCCGCGGCGCGCCGGAACCCTATCGCATGTTCACGAGCCGCGCCGAACACCGCTTGATGCTGCGGGAGGACAACGCGGACTTGAGGCTCACCGAGCAGGGCCGCAAGCTCGGCCTGGTGGACGACGTGCGTTGGGCGCGCTACACCGGCAAGCGCGAGGCCATCGAGCGGGAGACTGCGCGCCTCGCCGGAATCCTGGTGCGACCCGAAGACGTGAGCGCCGCCGATGCCGAGACGCTGTTCGGCGGGCCGCTCAGCCGCGAGGCCCATGCGCTGGAGCTCTTGCGCCGTCCCGGCGTGGACCACCGTAAGCTCACGGCGCTGGCCGCTGTGGGCGACGGTGCCGTGGCGCCGGAGGTGGCGGAGCAGGTGGAGATCCAGGTCCGCTACGCGGGCTACATCGCCCGCCAGCAGGACGAAGTGGAACGGGCCCGCCGCCAGGAAGAGACCCGGCTGCCGGCGGACTTCGACTACGGCGCCGTGGCGGGCCTCTCCCACGAAGTGCGCCAGAAGCTCGGCAAGGTGCGGCCCGAGACCCTAGGTCAGGCTGCACGCATCCCGGGCGTGACGCCCGCCGCCATCTCCCTGCTCATGGTGTATCTCAAGAAGCGTTCCGGTACCGCGCGCAAGATTGCCTGACACCGCTCCATGAACCCCGTCCGGTACTTCCTGGAGTCCCTGGATTTCCTCGACTGGTGGGTGCTCGCCGCCGCGCTCGCGCTGCTGGATGTGTTCCGTCCGCGACTGAGGTTGTTAGGGATAGCCGCCGGCGCCGGACTCTGGGGCTTCGTACTCATGCTCTTCCCCCAGATCACCTGGCCCTGGCAGCTGGCGGTGTCCGGCGTGCTGGCGGCCATGGGCTGGGACGCGTATCGTTTTTCCAGGCGCGGCGGCCCCGCCGGGCCGCGCACCAGGAGCAGCGACATGCCGAACCTGCATGATTTCACCGTGAACACCATAGATGGACAGTCGAAGTCCTTGAAAGACTACAAGGGCAAACCGGTGCTGTTGGTGAACGTGGCGAGCGAATGCGGCCTCACGCCCCAGTACGCCGGCTTGGAGAAACTTTTCCGCGAATACAAAGACCGGGGCTTGGTGGTGCTAGGCTTGCCTTGCAACCAGTTCGGCGCCCAGGAGCCGGGCAGCGAGGCCGAGATCCAGCAGTTCTGCAGCCTGAACTACGGCGTGAGCTTCCCGCTCACCTCCAAGATCGAGGTGAACGGCGCCGGTGCCCACCCGCTCTACGCCTGGCTCAAGGGCGAGACCGGGGGTGCCGACATCCAGTGGAACTTCGAGAAGTTCCTGATCGGCAAGGACGGGCGCATGGTGAAGCGCTACTCGCCGAAGACGGTGCCGGAAGACAAGACTTTGCAAGCCGACATCAAGGCTGCTTTATAAGAGAGTCTGGGAACAGCCGGTGTCGGGGGGCGGTTGCCAGCTGACCGGACGAGACGGACGAGGTGCGGGGGATGAAGAGAGCCGTGCTCGCGGCGGTGTTCGTGGGCTTGTGTCTGTGCGCGGCGCTCCCGCTGCAGGCCGACGAGGGCATGTGGACCTTCGATAACCTGCCCATCAAGGAGATCCAGAACCAGTACGGCTACGCGCCGTCCCCGTCCTGGCTCGACCACGTACAGCACGCGGCGCTGCGCATCACCGACGGCTGTTCCGGTGCCTTCGTCTCGGCGGATGGGCTGTTGCTCACCAACCGCCATTGCGTGGACGGCTGCATCGCCCAGATCTCGACCCCCAAGCAGGACTACACCCGCGATGGCTTCTACGCCCTGAGCCCGTTGCAGGAGACCCGTTGCCCGGAGATGGAGGCGGACGAGCTGATGCAGATCAGCGACGTGACCTCCGAGGTGCAGGCAGCGCTCAAGGGCGCGAGCGGCGACGGCTACTTCGACGCTCTGCGCGGCGTGAGCGGCAAGCTGGAGGATGGCTGCAACGACGGCGAGCCGGCCAAGTGGAGCTGCCAGGTGGTGGACCTCTACCACGGCGGGCGCTACGCGCTCTACAAGTACCGCCGCTACCAGGACGTGCGACTGGTCTTCACCCCGGAGAGCGCTATCGCGAGTTTCGGCGGCGACCCGGATAACTTCAACTTCCCGCGCTACAGCCTGGACGCGGCCATCCTGCGCGCCTATGAGGATGGCAAGCCGGTGCACAGCGAATACCTGCAGCTCGCGAGCAACGCACCCAGCGACGGCGAGCTGGTGTTCACCGCCGGCAACCCGGGCAGCACCGAGCGCCGCTGGACCCTGGCGGAGCTGAAGTCGCTGCGCGAGGACGACCTCATCCCTTCTCTCATCTATTACTCCGAGATGCGCGGCATGCTGGAGCAGTTCGCCACCGAGGGCCCGCAGCAGCAGCGACTCGCCTACGCCAACCTAGCGGATGTGGAGAACCTCATCAAGAATGACCAGGGGCAGCTCCTGGCGCTGCAGGACCAGGACTCGCTCGACCACAAGGCCGCCGACCAGACGGTGCTGCGCGACTGGGTGATGAGCGACCCGGGGCGCCGCGCACAATACGGCGACCCCTGGAGCGCGATCGCGGCGGCGGAGCAGAAGTACCATGCATTGGCGCTGCGCTACCACATGCTGGAGCAGTGCTGGGGTTTCGAGTCACGGCTCTTCGACTACGCCCGCACCCTGGTGCGCGGAGAAGCGGAGCGCGCCAAATCCAACGGCCGGCGTCTCGCTGAGTTCCGCGACTCCAACCTGCCGCAGGTAGAGCAGGGCCTGTTCTCCGACGTGCCGATCTCGGTGGACTACGAGGAACTGATGCTCACCTGGTCGCTCACCAAGCTGCGCGCCGCCTTGGGCGCCGACGACCCCGTGGTGAAACGCGTGTTCGGGCGCCGCTCACCTGCCGACGTGGCGCGCGTCGCGGTGGAAGGCACGCACCTCGACTACGCGGCTTTCCGCCGGCGCTTGTGGGAAGATCACGATTTCATGGACCACACTCCGGACCCCATGCTGGAGTTGGCACGCGCGGTGGACGACGCGGCCCGCGCCGTGCGCAAGACCTATGAGGAGCAGGTGCGCTCCGAGCTCGACATCGAAAGCGAGCGCATCGCCCAGGCGCGCTTCGCCCGGGACGGCACCGGCATCTATCCCGATGCCACCTTCACCCTACGGCTCTCCTACGGTCAGGTGCGCGGCTGGGACGAGGAGGGCGAGGCCGTGCCCTCGTTCACGGATTTCGGTGGGCTCTACGCCCGCGCCACCGGCACCGCCCCCTACCTCTTGCCGCCCAGCTGGCAGTTCGCCGAGCCCAAGCTCGACCCCAAGACCCCCTTCGACTTCGTCACCACCAACGACATCGCCGGCGGCAACTCCGGGAGCCCGGTGATCGACCGGGACGGGAAGCTCGTGGGCCTGGTGTTCGACGGCAACATCCATTCCCTGGGTGGCGACTTCTGGTACGACGGCAAAGACAACCGGGCCGTGGCCCTGGACGCGACGGCGCTCCTGGACGCGCTCCACAAGGTGTACGGCATGGACGCACTGGCAGCCGAGCTCACCTCGGGCGGCAATCACGGCTAAAGCCCGGGGTTTCCTTGCCGGGCGGAGGGCTTGGGGGTAGCATACCCGGCCTTTTCCGGATCCCCGTCCATGGCCCATCCGACCACACTCGCCCAGACCAATCCCCGCGTGGGTTTCGTGAGCCTCGGCTGCCCCAAGGCGCTCGTCGATTCCGAGCGCATCCTGACGCAGCTGCGCATCGAGGGCTACGAGGTGGTGGGCGGCTACGGCGAGGCGGACCTCGTGGTGGTGAACACCTGCGGCTTCATCGAAGCGGCACAGCAGGAATCCCTGGACGCCATCGGCGAGGCGCTGGTTGAAAATGGCAAAGTGATTGTCACCGGCTGCCTCGGCATGAAGGACGCCTTCATCCGCGAGCGCTATCCCGACGTGCTCGCCATCACCGGCCCCCACGACTACGAGGCGGTGATGCGCGCCGTGCATGCACAGCTTGCGCCGCCGCCGCGCAACCCTTACGTGGACCTGATCCCGGCGAGCGGCATCAAGCTCACGCCGCGCCACTACGCCTATCTCAAGATCTCCGAGGGCTGCAACCACAAGTGCAGCTTCTGCATCATCCCGAAGCTGCGCGGCAAGCTCGCGAGCCGGCCGTTCACCGAGGTGATGCGCGAGGCGGAGAAGCTCGTGAAGGACGGCGTCAAGGAACTCCTGGTGGTGTCCCAGGACACCTCCGCCTACGGCGTGGACCTGCGCTACGCCGGTGGCGAGTGGCGCGGCCGCGAGTACCACGCCCACATGACGGACCTGTGCCAGGCCCTCGGTTCGCTCGGGGTGTGGGTGCGGCTGCACTACGTCTATCCCTATCCCCACGTGAGCGAGGTGATCCCGCTCATGGCCGAGGGCAAGGTGCTGCCCTACATGGACATCCCGCTGCAGCACGCGAGCCCCACGGTGCTGAAGGCCATGCGCCGGCCCGCCGCCGGCGAGAAGGCCCTGAAGCGCATCCAGGAATGGCGCGCCATCTGCCCGGACCTCACGCTGCGCTCCACCTTCATCGCCGGCTTCCCCGGCGAGACCGACGCGGACTTCGAGGAGCTTCTGGCCTTCATCCGCGAGGCGGAGCTCGACCGGGTGGGTTGCTTCACCTACTCGCCGGTGGAGGGCGCCGACGCCAACGCGCTGGCGGGCCACGTGCCGGCGGAGCTCGCCGAGGAGCGCCGCGGCCGCTTCATGGAGGCCCAGGCGGAGGTGAGCCGCAAGCGCCTACAGCGCTTCCTGGGCCGCGAGCTCACGGTGCTGGTGGACAGCGTCGCGGACGGGGCCGCGGTGGCCCGTAGCTACGCCGATG
>DASSIS010000042.1:0-8734 GCA_035691665.1 Gammaproteobacteria bacterium | reverse complement strand
GAACGGCACCCGCCTGTTCGGCAAGGTCACGAACCTGGCCGACTACGGTTGCTTCGTCGAGATCGAGCCGGGCGTCGAAGGCCTGGTGCACGTCTCCGAGATGGACTGGACCAACAAGAACATCAACCCGGCCAAGGTCGTGCAGGTGGGCGACGAGACCGAGGTGATGGTGCTGGACATCGACGAGGAGCGCCGTCGCATCTCGCTCGGCATGAAGCAGTGCAAGCCGAACCCGTGGGAAGACTTCGCGGCCGGCCACAACAAGGGCGACCGCATCAAGGGCAAGATCAAGTCGATCACCGACTTCGGTATCTTCGTGGGCCTGGACGGCGGCATCGACGGCCTGGTGCACCTCTCCGACATCTCCTGGGACATGCCGGGCGAAGAAGCGGTGCGCAACTACAAGAAGGGCGATGAAGTGGAAGCGATCGTGCTGGCGGTGGACGCCGAGCGCGAGCGCATCTCCCTCGGCGTCAAGCAGATGGAGAAGGATCCGTTCTCCAACTTCCTCGCCGACCACCCGAAGGGCAGCATCGTGAAGGGCAAGATCACCGCGGTGGACGCCAAGGGCGCGACCGTGGACCTCGGCAACGGCATCGAGGGCTACCTGCGTGCCTCCGAGCTGTCCCGCGACCGCATCGAGGATGCGCGCACGGTGCTCAAGGAAGGCGACGAGATCGAAGCCCGCTTCACGGGCATGGACCGCAAGAACCGCACCCTGAGCCTGTCCGTGAAGGCGAAGGAGATGCAGGAAGAGGCCCAGGCCATGGAAGACTACGGCCGTGGCGGCGCTTCCGGCGGCACCACCGCCTTGGGCGACCTGCTCAAGGAGCACATCGGCGGCGGTAAGGACGAGTGATGAGGAAGGCGCCCGCGGCTTAAGGGCCGCGGGCGCCGCTCCTGACGGTGTTTGGATCGTTCGGCGTTCTAGACGGAAGGTAGCACATGACCAAGTCAGAGCTGATCGAACTCATCTCCCGCAAGCAGAGCCATCTTGCGGCCAAGGACATCGAGTTGGCCGTGAAGATGATCCTGGAGCGGATGAGCGGAGCCCTGTCCACGGGCCGCCGCATCGAGATCCGTGGTTTCGGCAGCTTCTCGCTGCATTTCCGTCCGCCGCGCATGGGCCGCAACCCCAAGACCGGCGACGCCGTGGCGCTGCCGGGCAAGTACGTGCCGCACTTCAAGCCGGGCAAGGACCTGCGGGATCGCGTCAACGACGAGATCCATGACGCCCAGGCCTGAGCCGCGCGTCCACGGCGGCAGCCCTGAAACTCCATGACCCGCTGGATCACCTGGATATCCTGGTTCTGCGTCTTCGCGGTCGCGCTGCTGCTCGCCTACGCGAACGGCGCCATCGTGCGCCTCGATTACCTCGTGGGCAGCGAGGAAGTGCACCTCTCCTCGGCGCTGCTCGGCGCCGCGGTCATCGGCTGGTTCCTGGGGCTCCTGAGCAGCCTCACCGTGATCTTCCGCCTGCGCCGCGAGCGCCGCCGGCTCAAGCACTCGGTCCGCGAAGCGGAAGCCGAGATCCGCAACCTCCGCAACCTGCCGTTCAAGAATGACCGCTGACTCCGGCGCCATCGTCTTCCTGGTGGTGGTGGCCGCGGGCCTCGCCGGCTGGTTCCTCGCGCGCTGGTCCTACTCGGGCAAGCGCGCCATCCCGGCACGCTTCGCCAGCGCCGAGTACTTCAAGGGCCTGAACTTCCTGCTCAACGAGGAGCCGGACAAGGCCATCGAGGTATTCATACGCATGGCGGAGGTGGACTCCGACACCGTGGAGACCCATTTCGCCCTGGGCAGCCTGTTCCGCAGCCGCGGCGAGGCGGATCGGGCGATCCGCATCCACCAGAACCTCATCGCGCGGCCGAACCTGAGCCGCGCGCACCGGGCCGAGGCGCTCTACGAGCTGGCCCAGGACTACCTGCGCGCGGGCCTGCTGGACCGGGCCGAGACCATCCTGCTGGAGCTGCTGGATGCGCCGGCCTACACCGAGCAGGTGCTGCACAGCCTGGTGTCGCTCTACGAGATGCAGCGCGACTGGGAGCAGGCCATCGCCATGCGCAAGCGCCTGGAGTCCCTCACCACGGTCTCCGAGCGCCACATCATCGCCCAGTATTACTGCGAACTCGGCCAGGCGGCGCTGCTCGCCCAGGACGCGCCGCTCGCCCAGAAGTTCCTGCGCCGCGCCCAGTCCCAGGATGCGGACTGCGTGCGCGCCTACCTCATGTTGGCGCAGATGGCCGAGGCCGCCTCCGATTGGGAGGAGAGCCGTCGCGACTACGAGCTGGTGCTGGAGCACGAGATCCGCTACGCCACCGAGGTGCTGCCGGCCCTGGCGCGCATCACCCGCCGCCTCGACGGCAGCGCTGTCTACGAGGCCCTGATGCGGAAGCTGCGCGCCGCCAACACCAAGGCCACCCGTTACATCGGGCTCGCCGCGGTGCTGGACGACAGTCTGGACGATCCGGTATCGCGCGAGTGCGTAGTGGAGTACCTGCGCGGTGAACCCACGCTGCAGGGCCTGTACCAGATGCATACCGCGCTCGCCGGCCGCCATGGCGGGCAGGCGGTGAACGACGTGGAACCGCTGCGCATCGCGGTGCGTGACCTACTCAAGAACGGGCCGCGCTACCGCTGCGAGGAATGCGGCTTCCGCAGCCGCACCCTCTATTGGCAGTGCCCGAGCTGCAAGACCTGGGACAGCAACAAGCCGTTCTACGAGGTGGTGCTCTCAGGTCCCCCGCCCCAGAACGTGCATACCAAGGCCATGGGCTGAGGCCCGCGCCTCGCTCCATCACTATATTTAAGAGAGAGACCGACATGTCCAGCACGCGCATCCGCAAGGCGGTGTTCCCGGTGGCGGGCTTAGGCACCCGCTTCCTGCCGGCCACCAAGGCCAGCCCCAAGGAGATGCTACCCATCGTGGACAAGCCGCTCATCCAGTATGCGGTGGAGGAGGCGGTGGAGGCGGGGGTCGAGGTGCTGGTGTTCGTGACGAGCCGCACCAAGCGCTCCATCGAGGATCATTTCGACAGCGCCTACGAGCTCGAGACCGAGCTCTCACTCCGCGGCAAGAAGGAGCAGCTCGAGCTCGTGCAGAGCATCGTACCCAAGCACGTCTCCTGCGTGTACATCCGCCAGGCGGAGGCCTTAGGGCTAGGCCACGCGGTACTCTGCGCGGAGCCGGCAGTGGGCCACGAGCCCTTCTTCGTGATCCTGGCCGACGACCTCATCGACGGCGGCAAGCGCTCCTGCCTGCAGCAGATGGCGGGGGTGTTCGCCGACAAGCAATCCAGCATGGTGGGCATCGAGCGGGTTAAGCCCGACGAGACCAATCGCTACGGCATCATCAAGCCCATCGCGGCCGGCGCGCGCCTGCACGAGGTGCAGAGCATCGTGGAGAAGCCCAGCCCTAAGGATGCGCCCTCGACCTTGGGCGTGGTGGGCCGCTACATCCTGACGCCGCATATCTTCGAGCTGCTCAGGCAGACCGGCGAAGGCACGGGCGGCGAGATCCAACTCACCGACGGTATCGCTGCGCTCCTCAAGCACGAGAAGGTCTACGGCTACGAGTTCGAGGGCGTGCGCTACGACTGCGGCAGCAAGGAAGGCTACCTCAGGGCCACGGTGGAGTACGGCCTGAAGCACACCGAGCTCGGCAACGTGTTCCGCGACTACCTGATCGAGGTCGGCGCGGAACTCAAGCAGGGCAAGAGATGAGCACCGGCCTCGCCTGGGGCCTGCTGGTCCTGGCCGGCCTGTTCGAGACCGCCTGGGCGGTGGGGCTCAAGTACACCGCGGGTTTCACCCGGCTCTGGCCGAGCGTCGCGACGCTCGTGGCCATCGCTGTCAGCATGGGGCTCCTGGGAGTGGCCGCCAAGCAACTCCCCATCGGTACCGCCTACGCGGTGTGGACCGGCATCGGTGCCGTGGGTACGGTCATCGTCGGCGTGTGGCTGTTCGGCGAACCTGCTTCCCTGCTGCGCTTGGGCTGCTTGGCGCTGATCGTGGCGGGCGTGTTAGGCTTGAAGTTCATCGCTCAGGCCTGATGGCGCAGGCTCGCCGTATCTGGCGCACCTCGTAGTACGAACCCCACCAGCGAGAACGGCACGCGCCCCGTGAGGGCGCGCTTCAGGAGCTTCAGGGCCGTGACGGTGCGGAAGGCCAGGCCGTAGACCGGGCCGTAGTGCAACCTCAAGTAACGGCAGAAGCTGATGTAGAACTCCTGCTGCAACCGCGGCTTGAGCGTGGCGCCCCCGGAGCTCGCGCCGCCCACGTGCATGATGAGGGCCTGGGGCACGAGCCAGGTCTGCCAGCCGGCGCGCTGCACGCGCAGCGCATAGTCCTCTTCCTCGCAGTAGAGGAAGTAACCCGTATCCAGCCCCCCGAGCTCGTTGAGCACGCTGCAGCGCATGAACATGGCAGCACCGCTCACCACGTCCACCCGCAGGGGGGCGCTGTGTTCCCGGCGTCGGTCCGGGTAGCGCTCGGGGTTCAAGAGCTTCGACAGGCCGTAGCCGAAGAGGCTGTGCCACAGGGAAGGGAAATAGTTGAAGCTGGAGCGGGGTTTACCGGACTCGTCCCGCATGGCGGTGCCGCAGAGCGCCGCGTCCGGGTGGCTGTCCATGAAACCCTTAAGCGCCGCGAGCACGTCGTTCTGAAACTCGCAGTCGTTGTTGAGCAGCAGGCAGTAGTCCGCGTCCCGCACGTGGCTGTAACCCTGCATCATGCCGCCCGAGAAACCGAGGTTCCGGGGCGAGAGCACGAGCTCGACTCCCTGCTGCGCCAGGGGCGCGAGCTTCGCCCGGTCCTCCGGGGCCGAGGCGTTGTCCACCACCACGAGCTGCGGCAGTAAGGCACTCCGGGCCCTGAGCGCCTCGAGGCAGCGCAGGGTGTGGTCGGCGGAGTTGTAGTTGAGGATGACGACCGCGATCTTCGCTTGTTGCGCCACGGTGCTTTCGCCCTTTCGGATGCCGGATACCGGGAGTTTAAGCGACGGGACGGTCCGCTGTCCGCCGGGCGGGCCGGAGGAGGGCGTCGGTACGGGATTAAGAAGTGGCTCCCCGGGCCGGATTCGAACCAGCGACCAGTCGATTAACAGTCGACTGCTCTACCACTGAGCTACCGGGGAATCGGAAGGCCGCATAGTGTAAATAAGCCCCCGGCAGGGGTCAATAAAAACGGCTTCTCAGTGCTGTTCCAGGAAGCGCCCGATGCGGGTCAGGGCGCCCTTGAGGTTGTCCATGCTGGTGGCGAAGGACAGGCGCACATGGCCCGGGGCGCCGAAGGACAGGCCCGCCACCACCGCGACGCCGGCGTCCGTGAGCAGCCGCTCGCAGAGTTCGATGTCGTCCTTGAGCTTCAGGCGCACGATCACTTGGCTGAAGTCCGGGAAGGCGTAGAAGGTGCCGTCCGCGGGCAGCACCGCCACCCCGGGCATGGCCTTCAGGGTCTTGTGCACGTATTCGTGGCGTTCCTGGAAGGCGCGGCACATGACGCGCACGCATTCCTGGTCGCCGTTGAGCGCGGCTTCCGCCGCCGCCTGGGAGATGGAGCAGGCGTTGGAGGTGCTCTGGGACTGCATGTTGCCCATGGCCTTGATGATGGCTTCGGGCCCGCCGGCGTAGCCGATGCGCCAGCCGGTCATGGAGTAGGCCTTCGAGCAGCCGTTCAGCACCAGGGTGCGGTCGTAGAGGTCCGGGCAGGCCATGAGGATGTTGCAGAAGGGCTCGCCGTGCCAGATGAAAGGCTCGTACATGTCATCGGTGGCGATGAGCACCTGTGGGTGCCGGCGCAGCACCTCGCCGAAGGCGACGAGTTCCGCGCGCCGGTAGGCCATGCCCGTGGGGTTCGAGGGGCTGTTGATCACCACGAGGCGCGTGCGCTGGGTGATGGACTTCTCGAGCTGGGCCGGCGTCAGGCGGTAGCCCTGTTCGGCGCCGGCATAGGGCATGACCGGCGTGCCGCCGGCGATGGCCACGATCTCGGGGTAGGACACCCAGTAGGGCGCGGGCACGATCACCTCGTCGCCGGGGTTCACGACCGCCTGGCAGAGGTTGAAGAAACTCTGCTTGCCCCCGGAGGAGACCAGCACCTGGCTCGTGGTGTAGCTCAAGCCGTTGTCGCGTTTGAACTTGTCCACCACGGCCTTGCGCAGGGACAGCGTGCCTTCCACGGCGGTGTACTTGGTCTGGCCGGCGCGCATGGCGCGGATCGCGGCTTCCTTGATGTGCTCCGGCGTGTCGAAGTCCGGCTCGCCGGCGCCGAGGCCGATGATGTCCTTGCCGGCGGCCTTCAGGGCCGCGGCGCGCGCGGTGACGGCGAGCGTGGGCGAGGGCTGAAGTCGCGCAGCGCGTTCAGAGAGTGCCATGTTCTTGAGGAAGCTCCATCCGGGCGGGCGAGGCGGTATCATCATAGAACAAACCTTTCAGCGGCACCAAATGAGCGACAGCGGATTCAAACTCACGGCGGATTACCGGCCGGCGGGCGACCAGCCCATTGCCATAGCTGGTCTTACCGAGGGCCTCGCCAACGGCCTGGCGCGCCAGACGCTGCTCGGCGTCACCGGCTCCGGCAAGACCTTCGCCGTGGCCAACGTGATCCAGAACCTGCAGCGCCCCGCGCTGGTGCTCGCGCCCAACAAGACCCTGGCGGCGCAGCTCTACGGCGAGTTCAAGGCCTTCTTTCCGGACAACGCCGTGGAGTACTTCGTCTCCTACTACGACTACTACCAGCCGGAGGCCTACGTCCCGTCCTCGGACACCTATATAGAGAAGGACGCCTCCATCAACGAGCACATCGAGCAGATGCGGCTCTCGGCCACCAAGGCCATCCTCGAGCGGCCCGACACCATCATCGTGGCCACGGTCTCGGCCATCTACGGCCTCGGCGACCCCAACTCCTACCTCAGCATGGTGCTGCACATCAGCCGCGGCGAGAAGATCGACCAGCGCGCCGTGCTGCGCCGCCTCGCCGAGATGCAGTACACCCGCAACGAGACGGATTTCTCCTCCGGCACCTACCGGGTGAGGGGCGAGATCATCGACGTCTTCCCGGCGGAATCCGACCGGGAAGCCCTGCGCATCGAGCTCTTCGACGACAGCGTCGAGAGCCTGCAGCTCTTCGACCCGCTCACGGGCAGGGTCACGAAGCCGGTGCCGCGCTACACCATCTATCCCACGAGCCATTACGTCACGCCCCGCAACACCCTGCTGGAGGCCATCGAGAAGATAAAGGTCGAGCTCAAGCAGCGTCTGGCGGAGCTGCGCAGCGTCAACAAGCTGGTGGAGGCCCAGCGCCTGGAGCAGCGCACCCTGTTCGACCTTGAGATGATGGCCGAGATCGGCTACTGCAGCGGCATCGAGAACTACTCGCGGCACCTGTCCAATCGCCAGGCCGGCGAGCCGCCGCCCACGCTGTTCGATTACCTACCCAAGGATGCCCTGCTGGTGGTGGACGAGAGCCACGTCACCGTCCCCCAGCTCGGCGCCATGTACAAGGGTGACCGCTCCCGCAAGGAGACCCTGGTGGAATACGGCTTCCGCCTGCCCTCGGCCCTGGATAACCGGCCGCTGCGCTTCGAGGAATGGGAGGCCCGGGAACCCCAGACCATCTTCGTCTCAGCGACCCCGGGACCCTACGAGAAACGGCAGTCCGACAACACCGTGGAACAGGTGGTGCGCCCTACGGGCCTCGTGGATCCTGTGGTGGAGGTGCGGCCGGCCCGCACCCAGGTGGACGACCTCTTGTCGGAGGTGAAGCTCCGGGCCGAACGCCGCGAACGCACCCTGGTCACCACCCTCACCAAGCGCATGGCCGAGGACCTCACGGAATACTTCGCGGAGCACAGCGTGAAGGTGCGTTATCTGCATTCCGACATCGAGACCGTGGAGCGCACCGAGATCATCCGCGACCTGCGCCTCGGGGTGTTCGACGTGCTGGTGGGCATCAACCTCCTACGCGAGGGCCTGGACCTGCCGGAGGTGTCGCTGGTGGCCATCCTGGACGCGGACAAGGAGGGTTTCCTGCGTTCCGAAGGCTCCCTCATCCAGACCAGCGGCCGCGCGGCGCGCAACGTGAACGGCAGGGTCATCTTCTACGCGGAGCGTGTCACCGGCTCCATGCAGCGCGCCATGGACGAGATGGACCGGCGCCGCACCAAGCAGACCGACTACAACCGGGCCCACGGTATCTCGCCCCAGGGCATCCAGAAGGCGGTGGCGGACATCATGGAGGGGGCGCGGGGCTATCCCGCGGGCATGAAAGCGGCTCTGCCCAAGGCGGCGGAGGAGCGGGCCCGCTATGAGGCCATGGCGCCGGAGAAGCGGCTCAAGCTCATCAGGCAGCTGGAGCAGCAGATGCAGAAGCACGCCCGCGACCTGGAGTTCGAGGAGGCAGCGCGCATCCGCGATGAGATCCGCCGTCTGCGGGAGATCGACATGGGTCTGCCAGATGTCAAAACCGGCTAATGCCTTGAAGAAAAAGGCTCTTTCCGGTATCGTGCGCGGTTGAATCGGCAAGTCCGGACATGTGCTGGACTTGCCGGTTCTGAAAAGTCCTTCCTGGATTTTTCAGAGACCATATTATTAGGCGCGTAGCTCAGCTGGTTAGAGCACCACCTTGACATGGTGGGGGTCGTTGGTTCGAGTCCAATCGCGCCTACCAATCCCGGAAGACGAACAAGCCGCAGCGCGATGCCCAATATCCGTCTTCCCGACGGCTCCGTCAAAAC
>DASSIS010000041.1:0-9720 GCA_035691665.1 Gammaproteobacteria bacterium | reverse complement strand
GCTGGGCGCCGGCCGCGGCCAGGGCACGCGCCATGACCGCGCCCAGGCCCCGGGAGGCGCCGGTGAGGACCACGGTCTTGCCGGTGAGGATTCTCATCGCTTCATCCTAAGGCATCCTTGCCGTCCCTGGCGCATAAGCGTGGTGCTTGGAGACCCCAGCCCAGCCGTACATGGCCGGGCCTTCCCCGTTTGTCGCCCAGTGGGCGTCAAATGGGGAAGCCTACTAGAACGAAAAGCCCCGCGTGGCGGGGCTTTTCTTGGTCTCGGTGAGGCGGTTATATCAGTGACCGGCCTTCGGGATGTTGTTGAGCGGCCCCGGCAGACCCGAGAAGTACTCCGCCAGGTTGCGGATGTCATCGTCCGAGAGGCCCGAGGCCATGCCCTTCATGATCGGGTTGTTGCGCTGGCCGTCCTTGTACTCGTGCAGCGCCTGGATGATGTAGTCCTTGTACTGGCCGGCCAGGATTGGGAACTGGTCCGAGGTGCTGATGCCGTTGGCGCCGTGGCAGGCGGCACAGGTCTGGGCCTTGTCCTTGCCCGCGGCGGCGTCGCCGTCGGCGAGGGCAGCCTGGGCTGAGAGCATCAGGCCCAGGACGGCGAGGATCGCGAATGACTGCTTCATGTGTTGCCCTCTCACTGCGGGTCGGCCGGGGCCTTGCTGCCCAGGCTCTCGAAGTACGCGGCGATGTCCTGCATCTGCTGCTCGGACAGGGAAGACGCCTGCGCGTGCATGGTGTTGTGGCTGCGGTCCCCGGACTTGTATTCCTTCAGCGCCTGGAGGATGTAGGCGGCGTGCTGGCCGGCCAGCTTCGGTACCCGGTAGGTCGGGTACACGTTGGTGTAATTCGGTATGCCATGGCAGCCGATGCAGGTGTAGGACTCGACCTTGCCCTTGGCAGGGTCGCCGTCGGCGCGGGCGGTGAGGCTCACGGCCGCCGCAGCGCAGGCGAGGACGATGGCGAATGCGCGGAACCGCATCGGGTATCTCCCTTTTGGAGGGTATCGGAGGCCGGGTGGCCGGGTTCAGAGGGCGCCTAGGGTACCAAAACCGGGGACTTTCCTGTAGCCCGCGCCGCGCCCAGGCGGTAATAGACGGGCGGCCGGACGGGTCATGGAGAGGACACGATGCCGCCACCCCTTCCGTTTTCCGGGGCCAGACCCCATCTTTAAGGACACAACGAGGATCCGACACCATGCAGAAGATCAGCAAGACCGAAGCCGAGTGGCAGAGCGAGCTTACGCCGGAGCAATACGCCGTGACCCGCAAGAAGGCCACCGAACGCGCCTTCGCCGGCAAGTACGTCGAGAACCACGAGGCGGGCCTGTATCGCTGCGTCTGTTGCGGCAACCCGGTGTTCGCCTCCGCCACCAAGTACGACTCCGGTTCCGGCTGGCCGAGCTTCACCGCCCCGGCGGGGCAGGAGAGCGTCGCCACCCATTCCGACAGCAGTCACTTCATGCAGCGCATCGAGGTGGTCTGCGCGAAGTGCGACGCGCACCTGGGGCACGTGTTCGACGACGGGCCCGGCCCCGATGGCCTGCGTTACTGCATCAACTCCTGCGCCCTGGATTTCGAGAAGCAGGGCGAGAAATGAGCGCCACCGAGCTCCTGTTCCGCGCCGACGCCTACGCCACGGACTTCGAGGCAGAGGTGCTGGCGGCGGGACCGGGCTGGGTGGTGCTGGACCGCACCCTCTTCTATCCCGAGGGAGGCGGCCAGCCGGGCGACACCGGCGTGCTGCGCTTGCCCGACGGCCGCGAGCTCAAGGTCACCGACACACGCAAGGGCGCCGAACCCGGGCAGGTGGCCCATCTGCTGGAAGACACGGCGCTGCTACTGCCCACGGGAGGCCGGCTCGCCGGTCGCATCGAGTGGCAGCGCCGGCACCGCTTGATGCGCATGCACACCTGCCTGCACCTGCTCTCGGCCGTGATCGTGGCGCCGGTGACCGGTGGCGCCGTGGGCGACGGCTACGGCCGCCTGGATTTCGACCTGCCGGAGAGTCCGGAGCAGGCGGAGGTGGAGGAGAAGCTCAACGCCCTCATCCGCCGCGACGCGCCCGTGTCCTTCCGCTGGATCACGGATGCGGAGCTCGACGCGCAGCCCGAGTTGGTCAAGACCCTGTCCGTGCAGCCGCCCCGGGGCCACGGCCAGGTGCGGCTCGTGGAGGTGGAGGGCATCGACCTGCAGCCCTGCGGCGGCACCCACGTGCGGCGCATCGGCGAGATCGGCCGGGTGCATATCGCCAAGGTGGAAAAGAAGGGCAAGCAGAACCGGCGCGTGCGCCTGGAGTTTCCGGCTGACGGGGCTACAATCAACTGAAACGGACGGGGAGAAACCGCAAATGAGCGAATCGGACAACGGGCGCACCATCACCGTCGTGGCTTATATCCTGCACCTCCTGGGCGCCATCACCGGCCTGCCCAGCATCATCGCGCTGGTCATCAACTACGTGGTGACCGGCGACCACGGCGAGATGATAGACAGCCATCAGAAGTGGATGATCAAGAGCTTCTGGTACGCGATCCTGGGCTGCCTCATCTGCGGCCTCTTGTTCATCACCATCATCGGCGCCCTGTTCGCCTGGCTCGGCCTCATCGTGATCTGGATCTGGTACATCTACCGTCACATCCGCGGCCTGATCGACCTCACTTCCAACAAGACCATGCCGGCTGCATTGCTATAGAGCCGCGAGTTTGGCATAGCTTCGTCTGTAGCAGGGGTGTATGAGAGCGGCGAGTGGGAGGCTCGTGTCTACAAACCATCCCTGGAGTGCTGACCAGCCCAGCTCGCGCCGGCTTTTTCGTCTCTCACATGAGGTCCGTTATCAGGACGCGGCCTTGAGCTTGCCCATCTCGGCGAGCACATGGCCGACGCGCTCCACGGCCCAATCCAGCTGTTCGCGGGTCACCACCAGGGGCGGCGCCAGGCGCACCACGGTCTCGTGGGTCTCCTTGCTGAGCAGTCCCTCGGCCATGAGGCGCTCGCAGACCTCGCGCGCCCGGGCCTTGCGCGGGTCGATCTCGATGCCCACGAACAGGCCCCTGCCACGCAGGCTCTTGATGAAGGGGCTCTTGAGGGCAGCGAGTTTCTCCAGCAGGTGAGCGCCGAGCTGTGCGGAGCGCTCCGCGAGCTTCTCCTCCACCAGCACGTTGAGGGCTTCGAGGCCCACCGCGGCGGCGAGCGGGTTGCCGCCGAAGGTGCTGCCGTGATCGCCGGGGGTGAACACCCCCATCACCTCGCGGCTGGCGAGGAAGGCGGAGACCGGCAGCAGGCCACCACCCAGGGCCTTGCCGAGGATGAGGCCGTCGGGCTTCACGCCCTCGTGCTCGCAGGCGAGCAGCTTGCCGGTACGGCCGAGGCCGGTCTGGATCTCGTCGGCGATGAGCAGCACCTTGTGCCGGCGGCAGATCTCGGCGCACTTCTTGAGGTAACCGGCAGGCGGCACCACGATGCCGGCCTCGCCCTGGATGGGTTCCACCAGGAAGGCGGCGGTGTTCGGGCCGATGGCCTTCTCGAGGGCCTCCGCATCACCGTAGGGGATGAGCTTCATCCCGCCGGGGAAGGGGCCGAAGCCGTCCTTGTATTGGGCTTCGCTCGACATCGCCACGATGGCGATGGTGCGCCCGTGGAAGTTGCCCGTGCACACCACGATCTCGGCCTTGTCGGCCGGCACGCCCTTCACCTTGTAGGCCCACTTGCGCGCCGCCTTGAGCGCGGTCTCCACCGCCTCCGCACCGGTGTTCATGGGCAGCGCCATGTCCATGCCGGTGAGTTCGCAGACGCGCTTCAGGAAGGCCCCGAGCTTCTCGCTGTGGAAGGCGCGGGAGCAGACGGCGAGCTTGGCGGCCTGTTCGGCGAGCGTCTTGACGAGCTTGGGGTGCGCGTGGCCGTGGCTCACGGCGGAATAGGCGCTCATCATGTCGAGATAGCGGTTGCCGGCGTCGTCCCACACGTACACACCCTCGCCGCGGGTGAGCACCACGGGCAGTGGATGGTAGTTGTGGGCGCAATACTGGTTCTCGAGCTCGATGGTCTTGTTCATGGGGCGCTCTTCTTTGGGTTCGCGGAATGCGGGCGGGAAAACGACTATTATACCGGCGCCCCCATGCCCGCTTTAACCCCCTAAATCCCGTCGAATATGCCCACATCGCCGTGAACAGCCCACGCCACAACGAGCCTTGCGACTTCCCGGGTCCCGCCGGCCGCATCGAAGGATTGCTGGATGATCCGGATGTGCCGCCTGTGGCGGTGGCAGTGGTCTGCCATCCCAACCCCGTGCAGGGCGGCGCCATGCAGAACAAGGTGGCGTACATGCTCGCGCGCGCGTTCAATGACATGGGCGCCGTGAGCCTGCGCTTCAACTTCCGGGGTGTGGGCGTGAGCGCCGGCACGTTCGACAACGGGGCGGGCGAGACCTTGGATGCGCTCGCGGCGATGGACTGGCTCAGTGCACGCCATCCCGGCTTGCCGCTCTGGCTCGGCGGCTTCTCCTTCGGCGCCTACGTAGCCTTGCGCGCCCAGAGCCAGCGCCCGGTGCAGCGGCTCGTGACGGTGGCGCCGGCGGTGCAGCGTTTCGGCGCCTCGCCCATCGTGCCGCCGGTCTGCCCCTGGCTGCTGGTGCAGGGCGATGCGGACGACGTGGTGCCGGCGCAAGGCGTGCTCGCCTGGGCCAAGGCGCAACCGCAGCCTCCCAAGCTCGCGGTGCTCGCGGGCGCCGGACACTTCTTCCATGGGCGCCTGAACGAGCTGCGCGAGGCCGTGAGCGGCGCTTTTACCTTATAAGAGGCTACCTATCCCGGGGCGGCCACTATGTCATCTGAAACGGATATCGGGCGTTTTGTTAAACTTCGGGTGCCGATACGGCATTTTTAGACAGACTCAGGAGCACATCATGATGCGTCGCGTGTTACTGGCTTGCGGCCTCCTGGCCCTCGGCACGAGCGCCTTCGCCGACGACCACATCACCATCCCGGGCCTGGTCCAGACCGATTTCAACGGGCTTTCCCAGGACCTGGGCGCCATCACCAGTTACAAGCAGATGGAGGGGTCCGCCTCGGAAGGCATCACCGGCTTCGACGTGGGCCTGAACGTGGGTGACACCCAGGTGGCCCATCAGACCGCGTGGGAAGATGCCACGGGTAAGAGCAGCGTCTCCAATGTGCCTTTCGCCGACCTGCACATCACCAAAGGCCTGCCCTTCGGCTTCGACATCGGCGGCGAGTACAGCACCGTGCCCGGCTCCAACATCAGCGAGTACGGCGTGGAAGGGCGCTATGCGATCCTGGACGGCGGCATCGCCGAGCCGGCGGTCGGCCTGCGCGCCGCCTTCACGCACCTCACGGGCGTGGATGACCTCTCCTTCAACACCAAGAGCCTGGACGTGTCCATCTCCAAGGGCATCGGCCCGGTGACCCCCTACGCCGGCGTAGGCGAGGTGTGGACCGACAGCAACCCGGATGCCTCCACGGGCCTCTCCAAGTACAGCGCCAGCAACACCGAAGTGTTCGCGGGTCTCACCTTCGACCTCGGCGTGCACATGGCCCTGGAGTACAACCATCTGGCCGGCAACACCACCTACACCCTGAAGCTCGGTTTCGGCTTCTGATCCCGTGACGCCGTCCGCGGGCCCGGGTCCGCGGACGGCGCCCGTCCCGCGCGCGGAAACTGCGCGTCACAAGCCCAAGGCGAAGACCTGACGATGTTCTCTTCTCTCCTTTCCTTCCTCGAGCAGCGGCTCACCGGCCCCGTGCCCCAGCCGGTGGAACACGACGACCTGCGGGTGGCCGCGGCCGCGCTGCTGGTGGAGATGGCGCGCGCCGACTTCGACGAGGCCGAGGTCGAGCTGACCCAGGCCCAGGAACTCCTGGCCGCGCGCTACGGCCTGACGCCCCAGGCGGCGGGCGAGCTCCTGTCCGCGGCGCAGGAGGAGTCCGACCACGCTGTGTCCCTGTTCCGCTTCACCCATCTCATCAACCAGCACTTCAGCATGCCGGACAAGCTGGCGCTGATGGGGATGCTGTGGGACGTGGCCTATGCGGACGGCAGGCTCGACAAGCACGAGGACGCGCTGATGCACAAGCTCGCGGACCTCATGTACGTGCCACTCGCGGATCTCATGGCGGCGAAAGACCGGGCGCAGAAGAAAAAGCGGGGGAGATAGAGACTGCCGGCAGGGGAGCCGGTGAGCGGAGACGGAACCATTCAAGGACCGGAGCCGCGCCCCTGAAGACGCGACCCCGGTCAGGAATGGCTTACTTCACCATGTCCTTCAGACCCTTCAGGGCCTGGACCTTGACCACGTTCCGGGCGGGCTTCGCCTTGAAGATGGTCTTCTCGCCCGTGAAGGGGTTGATGCCCTCACGTTCCTTGGTGGCGGGCTTGCGCACCACCTTGATCTTCATCAGACCGGGCACGACGTAGATGCCGGGGCCTTTCTTGCCCAGGCTCTTGCCGATGAGGCCGGCCAGCTGCTCGAAGATACCCGCCACTTGCTTGCGGCTCAGGCCGCTGGCGTGGGCGAGGTAAGCGTAGGTCTCGGACTTGGTGAACGGCTTGTCGGCCGATACCGCCGGGGCCTTGGTGGCCTTGGCAGCGGTCTTCACGACAGCCTTTTTCTTTGCAGCCATTTAGGTCTCCTCTTAGATGGCTAATGCAGATGCACGCGCGAAATCTAGCACATGCGAGACACAAATGTTAGGTTTTTACCGGGGAAAACACGGTTTTTTTTGAGGAGCGCGCGGTTTTCCCCTAGGAATACAGGGTGCGCCGCATGGAGCGCACGCTCCCTCGGACGGTCGGGTGGGAAGAGGCACCCTGAAGGGTCGGCGGAAACCCCTGCAAAAGCAGGGTCAAAACGCTTCGCCTGCGAAACGGAGCCGGGACCCCGACGGCTTCAGACCAGGGGCCAGATGAGGGGCAGAAGCAGGTTGATGACCTGCAGCAGCAGCATCACGAGCAGCGGCGAGAGATCGAGGCCGCTCACCGGCGGCAGCAGCCGACGCGCGGGCCCGAGCAGCGGCGCGTTGAGCGGACGCAGCAGCCCGTCGATGGGACTGCGGCCCTGGCTGAACCAGCTCAGCACCGCCTCCATGAGGATGGTGAAGAAGTAGAGGTTCACCAGGATGAAGATGAGCTTGAGCACCGTCCAATAAACGATGTAGCCCCAGGTGTAGAGCGTGTCGGCCACCCACACCACGAGCAGCACGTTCACGAACTGCACCACGAGCATGAGCACGATCGCCGCCGCGTCCAGCTTGCCCCAGGGGCGGATCACCCGGCGCAGCGGCGTGAGCAGGGGGTTGGTGATCTTGACCACCGCCTGGGCGAGGGGGTTGTAGAAGTCGGCGCGCACCTGCTGCATCAGGAAGCGCAGCAGCACCGCGGCGGTGTAGAGCCCCAGCAGGGTGTTGATGACGAACACGAGCGCGATGATGGAGCGGGTGGCGATCATGGCTTGTTTCCCTTGGCGGAATCCTTGGAGAGCTGCCGGCCGCGGTCGCGGGCGGCGGTGAGGGCGCGGGTCACGATGTCACCGAGGCCGGCGGCCTCGAACGCGCCGATGGCGGCAGCGGTGGTGCCGTTGGGCGAGGTGACCTGGCGGCGCAGCACGGCGGGGGATTCGCCGGACTCGAGCGCCATGCGTGCGGCGCCGAAGGCGGTCTGCAGGGTGAGCCGGCGGGCGGCCGCGGGCGGCAGGCCGAGCTCCAGGGCCGCGGCTTCCATGAGCTCCATGAGCAGGAAGAAATAGGCGGGGCCGCTGCCGGAGAGCGCGGTGACCGCGTCCATCAGGGATTCATCTTCTATCCAGAGGGCGATGCCGACCGCTTCCAGCATGGCCTGGGCCATGGCCTTCTGGGCGGCGCTGACGGCGGGATTGGCCCAGAGCGCCGCCGCCCCCGCGCCGAGCAGCGCCGGGGTATTGGGCATGACGCGCACGATGGCCGCCTCGCCCCCGAGCCAGGCCCTGAGGTCGGGCTCCGTGACGCCGGCGGCGATGGAGATGACCAGCGGCCGGGAGCGGCGCACTTCGTCGGCGAGGCCTTCCGCGGCGGCCTCGAGCACCTGGGGCTTCACGGCGAACACCAGCACGTCGGCGCCGGCGGCGGCCTTCAAGTTGTCGTTCACCGCCTCCACCGGGAAGCGTGAGCTGATGAGCTTGAGCTGCTCCGCGCTCGGGTCCGCCACCCGGATGCGCTGCGGGTCGCAGCCCTTCTGCACCAGGCCGCCGATCAGGCTCCGCGCTATGTTGCCGCCGCCGATGAAGGCGAGGCGCTGGTTGTCGAACAAGACGGTATCTCCCTCGAGGTGGTTAATGATAGCGTCAGCCGCCCTTCGGCGGTCGCGCTCCGAATATGGCAGTGCCTACGCGGACGAGCGTCGCCCCTTCCATCACCGCGGCTTCCAGGTCGTCCGACATTCCCATGGAGAGCGTATCCATGAGATGGCCGTGCCGGTTGAGTTCCTCCAGCAGCTCCCGCAGCCGGCGGTGCGGCTCCCGTTGCGCGGCAAGGCCCCGCTCCGGCGCGGGGATGGCCATGAGGCCGCGGAGCCTGAGGCGCGGCAGCCCGGCCACCGCGTCCGCGAGGGCGGGGAGGCGTTCCGGCGCCACGCCTCCCTTGCTGCCCTCGCCGGAGACGTTCACCTGCAGGCACACGTGCAGCGGCGGCAATCCTTCCGGCCGCTGATCGGAGAGGCGCTTGGCGATGCTCTCCCGGTCCACGGTGTGGACCCAGTCGAAGCGCTCGGCCGCCTCGCGGGTCTTGTTGGATTGCAGGTTACCGATGAAGTGCCAGGTGAGGCTGCGGTCGGCGAGCGCCGCGATCTTGGGCAGGGCCTCCTGCAGGTAGTTCTCCCCGAAGTCGCGCTGGCCCGCCTCCCAGGCCGCGGCCAGCGCCTCCGGCGCTTGAGTTTTGCTCACCGCCAGGAGCCGCACGCCCTCGGGGTCGCGGCCAGCCTTCTCGGCCGCATCCCGGATGCGTTCGCGCACGGCCTCCAGGTTCCGGGCCACGTCTTCCAAGCCTGCCTCCTTTAATAGAGCGTATCCGGGGGTGTCATCAGACGTGCGAGTGCACATAAAATGGGTTCGCTATACTCTAGCCCACATGTAAGCGGCCTTGCCGCGAGGAGCCCCGCGGCCCCCGCGGCAGCCTTAACCGCCCAACGCCCAGGGGATAGACATGCCGGCCGATATCTCGCAACTGCTCGCCTTCGGCGTCAAGAACAAGGCGTCCGACCTGCACCTGTCCGCGGGGGTGCCGCCCATGATCCGGGTCGACGGCGACGTGCGCCGCATCAACATGCCGCCGCTGGAGCACAAGGACGTACACGACATGGTGTACGACATCATGAACGACAAGCAGCGCAAGGACTACGAGGAATTCCTCGAGTGCGACTTCTCGTTCGAGATCCCGAACCTGGCGCGCTTCCGCGTCAACGCCTTCAACCAGAACCGCGGCTCCGGCGCCGTGTTCCGCACCATCCCGTCCAAGATCCTCTCCCTCGAGGACCTGAACGCGCCGGCGATCTTCAAGGACATATCCGACACCCCGCGCGGCATCGTGCTGGTCACCGGGCCCACGGGCTCGGGCAAGTCCACCACCCTCGCGGGCATGATCAACTACAAGAACGAGAGCGAGTTCGGTCACATCCACACCATCGAGGATCCCATCGAGTTCGTGCACGAGTCGAAGAAGTGCCTCATCAACCAGCGCGAAGTG
>DASSIS010000040.1:0-3297 GCA_035691665.1 Gammaproteobacteria bacterium | reverse complement strand
GGTGCCGATGGCCTGGGAATGGTCGCCGCCCAGCACCAGGGGGAACTCGCCCTTGTCCAGGGTGTTCTCCACCGCGCCCGCGAGGTCGCGGCAGACCTCGCTGATCACGCCCAGATAGCGCGCGTTCTTCTCGCCGATCTCCGCGGCTTCCATGGAGACCTGGCCGATGTTGTGCATGCCTTTGACTTCGTGGCCGAGCTTCTTGAGCGCGGCCACGACCCCGGCCACATGCATGGCGGAGGAGCCCATGTCGGTGCCGCGGCGCCCGGCGCCGAGGTCGAGGTGCACGTTGGTGATGCGTATTTGTTTGGAGGACATGGATGAAGACCGTGTGGCTTAAGACGCGGGAAAAAGCCTGAAAAGCAGGCTTGAGATTGTATCACGGGGCCCGTTTCCGCCGCCCGCGGCCCCGTGGCGTATTGACAGCCCGGGCGCGCCCGGGTGATATGAGCGCGGGGCAAACGAGGATTCCGTCATGTTCTTCAAGATCGAGGGGCTGCTCAGCACCGACGAGGTTGCGCGCGTGCGCGCCGCCCTCAAGGACGTCAAGTTCGCGGATGGCCGCGCCACTGCCGGCGACGCGGTGCGCGACGTGAAGAACAACCTGCAGGTCCCGGCCGGCGAGGCGGGGCTCGACGAAGTGCGCCAGCTCATCGGTACCGCGCTCCTCAGGAGCGAGGCATTCACCCAGCGCGTGCTGCCGCGCCAGCTCATGCCCACCCTGTTCAACCGTTACGATCCCGGCATGCAGTACGGCGGCCACGTGGACAACGCCATCATGGGCGGCGGCCAGCCCCTGCGCGCCGACGTCTCCGTGACCGTGTTCCTGAGCGAGCTCGGTGAATACGACGGCGGCGCCCTCACCATCAACAGCGACGGCGAGGCCCGTCAGGTGCGCATGCCGGCCGGCGGCGCGGTCGTCTACGACGCCACCAGCATCCATCGGGTCGAGCCCGTCACCCGCGGCAGCCGCCTGGCCGCCGTCGTCTGGTGCCAGAGTTTCGTGCGCGACCAGGCGCGGCGCGAGATCCTGCAGGAGCTGGCGGAGCTGGCTCGTTGGGCCAGGGGCGTGGCTCCTGGGTCACAGGAAGCCATGAAGGCGAGCAAAGTTAGGGCCAACCTCATGCGCATGTGGGCGGAGCTATAATAAAAACGGATCTTTTGCCGTCTGGCTAGATGCGGGTCGGTAAGCAGACACATCCGCGCGTCCTGCGCAGTGCTTGCTCCAGGGCGGACATCCTGTCCGCCCGCTCGCCATATATGGCGAGCCCACTCTCTCGCCCGCCCGCGCCTAGCCAGCCGACAAAATCTCTCGTTTTTATGCGCCTGCGCCCCGTCATCCCGGGTGCGACGCCTTTGATGCCGCGCCAGGCGGCGAAAGGACGGCGACATGAGTATTCCCTATAGGAACCTGCCCCTGAGTCTCGTGCGCAGCGGCGCCCACCTCGTGCGCTCCGCCCACGAGCTCCCCTCCGACGTCACGCCCGCGCACCCCGCGTTCGACGCCATGACGGACCTGCGGCACGTCACCCCCGCGGCCATCGAGCTCGATGCCTCCCTCAACAAGGCCGAGGAGCGCATGAAGCACACCCAGGTGCGGCTCTTGTTCGTGTTGGACGAGGCCCGCCGGCTGCTCGGGCTCGTGACCCTGAACGACATCCACGGCGAGCGCCCGCTGCGCGTGCAGCGGGATCTCGGCGTCACCCATGCGGAGCTCAGGGTCAAGGACATCATGACCCCCGTCGGCCAGCTCGAGACCCTGTCCATGCGCGACGTGGAGGACGCACGCATCGGCGACATCATCCTCACCCTGAAGCGCAGCGGCCGCCAGCACATGCTGGTGGTGGAACGCACCGCGGAAGGCGATGCCGTCCGCGGCATCTTCTCCAGCACCCGCATCGGGCGCCAGCTCGGTACCCGGCTGGACACCACCGGCATCGCGTCGACTTTCGCGGAATTGGAAGCCGCTCTCGGCCACTGAAACCGGGCGAACGGGTATGATTGGCGCGCGCGCATCCGCGCGCATCGCCCAATCCAGGTCCGTCCGCCCATGCTGCAGCTCATCATCGGCGCCGTCCTGATCAGCTTCTCGGCGGTGTTCGTGAAGCTCGTCAGCGTGCCGCCCACCGCCAGCGGTTTCTACCGCGTCTTCTTCGGCGGCCTCATCCTGCTCGGCGTCATGCTGTTCCGGCGCGAGAGCCTGTGGCTCAAGCCCCGTGCCTTCGGCTTGCTCAGTCTCGCCGCCTTCTTCTTCGCCCTGGACCTCTTCCTCTGGCACCGCAGCATCCTCTACGTGGGTCCGGGGGTCGCGACGCTCCTGGCGAACTTCCAGGTGTTCGTGCTGGCTGGGGTGGGGGTGCTGTTCCTCAAGGAGCGGCTCACGCTGCCCCAGTGGGCGGCCATCGTGCTCGCCATGGCGGGCCTCGCCCTGCTCGTGGGCGCGGACTGGGCGCATCTGCCGCCGCTCTACCACTACGGCGTCATCCTGGCGCTGCTGGCAGCCGTGAGCTACGCGGGCTATCTCCTGTCCCTGCGCAGCTCCCGCGCTGGCGGCGGGGGTTCCTCCTATGCGGCCATCACCGTGGTGTCCCTGGTCACGGCGGCCATGCTCGCGGTCTGCATGCTGGTGGAAGGGGTCTCCTTCGCCATCCCCACCGCGAGCGACGCCTTCTGGCTCGTGCTCTACGGGCTCGTGCCCCAGGTGCTGGGCTGGGTGCTCATCTCCAACAGCATGAGCAGCGTGGGCGCGTCCCAGGTGGGGTTGATCCTGCTGCTGCAGCCGGCCTGTGCTTTCATCTGGGACGGTGTCTTCTTCGGGCGGCATTTCAGCGCCGTGGAGATCACCGGCGCCGTCATCGCGCTGGTGGCCATCTATCTCGGCACTCTCAAAGGCTCTAGGAAAAAGACTTCCTAAGAAGCGGCGCGGACATCGGCGTTTTGTCCGTCATACCGGCGAAAGCCGGTATCCAGCTCCAGATTGGCCGGTTTCCTTCCCTAGCAGATCACTTCCAGCTTCTTCGGCAACAACTCAATATCGAGCTTCGTCGGTCCCGTGTAGTGCAGCTCGCCGTCGGCGTGGATGGGCAGGGGCTCGTCGGATTCCACCGTCAGCTGGGCGGTGCGGAACTTGATCACCTTGGGGTGCTGCATGTGCCGGCCCTGCAGCACCTGGGGCAGGAGCTGCAGGATGCCGAGCCGGCCCATGCCCTGGGCCACCACCACGTCGAAGAGCCCGTCGTCGATCTCCGCGTCCGGCGCCATCACGAAGGCGCCGCCCTCCACCTTGCCGTTGTTCAC
>DASSIS010000039.1:0-34580 GCA_035691665.1 Gammaproteobacteria bacterium | reverse complement strand
AGTACTCTCTTTATCGGATGGATACTGCGGGAGGAGACGTTTGGGGACGTGCCGGAGCGCGGACGGCGGGCCCGCTCACGCCCCGGCACTCAAGGCTCAGAAATCCGACATCTCGAACACCTGGCGGATCTCGATGACGTCGCCGGGGGCGGCCGGGCAGCGCCGTACCCACTCCACCGCCTCCTCCTTGGACTTCACGTCGATCATCCAGAAGCCGCCCAAGACCTCCTTCGCCTCGGCGAAGGGTCCGTCGAAGACCTTGGGCTTGCCGCCGGCGAAGCTCACCCGCGCGCCCGTCGCCGGCGGGTGCAGGCCGTCCAGCGCCAGGAGGATGCCGGCGTTCTGCATGGAGTCGTTGTACTTCCCCATGGCTTCGATGGCCTTAGGGTCGGGGCGGAAATCCGGGGACACGGGTTTCTGGTAAACCTCGGGGATCATCATCAGCATGAAGCGCATGGTCCTATCTCCTAATTGGGTTCGCGCCCCGGGCCTATCCCGGGGGCTTACTGGTGCGTCGAACCAGGGAGGCGGGAATCGACAGCATAGCGGCTGAGGGCGACGATCCCGTGAAAAACAGCCTGAAGTTCAAATTAATCAGGTAGTTACATGCACTCAGGATGCCGCCGGCCGGTAGGTGAGCATCACCGTCGTGCCGTCGAAGGTACGGCTGCCGGCAAGGGCAAGAGAGATGCGCGCGTCGAAGCCACGGAACATGGGTATGCCCTTCCCCAGGATGGTCGGGTTCACGATGAAGCGATATTCATCGATGAGCCCATGAGGGGCGAGCGCCGAGACGAGTCCCCCGCTGCCGAAGATCACCATGTCGCCGCCGGGCCCCGCCTTGAGCTGCCTGACCGTGACGACCGGATCCGCGGACACACTGGCGTTGTCCCACTTGCCCCAGGCCACCCGCTTCAGCGTCCTCGAGAACACGTGCTTGGGTTTCTCGTTCATGGGTCCCGCCACCAACGGATCGCCGTCCACGGCCGCGGGACTGGTCCAGTACTCGCGCATCATCTCGTAAGTCACCCGCCCGAACAGGATGGCGCTCACCTCACGCATGAGACCTTGGGCATAGCCCAAAAATTCCGGTCCCACCGCGAACCAGCTCAGGTCCCCGTCCGGGGCGGCGAGGTAGCCGTCCAGGGACACCAGATTGGACACGATCACTTTCCTCATGACCTCACTCCTCGATTGTTTACGACAGCGGCTGGCGGTTTAGTGCGACGAAGGAGCCGCACCGGCCGCAAGTGGTCTCGGAAAAAGCGCTCAGTGGTCCCCTAACGAGGCGGCGAGCCACTCAATGAGTTCCCGTGTGCCCCGCTCGCGGGAGCCCGCGTCATCGTACCCATCCAGAAACACGCCTTGTTCGATGACCGAGAGCTGGGTACCTTTACCATCGGATTTGAACAGGATGGTCGCCAACGATACCGACAGCTTGTTGCCGTTGTGGTACAAGTCGTAGGTGTAGACGATGCGCTGCTCCGGCACGATGTCGCGATAGGTGCAATCGAAATCCGTGACGTCGCCCGACGGCCACTTGCCTTTGAGACGCTCCCGGCCGCCGACGCGGAAATCGAACTGCCGCTCGATGAGTTCCCATTTCCCGTGGCCCGCGAACCAACGCGACTTCCCTTGCTCGGTGGCGAACGCGGCATACACCTTGGCGACAGGAGCATCGAGGGCGCGTTCGATGGTGAAGGTGGCGTGTTGGGCAGCGGGCTTGCTCATGGCTCGTCTCCAGGTTTGTCTGCAGGGGCCGTCTCGGCGAGATAGGCCGCGAGTTGGTCGAAGTTCCGTTCCCATTCCGCCCGCCGCTCGGCGATCCAGTCCTGGGCCGTGCGCAGGGGCGCGGCCTCGATGCGGCAGGGGCGCCACTGGGCATGGCGGCCGCGGGTGATGAGGCCGGCGTGCTCCAGCACCTTGAGGTGGCGGGACACCGCCGGCAGGCTGATGTCGAAGGGCTCCGCCAGCTCCTGCACCGAGGCCTCCCCTGCGGCCAGCCGGGCCAGGATGGCCCGCCGGGTGGGGTCGGCCAGGGCGGCGAAGGTGCTGCTCAGGGCATCGCTCTGCATGGCTTATAGGCCTGAAACTGTATTTAACATGATTGTTAAATACACCTTCAGGCGCTGCCTGTCAAGCATCGGCTAAAGATTTACAGGAACAGGCGGTCGTGGCTGTGGTCCCAAGGGCAGCACCATCGAGGAACGACCATGCGCCGCCCGCTCACCGCCCTCGCCCTGCTCTGCCTCGCCACACCCGGCCTCGCGGCCTTAAGCCCCGAGTCTGCTGCCAAGAACCAGCCGGTGGCGCCGTTCCGCATCCTGGGCGACCTGTACTACGCGGGCGCCTCCGACGTGGCGTCTTATCTCGTGGTGACGCCCCAGGGGATGATCCTGCTGGACGGCGGTTTCGCCGAGACCGTGCCGCAGATCGAGAAGAACATCGCGACGCTCGGTTTCAAACTCACGGACCTGAAGATCCTGCTCAACGGCCACGCCCACCCCGATCACGCCGGCGGCCTCGCCCAGCTGAAGCGCGACAGCGGCGCGAAGTTCTACGCCATGGACAGGGAAGTGGAGCCCCTGGAGCACGAGGGTCGGGGGACGTTCTACCGCGGCGACCGCAAGCTCTTCGAATCCATCCCCGTAGACCGGGTGCTGCACGACGGCGACACCGTGAGCCTGGGCGGCGTGACGCTCACCGCCCATCTCACCGCGGGGCACACACCGGGCTGCACCACCTGGAGCATGCATCTCATGGACCACGGCAGGGCTCACGATGTGGTGGTGCTCTGCCAGCTGACCCTGCCGGGCGAGCCGACGCTGGTCGGCGATCCCAACTACCCCGACATCCCTGCGGATTTCACCCGGACATTCGCGCTGCTGAAGGCGCTGCCCTGCGACGTGTTCCTCTCGGAGCACGGTTCGGTGTTCGATCTGACAGGCAAGATCAGACGGCTGCAGGCAGGCGACGCCGATCCCTTCGTGGATCCGGCGGGTTATAAGCGCTACGTGGACCAGGCGGAACAGGATTTCGAGACGGAGCTCGCGGCAGAACGGAAAGCCGGCGTGCACTGAACGGCGTCTAAAGGTAGGTGAACCTCACCACCGCTCCCAGGGCCTCGCGGGTGTGGGGCATGACGATGAGGCTGGCGCCCGCCGGCCCAGCCTCGACGGCGGGCAAGAGCACGGCGCGCCCCGTTTCGAGGCCCCACTCGGCGGAGTCGCGCATCTTGAGCACCAGGTTGCCCTGGATGGAGTAGCAGAGCAGCGTCTCATGGCGTGGATCCCAGACGAACTCCACATGGTTGCCCAGGATGGGGAAGCACAGGTGCTCGACCCGGCCGCGGGCGCTCATGACGTTGAAGTCCCTGACCGGGCCGCCCAGCAGATGGCAGCGCGTGTACCAGTCGCCCGAGAAGCTCGTCATGGCGCCGAGACCCGCGAGGCGTGCCGGCGGCGCCGAATCGAAGCCGAGCTCCATGCCCGCGCCCTCGGCCACCAGGATGCTGCGGTCATAGCCGGGGAAGCGGGAGAAGTCGCCGTCCGTCCCTACCTCGGCGAGACTCACGCGCCAATCGAAGGGCGCGCCAGTGAGCCCGGCACCGGGAGGATGGATGGCGATCTCGGTGGTGGTGCCGAGGCCGTTCTTCCAGGGCATGGCCTTGTAGTCATCGGGTCCCAGGAGGTGGGCGGTGAGCGCGGCCTTGCCTCCCGGCAGATCACTTCTCATTGCGGTATTTCGCCTCGTAGGCAAAGCCCATGAGCAGGGTACCCAAGGTCTCGAGCAGGGCTTGCTTCAGATCCACCCGGAACAGGGCGAACTCCTCCTCGGCGAGCACCCCGCGCATGGCGCCGGCGGGTTCGGCCATGTGCTGGAAGCCGATCACGAGGGCGTTGATCTTGAGCGCCAGCTGCGTCCCCTGGCCCGGCGTGAGGAAGGGCAGATACTTCTCTATCAACCCGCCGGTCTTGAGGAGCCGTTCCTTGAACCAGTGCTTGAAATCCCTGGCCGTGGCCTGATCCAGCTTGCGCTCCAGCACCGTGTGCGCGATGGCGATGAGGCGCAGCAGCGGCGGGCGGCGCGCCAGGGAGCCGCTCAGGATCTCCACGAAGCCCGCGATGCTGGCTTCGCCCCGGGCGTTGGCGAGCTCGCGGTCCAGCTCGTCGAACCAGGCGTTGAGCTCCTCGGTGTAGAGGGCCAGGAACATCTCTTCCTTGCTGCGGAAATAGAGATAGAGGGTGCCCTTGGCGACGCCCGCTTCCTCGGCGGTGTCGGCCATGCTGAGCTCGTCGTAGGGCATGAGCGTGAAACGATGCAGCGCCACCTTCAGGATGGCGGTACGGCGTGCTTCCTTCTGGGCCTCGGTCATGGCGCGGTTCAGGGGCATCAGGATCCTCTACAAATGACCGTTGGTCATTTTCAAGTGACCAACGGTCATTTGTCAAGTTTCATTCCGGTACCAGCCAGCGAACCTCCGCACGTCCGCCTTCGGGCGCCAATACCATGGCCAGGGCCGCGAGACACTCACGCATCTCCCCGTCCGTCTGCCAGGGCGGGTTCACCACCAGCATGCCGCTGCCGGCGAGCCCGTCGGCGCGGTCGGCGATGCGCAGTTCCGTGAGCAGGATGCGGCGCAGACCCGAGCGCTCGAACCGCCGCAGGAACCTCAGGCGCGCCGCCTCGTCCTTGAGCGGGTACCAGAGGGCATAGAGGCCGGTGGGCCAACGCGCATGGCAGGCGATAACGCAGTCCGCGAGCCGCGTGAATTCCTCCGGGGATTCGTAGGGTGGATCCAGGAGCGCGAGCCCACGCAGTCCCGGCGGCGGCGTGAGCGCCGTTAACATTTCGTAACCGTCCCGCTGGTGCACCGCCGTACGCTTGTCGCGTTGGAAATTGGCCTTCAGTTCCCGGCCCGCCGCCGGCTGCAACTCCGCCAGGATGAGGCGGTCCTGGTCCCGGGCGAGTGCCGCCGCGATCGCGGGAGAGCCGGGATAGAAGCGGGGCGTCTGGCCGGCGGCGAGATCCGGGTTAAGGTCGGCTACCACGGTGCAGAGCCGTTCCACGGCGGCCGGGAGCCGCCCGCGGGCCGGCCAGAGCCGGGCGATGCCCGCCGCCGCCTCACCGCTGCGCCGGGCGGCTTCGTTGGCGAGGTCATAGACCCCTTCCCCGGCGTGGGTGTCGAAGTAATGCCAGGGGGCCTCCTTGCGGCCGAGGGCCGTGAGCAACACCGCCAGGAGGGAATGCTTCGCCACGTCGGCGAAGTTCCCCGCGTGGAACTCATGGCGGTAGTTCATGGAGCGATGATGGCATACCCGAGGGGTTGGTATGATGGGGCACCCGCAGCGGGAACGCGAGATGCATATCCTTAAAAGACTGTCCCCGCTCCATTGGTTGCTGCTCGTGCTCGCCGCCGTCTACGGCGTCTCGATGTTCAACCACGGACCCGTGCCCTCCATGGAGCCGCGTTTCGTGGAGGCGGTGCGCGAGATGCTCGCGCGCCACCAGTACCTCATCCCCATCAAGAACGGCCTGCCGTACATCGAGTACCCGCCACTGTATTTCTGGCTGAGCCTCGCCGGCGCCGCCTTCGGCCTGCCGCTCGAGGCAGCGGTGCGCCTGCCGGGTTATCTCGGCCTGCTCCTGTGGGTAGCCTGGCTCGCGCGCCTGCAGCGGGAGCTCTTCCCCCAGTGGCCGCGCTGGCTGCTGCCGCTCACCGGCGTGGCGTTGCCGGCGGTGCTCTACAACTTCTTCACCGCCCAGTCCGACTCGCTGCTGATGCTCGGCGTGCTCATCGCCTTCACCGGATATATAAGGCTGCGCACCGACCCACCGCTCCGGAAGTTCGCCTGGGAGCTGTGGCTCGGCGTGGCCCTCGCCACCGCCGCCAAAGGTCCGGTGGGCCTCGCCATCACCC
Source organism: Gammaproteobacteria bacterium (assembly GCA_035691665.1). Lineage (GTDB taxonomy): Bacteria > Pseudomonadota > Gammaproteobacteria > Natronospirales > REEB76 > DASUBN01. The sequence goes on along the minus strand of DASSIS010000039.1, from coordinate 28,660 downwards.
TGCCCATCATGGCCATGGAAGTGATGGCCACGGCCTACTTGAGCCTGCAGCCGGACACCGGCGAGCCCCGCGGCTTCCGCTACCGCACCGGCTGGATGTTCCGGGAGGCCTGGCGCCTGTCGCCGTTCCGGGGCCTGGGACTCGCGCTGCTCGCCATCGTGCCCTGGTACGTGGCGGCAGGCTTCGCCGTGAACTGGGAGTTCGTGAAGGCGGTACTGGTCTATCAGAACTTCACCCGCTTCTTCGTGGGCTTCGACCATCTGCAGCCCTGGTGGATGTATTTCCAGAGCGTGTGGGGCGACTTGATGCCGCTCTGCCTGCTCCTGCCCTTCGGCCTCTACTACGGCTTCCGCTACGCGCGGCGCGAGTTCCGCTGGCGCCTCCTACTCATCTGGACGGTATGGACGGTGCTGTTCTTCAGTATCTCCGCTTCCAAGCAGAGCAAGTACATCCTGCCGGCGGCCCCGGCCATGGCGCTCTTGGCGCTGGCCGCCATCGAGCCCGTGTTCAAGACGGACAACCTGCACCGGGTGGTGCGCCTGCTCCTGGGCGGTTTCGCCATCGCCATCATCGGCGTGTTCGGCGGGCTCATCGTCTGCTTCCCGCTGCTCACCCTGCACGTGCCGCGCATCAAGAACCTGGGCGGCATCGACGGCTTCAACACCATCAAGGCCGAGGTCTCGAAGTCCCCTGCGCCGGTGGTGAGCTACCGCTGGCCCCGCTCCATGACGCTCTACGTGCTGGGGGCACCCATGCCTTACGTGCGTTCGAGCCGCGAGCTCTACGACCGCATCCGTTCCGGGGACATCAAGCCGGGCGACTATCTCTTGGTGGACAAGTACGACCTGCCGGTGGGCGGCGAGCAGGCGAGCACCAAGCTCATCCCCGCGCCGGCGGAGCCCTACTTCACCCAGCTCATCGAGGCGGACGCGGAGGATCCCATGGTGCTCTTCCGGGTGAACCGGGCAGCCGCTTCCATGCCGGTTCCGAAGACACCGGAACCGCCGCCGGCACATTGGTGGGACCAGTTCGATACCGACTGAACAGGCTTTCGCCCGCGCCCGTCGAGGGCGGCTACACGGTGCTGGAGTTCGATTTCCAGCCCGGCGAGGTGCTGCACGGCTTGAGGCTGCACTACCGTACCGTGCCTATTGCTTTGAGCCTACCCCTTCCAGAAACAACAGCTTCTTAAGCGCCATATTTGGGAAACCCTCACCCAGAGGATGGTCCCCTGTACTGACTCCAATTTTTTCGTGGTGGAACGACGAATACTTGGAAGCGAATGAAATCAATCGAGAATCTTGTGGCGCGTCCTCTGTTTTCATTGGATTAAAGCAATAGATTGGAACACCAGGTTTTGCTCTCATAACATTTTCGAAAATATTGTTAATGTAAGAATCTCTAAAAGCAAAGCCAGCAACCAAAATTAGATCAGCCGAAGTTAATCTAGAAAATAAATTTGAATGCAATGACGAAAAAGGCTCGTTTTCAGGTATTGATTTGAATCCGGGATAGAGAATGGGGATTTGACTCGGATCATTGGGAGTTACTGCTGCGCCAGCCTTTGAGCAATTTTTGTTGAAATCTAGATGCCAATCCAATGAACCATGTAGCTTTAGATATTCAATAGTATCCATGTCCCACTCAAATACTCTCGCAGGATCGTAGATGGGTCTGCCTCGCTTAATTGGGAATCCATAGTCGATTTCCTTTATCCCTAATTCGTTCCAATCACTTTCTCCCATCTCGTAGGCTGTTTCAAATGTCAGATCATAGTTCGTCGTAAATATAGAAAGAGCTATGTCTGGCGTAAGTTCTTTAATCTGACGATAGACGTTTAAATAAAAATTCTTCGAATTCCCCGCATCAAACCCTTGAAGTTTTTCAAATATGATTTTTCTTATTCTAACTATCTCTGTATATGCGGTTCCCTTTAATGACTTCAATCTGGCTTGTAAATCCATGCTGATATGAGCGGCAGTAATTTTGGGGATCAAGAACCCTGTTAAATCCGCTTCTTCTGAAAACATTTCCAGGGTTGTCAATATAGATTCAATATCATTCCCAGCTTTACCCAAATATTCCGACACGAAGCCGGTGATATCTTGTCGTAACATATTAATTTCTTTAATGAACTGAGTGGTCGTGGGTAAGCCGAGAGGAGCAACAAATCCTGCGCCGGTAAACAGCACGATTTTCTTCATAACTTTCCCCTTCCCTGAGAAATTACAAACTTCAGAAGTTTAAGGGTACACCGAATTAAACCCCTGGATGTCGCCGAGCACTGGACTGAGCAAGGATAGCCCGCAGGGGCGAAGCCAGGATGGCGAGCCTTCACACGCGGCATCAGGGACGTGCCGTGTGTGAAGCTCCGCAGCGAAGGAAGCGCGCAGGGCACCGCGAAGCGGCGGCATCCGGGGGAGCGTTTCTTTGGTGACTTTCTTTGCGCCCAAAGAAAGTCACCTGCCGTGCGGGCGCGGAAGCCCGCTCTCTTAATCAGTTGCGGCCGAAGGCCGCGCCAAGTTGGACTGGATTCCGGCCTTCGCCGGAATGACGAAAAAACTAAGCCCGCCTCAACAGCAGCTTCTTCGTGAATGAACCCGCGCGCGTGTTGATGAGCACCACGCCGCTCAGGATCACCACCATCCCCGCCACCTGAGCCCACTCCAGCGTCTCACCCAGGCCAAGCCAACCCAATACCACCGCCACCAGCGGGTTCACGTAGGAGATGGTGCTGAGCTTGTCCGGCGTCACGTGGCGGATGAGCCACATATAGGTGGTGTAGGACAGGCAGGAGCCGAACACGGCGAGATAGGCGATGGCGCCCACGCCGCGCAGCGTCCATTGCCAGTGGGGCCCTTCGCCGCTGACGAAACCGACGGTGAACAGGGCCACGCCGCCCACGAACATCTGCATGGCGGCGAGCATGAGCGGTGGGGTCACGGGCGCCCGGGCGCGCCCGTACATGGCGCCCGCCGCCCTGCACAGGGTCGAGATCAGGATCAGCGACTGCGCTCCCAGGTGCTGGAAGCTGAACCCCTTCCCGGGCATGAGCAGCAGCACCGCACCGGCGAAGCCCAGCGTTAACCCCAAGCGTGAGCGTGGGCTCAGGGGATGGCCGCGGGCACCGAAGGTGCCGAACCAGGCAGTCCAGAGCGCCGAACTCACGGAGATCAACGCTGCCTGGTTGGAGGGCACCCACACCTCCGAGAGGGTAGTGAGGCCGTTGGCGAGGGTGATCATCAACAGGCCCACGGGCAGGGCCGTGGCCCAGTCCGGCGAGCGCCAGGGCGGCAACTGGCCGCTCGCCATGGCCACCAGCATCAAGGCCATGCCGGCGCTGGTATTGCGCGCCCCCGCCAAGAGGAAGGGCGGGATGTCCTGCACACCCACGCGGATCGCGAAGAAGGTCGAGCCCCACACTATGTACACGATCGCGAAGGCCGCGATGAGGCGCAGGCGTTCACGGGCTTCGGTGGACATGAGGGGACCTTGGGGAGCAAGACACCCGGGGGACGGATGCGCTATGGTACACGCCACCCCGGCGGCCAAGACCGCGGGACGGCCCTCACCCTCGTCCCTTGAAGAGGGGCGGGAAGACATCATTCCGGTACTTGGGGACATGCCATGAAAAAGAAGACCCGCAGCCGCAGCAAGCCCGCCGCAGCCGCCGCCATGCCGCTCAAGGAGATCACGCTGCGCGGCATCCTCATCGGCATCGCCCTGTGCGTGGTGTTCACGGCGGCGAACGTGTACTTCGGCCTCAAGGCCGGTCTCACCTTCTCCACCTCCATCCCGGCCGTGGTCCTTTCCATGGCGCTCCTGCGCTGGCTCGGCAACACCACCGCCCAGGAGAACAACATCGTGCAGACCGTGGCCTCCACAGCCGGCACGCTCTCCTCCATCATCTTCGTGCTGCCCGGTTTCATCATGATCGGCTGGTGGACCGGCTTCCCCTACTGGGAGTCGGTGGCCATCTGCGCCACCGGCGGCATCCTGGGCGTGATGTACTCCATCCCGCTGCGCCGCGCCCTCGTCACCGAATCCGACCTGCCTTATCCGGAAGGCACCGCCTGCGCCGAAGTCATCAAGGTGGGCGCCGGTTCCGGGAAGGACGACGAGTCGGTGGAATCCGGCGGCAAGGGCCTGAAGGCCGTGCTCATGGGTTCGCTGGTCTCGGCGGTGTTCCTGGTGTTCGTGCAGTCGCGCCTCTTCCTTGGCGATGTCACCAAGAGCTTCCGCCTCGGCTCCGACGACAACGCACCCGTGTCGGGCTTCGACTTCCAGCTCTCGCTGGCGCTGTTCGGCATCGGCCATCTCGTGGGTATCACCGTGGGCCTCGCCATGTTCGTGGGGGCTTGCATCGGCTGGGTCTGGGGCGTGCCCCATTACTCGGTACTGCACCCCGACGCCGGCGCCGCCGCCGCGGATCTCGCCGGCGCCACCTGGAGCCATTACGTGCGCTTCGTGGGTGCCGGCACTATCGCCATCTCCGCCATCTGGACCCTCTTCAAGCTGGTGAAACCGGTGATCGGCGGCCTCAAGAGCGCCATGGCCTCCTCCAAGGCCCGCAAGGCCGGCAAGGGCGACACCCTGTCGCGCATGGAACACGACATCCCGGTGGATCAGGTGGGCATCGTGTCCCTGCTCTGCATCCTGCCCATCTGCTGGCTGCTATGGAACTTCGCCACCGGCGCCGGCCTCGGCGAGCATGCGCTCCTGCTCACCATCGGCGGCATCATCATCGTGGTGCTGGTGGGCTTCTTCGTGTCCACGGTCTGCGGCTACATGGCGGGGCTGATCGGCGCGTCCAACAGCCCGCTGTCGGGTATCGGCATCCTGGTGGTGGCCATCACCGCCATGTTCCTGGTGGTGACAGTGAAATCCTCGCTGCCGCCGGAGATGGGCAAGGCGCTCGTGGCCTACGCCCTGTTCGTGACGGCGGTGGTGTTCAACGTGGCAGCCATCGCCAACAACAACCTGCAGGATCTCAAGACCGGCCAGCTGGTGGACGCCACGCCGGCCAAGCAGCAGTGGGCCCTGGTGATCGGCGTCATCGCCAGCGCCCTGGTCATCTCCCCGGTGCTGGACCTCGTGAACAAGGCCTACGGTTTCGTGGGCGCCCCGGGCGCCGGTGTCCATGCGCTGCCGGCACCCCAGGCAGGACTGATCTCGGCCTTGGGCTCGGCGGTGATCCAGAACGACACGGCGAAGTGGGAGCTGATGGGCGTGGGTGCCGCCATCGGCATCGTCATCATCGCCCTAGACTACGCACTGTCTAAAGGCACCAAATCCATGCGACTGCCGCCGCTCGCCGTGGGCCTCGGCATCTACCTGCCCACCGTGTCCACCCTCATGGTGACGGTGGGTTCCCTGGTGGGCTGGTGGTTCGACAAGCGCGCCGACCGGCAGCCCAAGGCGAAGGCGGAAGGGCTGAAGCAGCTGGGCGTGCTCTTGGCCTCGGGTCTGATCGTGGGCGAGAGCGTGCTGGCTGTGGTCTTCACCGCCTGGGTGGCGTTCAGCGGGAACCCCTTCCCCATCGGTATCATGGGCGACAGCTTCTACACCGCCAGCATGTGGCTGGGCGGCCTCGGCTTCGCCGCCGTGATCTATTTCACCTATCGCTGGGTGGAGAAGTTGGGCCTCGCGCCGGCAGGCCAGCGCTGAGGGCTCACTGCCAAGTGCAGGCCTGGCCCTTGTTCTGGTCGTCGAGCCAGGCCTTGAGGGGCGCGAAGTAGTCCAGGATAGCGGAAGCATCCGCCTGACGCTCGCCGGTGAGAGCCTGCATGGCGTCCTGCCAGGGCTTGCTCGCCCCCAGGGCCAGCATCTCCATGAGTTTCTTGCCCGCGTCGCGGCTGCCGTAGAAGCTGCAGGTGTAGAGCGGCCCCTCGTGGCCCGCCGCCTGGCATAGCGCCCGGTAGAACTGGAACTGGTAGATGTCCGCCAGGAAGTAGCGCATGTAGGGCACGTTGGCGGCGATGTGGCTCTTGGCCGCCGGATCGAAGTCCGTCTCGTCGCGCGGCACCGGTGCCGACACGCCCTGGTAGTCGCGACGCAGCTGCCACCAGGCGGCGTTGTAGTCGTCCGAATTCACCTCGCCGCTGAACACCTTCCAGCGCCATTCGTCGATGAGCTTGCCGAAGGGCAGGAACGCCACCTTCTCCAGCGCCATGCGCATCTGCCGGTTGATGATGGCCTCGCGGGTCTCGTCGCCCGTGGGCGCGAGCCCCACCTGGTGCAGGTACGCCGGTGTGATGGCGAGACGCACGGTATCGCCGATGGCCTCCTGGAAGCCGTCGTCGGCGCCGCCCTGGAAGAGATAAGGCTGGTCGCGGTAGGCCTGGTAGTAATGGATGTGGCCGAGCTCGTGATACGCGGCGTAGAGGTCGCTGGCCGTGGGCCGCAGGCAGGCGCGCAGGCGCAGGTCGTCCGCCCCGTCCATGTCCCAGGCGGTGGAATGGCAGGTGACCTGCCGGTCGCGGGGCCGGATGAACTGGGAGCGGGACCAGAACGTGGCGGGGACGGGCTGCAGGCCCATGGACTCGTAGAAAGCCTCGGCGGAACCCGGCGCGAGCGAGCCGTCGGGCATGATACCCACCATCTGCCGCGCCATCTCGAGCTGCGCCTCGTGGATGGCATCGGCCTCGGCCGGGATGTCGTTCTTCGGCGCCTGCGCCAGGAGCCTCGCTTCCAGCACGTCGTAGTCGCGCTGCAGCACCGCATCCACGTCCGGACCCTTCACGTCCGGGTAGGGTTGCACCAACGGATAGATGTTGGTCCACTCCTGGGCCCACATGTTGCCGAGCAGGTGCGCCGGGATGGTGCCATCCCGGCCCATGCGGCCCTTGCCGTAGACCGCGGCGAGGCGGTCATACACGTAGCAGTGCAGCGCCCGGTAGAGCGGCTTCACCTCGCTCCAGAGACGGTCGGTGTCCTTGGCGAAGTCCTGGGCCGGCATGTCGTAGCCCGATTGCCAGACCTGCGCCACGTCCTTGTAGCCGAAGTCGCGCGCGCCCTGGTTGGCGAGCGTCACGAAGCGCGCGTAATCGTCGCGCATCGGCTTCACGCTGTCGTGCCAGCCCTGCCAGGCGTCCAGCAACGTGGCGTAACCCTTCGGGTTGTAGTTGGCCTTGTCCCCGAGCACATCCTGCAGCTCATCCAGGTCGCGGCAGGAATCCTTGCCCTTGGGGCAATAACGGGCCGCGGCGTACATGGATTGCATCTCGGCGGCGGTGCGCGTCATCTCCAGACGCTTGTCCGGATCGCTGGGTGGCAGGAAGGGCGCCGAGAAGCGCAAGAGTTTCAGCTGGCGCGCGGTATCGGGATCCATGTCCACGCCGTCGAAGCGCTTCGCCTGGTCGATGGCCTGACCCAGGTATGTGAGTGCGCGGTCGTCGGCATGGGCCTCGAGGTCATCGGTGTCGCCGTTGACGAAGGTGCTGTTCACCCACTGGGCTTCGCTGTCCTCGAGGCTCACCTGCTTGAGGCGCGCGTCCACCTCGGCGACGAAGCGCTTGGCATCGTCAGCGGTGGGTTTGGCGGCGGTGGAAGCGGCCTTCTGGCCGCAGGCGCTGAGCGCCGCGGCCGCGAGCAGCAGGCCGAAGACCAGGGAGCGCTTCATTCGGCCCCGCCTATGAGCTTGCGGATGGGCGGGGTGAACACCAGGAACACCAGCCCCGCACCGACACCGAGGTAGACGATCTGCATGAACACATCGGGCATCTGGCTGAGCTGGCTCGGATCCAGCTTGCCGCCCATGAGCCCCGCGAATACGTTGCCGAGAGACAGGCCCATGAAGAAGGTGCCCATCATCTGGCTCACGTAGCGCGGCGGCGCGAGCTTGGTGACGGCGGAGAGGCCCACCGGACTCAGGCACAGCTCGCCGACGGTGTGGAAGAAGTAGGTGATGACCAGCCAGTAGGGCGTGGCCAGGGCGCCGTGGGCCACCACGCGGGCCGCGCCCACCATCACCAGGAAGCCTGCCGCCATCAGGATCAGGCCGAAGGCGAACTTCATCGGAGTGGAAGGGTTGAGGTTCCTGGCCGCCAGCCTGATCCACAGATAGCCCACGAAGGGCGAGAGCGTGATGATGAAGAAAGGTTGCACGCTCTGGAACCAACCGGCCGGGAATACATAGCCCAGTACGTCACGATCCGTGTAGCGCTCGCCGAAGATGTTGAGGGAGGAGCCCGCCTGTTCGAAACCGGTCCAGAACAGGGCGGCGCCGGCGAACAGCAGGAAGATCACCACCACCCGCTTCTTCTCCACCGTGGTAAGCCCACCGAAGATCAGGATGTAGGCGAAGAACAGCACCGCGGCGGTGAAGATGCCCCAGCCGGTGTAGTCGGCGGCGGTGTTCACGTCGAAACTGAGCCAGCCGCGCCACAGGGCCGCTCCCAAGAGCGCCAGGAGCGCCATGGAGACCATCACGGCGGTCCAGCCGCGGCGCTGGATGCGCGCGTCACGGGCCGCGTCCCCGCTGCGGCTGGGTTGGGAGCCGGCACCGGCCAGCCAGTGCTTGGTGGAGCGGAACCAGAACGCACCGCCCAGCATCACGCAGCCGCAGAGGAGATAGCCCCAGTGCCAGTTGTAGGTCTCCGCCACGTAGCTCACGGGCAGGGGCGCCACGAAGGCCCCCAGGTTGATGCCGGAATAGAAGATGGAGAAGCCCGCATCGCGGCGCACGCCGCCCTCGGGATAGAGCTGGCCCACGATGACGCTGACGTTGGGCTTGAGGAGTCCGGTGCCGAGCACGATGAGCACCAGGCCCAGCACCGCGAAAGACAGCCCACCGGAAGGTACGGCCAGGGAGAACTGGCCGGCGGCGATGATGATGGCGCCCCAGAACACCGAGCGCTGCTGGCCGATGAGCCGGTCCGCGATCCAGCCGCCCGGCAGCGCCAGGAGGTACACGAAACCCACGTACAGGGCGTAGATCCCCGCCGCCTGCCTGTCGCTCAGGGCCAGGCCCCCGCGGTGGTTCATCACCGCGTCGCCGAGGTACAGGATCAGCATGGCCCTGAGGCCGTAGTAGCTGAAGCGCTCGAAGGCCTCGGTGAAGAACAGGTTCATGAGGCCGAGGGGGTGCCCGAACAGGCTGCGGGTCGGGGCGGCGGGAGCGGCGTCGGCCATGGGATACCCGAAGGATGGAGGTCAGCGACTGAGCATCCCGGTTTAGGCCGTGCGCGTCAATATGGAAAACGGGGCGCGCGGATCCTGTCGCTCAGACGAGGCTTTTCACGTAGCGGCGACCGTTGAACTCATAGCCGCGTCGCTCGTAGAAGCGGTGGGCGGCCTCGCGGCGCAGGTGGCTCGTGAGCGTCGCCTTGTCCACACCGTGCTCCTTGAACCAGGCTTCACCGGCCGCGAGCAGGGTGCTGCCGGCGCCGCCGCCGCGCACCGATTCGTCCACCACCAGGGAGGTGATGTAGCCGTGGGGCCGGTCATGTACGAAAGCATGGAACAGCATGAGGGCGATCAAACCCAGTATGCGGCCTTCGCTCTCGGCCACCAGCACGCGGACGTCAGGGTTGCCCGCGGCACGCCGGAGGCGCATGCGGAGCTGGGAAGCATCGCTGGGATAGCCGAGCTGGGTCATGAGGGTTGCAAGGGCGGCAGCATCCTCGATCGCGGCCACACGGACCAGCGGCTTGGGATTGGGACCGGCCATTTCGCTGCGCTATCCTGCTTCGCTCATGGCCCAGGGCGGACATCCTGTCCGCCCGCGCGTCGTATACGACGCGCCCCGTCGGGACGGACGCGCGTGGCGCTCACCTGCTCTGCTCCTGTTCGTGCTGCGCATCCACCTCGCGGGAACCCGGCACCAGCAAGCGCGCCATGACCATGCCGAGCTCGTAGAGGAGATAGATGGGCAGCGCCAGCAAGGTCATGGAGATCACGTCCGGCGGCGCCAGGATGAAGCCGACGATGAACGCCCCCACCAGCGCGTAGGGCCGCAGCTTCTTGAGCTTGCCCGGGGAGGTGATCCCGGCCCACACCGCGAGCACGATCACCACCGGCACCTCGAAGGCCGCGCCGAAGGCGAAGAAGATGGTGAGCACGAAGTCGAGGTAAGCGTTGATGTCGGTCATCACCCGCACACCCTCGGGGGCGACGGAGGTGAGGAAGGCGAAGGCCACCGGGAACAGCACGAAGTAGGCGAAGGCCACACCCGAGTAGAAGAGCACCACGCTCGAGACGAGCAGCGGCAGGAACAGGCGGCGCTCGCTCTTGTAGAGCGCCGGAGAGACGAAGCGCCACAGGTGGTAGAGGAACACCGGCACGCACAGGAACAGCGCCGCCACCAGGGCGAGCTTCATGGGCGTCATGAACGGCGAGACCACGCCGGTGGCGATCATGCTGCTGCCGGAGGGCAGCCGGCGGATCATGGGCAGCGCCAGGAGCTCGAACAGGCGGTTCTGGAAGGGGAACAGGCAGGCGAACACCAGGAACAGCACCAGCACCGACTGCAGCAGCCGGCGGCGCAACTCCAGGAGATGGGTGATCAGCTTGGGGCTGACGAGGGATTCTTCGGGGGCGTCCTCAGGCGGAAGGGTCACGCTTCACCGCCTCGCCAGCCGCCTGCTTCATCTCGGCGGCGGCGGACTCGACCGTGCCGCGCGCGGCAGCGGCGGCACGGCGCATCTCCTCGGCCGCGAGCTCGCGCTCGATCTGCTCGTTGAAGTTGCGCATCACGGAGCGCGCCTTGCCCACCCACAGGCCCACGGTGCGCGCCAGTCCCGGCAGGCGCTCGGGCCCGAAGACGATGAGCGCCAGCAGGAAGATGAGCGACAGCTCCCAGAAACTACCCTCGAACATGGCTCAAGGCAGCTCAGTGCTTGTCGTTGCCGGCGCCGGGCTTGCCGGCATCGCCGCCGGTGTTGCCGCCCGCCGAACCGTCGCCCTCGTGCATCGCTTTCTTGAAGCTCTTCACCGCTTTGCCGAGATCCTCGCCGATCTTGGGCAGCTTGGTGGTGCCGAACACCAGCACGATGATGATGAGGAGCAGCAGCAGTTTTCCGAAGCCGAATTCCATGGAGATGACCCGCAGGCTTGGAGCGCCCGTCCGAATAGATGGTTAAGGGAGGTCATTTTACCGCGCCGGGCCGGCTTTGGCCGGCTCGGGAATAACGGGAAATACGGAATAAAACCGGGGACTAGGCCTGCTCGGCAAGCTTCTGGGCCTGGGCGAGGTCAAGCCCGTCGCCCACGATGGCGCCCAGGAGTTCGCCGGCGGCGGCCTTACAGAGCGCGCGCACCTCGTCCAGCTGGGTGTAGGGTCCGGCGGCGATCACCGGGATGGTGATGGCGCGGGCCATGTCCGCCGCCGCCTGCACCGCGGCGGTGACGGCATCCCCCACCGGGCTGTAGACGATGGCGGCCACGCCCTCCCGCTGGAAGTGCTCCGCCACTTCGGCGACGTCGGTGTGGGCGAGCTTGGACCAACCCTCGGCGGCCACTTTGCCGCCCTTGGCGTCCAGGCTCACGATGATATGCCCCGGATACTCGAGGCAAAGATCGTTGATGAGATGAGGCGCCGTGGCGGCCCGGGTGCCGAGCACCACGAAGTCCGCGCCCGCTTCTATATAGGGCAGCACCGACTCCTCGCTGCGCATGCCGCCGCCCACCTGCACCGCGACGCCCGGGCAGGCGGCGACGATCTCCTTCACCACCGCCGCATGGGCCGGCTTGCCGGCGGCGAGACTGTCCAGGTCGTTCACGTGCAGGCGGCGCGCACCCGCCTTCGCCAGGCGCTGCGCGAAAGCCACGGGGGACTCGGCATGGACCGTGGTCTCGTTGGGTTTCCCGGGCTTGCGCTGCACGCACTTGCCGCCCTTCAACTCCACGGAAGGGATCAGCAGCATGACGCGTCCTCGCGATGCGGAACCGGCACGCGCAGGCCACCCGCGCGTGCGGCACGGCATGCCCCTGTCGTGGCGGTGAAGCTCATGACGTTCATGGGGCGTTCAGGTGCGGTGGGAATCCATGGTGAGGCAGGGAGAGCGGATAAGGGCCCGGTTGTTTGGAGTGCGTGCTTCATCTATAGCATAGGCCAAAAGCGGCCCCCGTCAATGCGCGGCAGCCTCGGCGGGCACCTGTAGCCAGAAAGTGACCGGCCCGTCGTTCACCAGGGCCACCTGCATGTCGGCGCCGAACACCCCGGTGGCCACCGGTGCATGGCACCGCGCCGCCGCTTCGCACATATATCTAAAGAGACGCTCGCCTTCCGCGGGCGAAGCCGCCGGCGTGAAACTCGGGCGCTTGCCCTTGCGGGTATCCGCCGCCAGGGTGAACTGCGGCACCAGGAGCAGGCCGCCCCGCGCCTCCCCGAGGTCGAGGTTCATGCGACCTTCGCCGTCGGGGAACACCCGGTAAGTGAGGAGCCGCTCCAGCAGGCGGTCCGCCTGCGCCTCGGCATCGCCCTGCTCCACGCCCACGAGCACCATGAGCCCGCGCCCGATGGCGGCGACCCGCGCACCGGCCACGCTCACGGAAGCTTCGCTGACCCGCTGCAGTAACCCGATCACGCGAAGGCGGGCTGGCGCGCGAAGCGGTCGGTGGCCGCCACCAGCGCGGCACGGGTGTGAGGCTCGCCGGCGGCGTGGCCCGAGTCGGAGATGAAATCCAGCTGCACCTCCGGCCAGGCCTGCTTCAGGCGCCAGGCGGCGGCGGGCGGGCACACCATGTCATAGCGGCCTTGCACGATCACGCCCGGGATGGCGCGGATGCGGTGCACATCGCGGATCAGCTGGTCCTTAGCGAGGAAGCAGTCGTGGATGAAGTAATGGCACTCGATGCGCGACACGGCGATGGCCACGTCCGGCTCGGTGTAGAAGCTCACCAGCGACTCGCTCGGCAGCAGCGTGGAACAGCGCGCCTCGAACAGCGACCAATCCTCCGCCGCGCGCCGCTGCACCCCGAGGTCCGGATGGGTGAGACGCGCGTGGTAGGCGCGCACCAGGTCGCCGCGCTCCGCGGGCGGGATGGGCGCCACGAAATCCGCGAAGTGGTCGGGAAAGACGTTGGCGATGCCGCCGCGGTAGAACCAGTCGAGCTCCGGCTGGGTGCCGAGGAAGATGCCGCGCAACACCAGCGCCCGCACCCGCGTGGGATGGGTCTCGGCATAGAGCAGGGAGAGGGTCGAGCCCCAGGAACCGCCGAAGACCAGCCAGCGGTCGACGTGGAGCAGCTCGCGGATGCGCTCCATGTCGGCCACGAGATCCTGGCTGGTGTTGCGGCCCAGCTCCGCGTGGGGCCGGGAGCGGCCGCAGCCCCGCTGGTCGAAGAGCACGATGCGGTAGCGTTCCGGGTCGAAGAAGCGCCGATTGTCCGGGGTGCAGCCACCGCCGGGGCCACCGTGCACGAACACCGCCGGCAGACCCTTGGGGTTGCCGCATTCCTCCACGTAGAGCTCATGGGGGGCATCCACCGCCAGGTGGTGCACCGCATAGGGCTCCAAGGGGGGGTAGTAGTCGGCCATCTGGGGCTCTCCGCACGGGTCCCGGGGCGTGTAGGGATAGTCCTACATGAGCTGTCGACTTTCGCCGGCTTCGGCCCTACCCCGCCAGGGCCAGAGTAACACCTGCCCGAACTGCCATGGAACGGCAGGACAGGATGTATCAGGACCGGGGCCGGGTAGGACGCACGGATGCATTGGCCCTTATTTTGGTGCGAGTAGCACCAATCACCTCCAGCCAAGAAGGCTCTCCCCGGCGGTTACCCCTTACCGCCGGGGCTTTTTTATGTCCGTTACAAAAGTCCCTCCGTGGACTTTTGTAACTCGAGCTGTCCGAGGCAAGCTCGGACAGCTCTCCGCTAAATCAAGCACCTAGGTGCTTGATTTACGGACGGCACATCCTTGTGACGTCACTTCGCCTTTCCATTCCATCTGCTCCCCGACTCTTCGGGTGTGCTTTAATGGCAGCAAGGCCCTCACCGGCAGACGCGGGAGACTCCCGTGCTCAGCTTCGCCGCCCTGGCCCGACTGGCAGAGACCTGCGCGCCGCTCCTCAAGGACGGCCTGGGCAGGCTACGCCGCCCAACACCACCACCCCGCGAGGATCCGTCCGAGATGGACGAGTTCGTCACCGTCGCCACTTACGACCGGGTCACCGACGCCCACATCGCGCTCGGCCGGCTGCTGGCGGAAGGCATCGAGGCCCAGCTCTTCGACGACAACATGGTGCAGATGGACTGGCTCTATTCCATCGCGCTCGGCGGCATCAAGCTCAGGGTGGCGCGCACCGATGCCAAGGCAGCGCGTGCGGTGCTGGAGACGGATTACTCGGCGGTGCTGGACGAGGTGGAGCGGGACGGCACCAACGACTGAGCGTTCAGAGCTCGAACATCAGGTCGTCTTCTTCCTTCGAAGGCTCGTAGCTACGTTGGTTGTAATGATGGAGGATCGCCGGCAACACCTCCTCCGCCGTATCCACCACCTGCATGAGCTGCATATCTGCGGCGTCGATTTGCCCTTCCTTCACCATGCGCTGCTGCATCCATTCGAGCAGCCCGCTCCAGAAACCCCGGTCCACCAGCACCACGGGCACCCGCCGGGTCTTGCCGGTCTGGATCAGGGTGAGGACCTCGGCCATCTCGTCCAGGGTGCCGAAGCCGCCCGGCAGCACCACGTAGGCGCAGGCGTAACGCACGAACATCACCTTGCGGGCGAAGAAATGCCGGAAGCTCAGGGAGATGTCCTGGTAGGCGTTGCTGCGCTGCTCGTAGGGCAGCTGGATGTTGAGCCCCACGCTGTCCGACTTGCCGTCGAAGGCGCCGCGGTTGGCGGCCTCCATGATGCCGGGGCCGCCGCCGCTCACCACCGCGAAACCCGCATCCGAGAGCAGCCGCGCGATGCGCTCCGCGAGCCGGTAGCGCGGGTCATCGCGGCGGGTACGGGCCGAACCGAAGATGCTCACCGAGGGACCGAGGCCGTCCATCTGCTCGAAGCCGGCGTGGAACTCCGCCATGTAGCGCTGGAGGCGATCCGCCTCCTTCTGCCGTCTGCTGCTGTCGTCCATATCAAATCACCTTGATCTTAAGCATTAGAGCGCCGCCAGGTTGGCGTAGGCCACCACCAGCCAGTTGGAACCGGCGGATTTGAAGTTCACCTGCACCCGGGCGTGGGGCCCGTCGCCCTCGTAGTCCAGCACCACCCCCTCGCCGAAAGTAGGGTGGCTCACCCGCTGCCCGAGACTGAAACCCGCCGGCGCCTCACGCGCGATGCGCGCCGTGGCGGTGACGTAAGCCCGGCTCACCTGCACCCGCGGGCGGATCTCTTCCACCAGTTCCGCCGGCAGTTCCTTGAGGAAGCGCGAGGGCACGCCGTAGTTGTCCATGCCGTGCAGGCGGCGCTGCTCGGCGTAGCTCAGGAACAGTTCCTTCATGGCCCGGGTCATGCCCACGTAGCAGAGGCGCCGCTCCTCCTCGAGACCTTCCAGGTCGTCGGCGGAGCGTTCGTGGGGGAAGAGCCCATCTTCCATGCCGCAGATGAACACCAGCGGGAACTCCAGGCCCTTGGCGGAATGCAGGGTCATGAGCTGCACGCAATCCTCCCAGGCCTCCGCCTGGCCCTCGCCTGCCTCCAGGGCCGCATGGGCCAGGAAGGAGGAGAGCGCCGTCATGCCCTCCGCCTCGTCCGGGACGAAACTGCGGGCGGCGCTCACGAGTTCCTCCAGGTTCTCCACCCGGGCCTCGCCGCGCTCGCTCTTCTCCGCCTTGTAGAAATCCACCAGTCCCGAGAGCTGGATGGCATGGTCCACCTGCTCGTAGAGCTGCAGGCCGCGCACGCCGAGGTCCATATCGTGGATGAGCCTGGCGAACTTCTCCAGGGCCCCGGTGACCCGGGCGGGCTGCGCCTTGTCCTCCAGCAGCGCCTGCAGCGCACGCCACAAGGAAGAGGAATCCCGCTTGGCACGTTCCCGGAGGAGCTCCACGCTGCGAGCGCCGATGCCCCGGGCCGGCACGTTGATGACCCGTTCGAAGGAGCTGTCGTCGTCCCGGTTTTCGATGAGCTTCAGGTAAGCGAGCGCGTCCTTGATCTCCTGGCGCTCGAAGAAACGCTGGCCGCCGTACACCCGGTAGGGGATGCCCTCCAGCATCAGCCGCTCCTCGAACACCCGCGACTGGGCGTTGGAGCGGTACAGCACCGCGATCTCCTTGCGGGCTCCGCCCGTCTCCTGCCAATGCTTGATGCGTTCCAGGATGAACTGGGCTTCGTCCTGCTCGTTGTAGGCGGCATAGACGTGGATGGGCGCGCCGTCGCTGCCGTCGGTCCACAGGTTCTTGCCGAGGCGCGAGCTGTTGTGGGAGATGAGCGCGTTGGCGGCCTTGAGGATGTTGCCGGTGGAGCGGTAGTTCTGCTCCAGGCGGATGACGCGGGTGCCCGGGAAGTCCTTCTCGAAGCGCAGGATGTTCTCGATCTTGGCGCCGCGCCAGGCATAGATGGACTGGTCGTCGTCGCCCACCACGAAGGGCACGCCGGTCTCGCCGGCCAGCATGCGCACCGAGGCGTACTGGATGGCGTTGGTGTCCTGGAACTCGTCCACCAGGATGTGGCGGAAGCGGCGCCGGTAATGGGCCAGGAGCTCCGGGTTCTTGAGCCAGAGCTCGTGGCTGCGCAGCAGCAGCTCGGCGAAGTCCACGAGACCGCCCCGGTCACAGGCCTCCTCGTAGGCGCGGTAGACCTTGAGCAGCGTCTTCTGGAAGGGGTCGTCGCCGTCGGGGATGTTCCTGGAACGCAGGCCGTCGTCCTTGCGCGAGTTGATGTACCACTGGGCCTGACGCGGCGGGTAGCGGGACTCGTCGAGCTCCAGGGCCTTCAGCACCCGGCGGATGAGCCGGTACTGGTCCTCGGAATCCAGTATCTGGAAGGCCTGGGGCAGGCCCGCCTCGCGCCAGTGCTGGCGCAAGAGGCGATGGGCGATGGAATGGAAGGTGCCGATCCACATGCCGCCGGCGGTGCCACCCATGAGTTTCTCCACCCGGGCACGCATCTCCCCCGCCGCCTTGTTGGTGAAGGTCACCGCCAGGATACCGAAGGGCGAGACCTGCTCCACCTGCAGGAGCCAGGCGATGCGGTGCACCAGCACCCGGGTCTTGCCGCTGCCGGCGCCGGCCAGCACCAGGGTGGGTTTCGCCTCGGCGCTCACCGCCTCCCGCTGCGGGGGATTCAACCTGTCGAGGATGGCGGTGACGTCCATCCACGTATTGTAACGAGTGGGGAACCTTGGGGTGATTCCCGGACTCGAAAGGTTCATCCGCTAGAGGAGCTCGCCATGCACCGTATCCTGCTCGCCTTCGCTCTCGTCGCATCCCTGGTCCCGAGCTTGCCGGCGATCGCGGCGTCCGGCGACACGCGGCAGCTCCTCGACCTGGAACAACGCTGGCTGACGGCCGGCGAACGACGCGACATACCCGCGCTGAAGGAGATCCTGGCCGAGGACTTCGTGGACGTGAGCTACCAGGGCAAGCTGCGGAGCAAGACCGACCACCTGGCCGCCACGCTGGCGCCCAGTCAATCCCGCCAGACCCTGGAACAACTCCAGGTGCGGCTCTACGGCGACACCGGCATCGTCAACGGCCTCGACCATGTGGTGACGGCGGACGGCTCGGCCACCTACGAGATCCGCTTCACCGACGTGTTCGTGAAGCGCGACGGCCGCTGGGAGGCGGTCTCCGCCCAGGAGACCCTCGAAAAGAATCCTTGAGCCTCTCCGGCTATACTGCGACCCAAGAGGAAAGGGGATGCCATGCCGGGATTCGTGACCTTCATCCTGTGGCTGATACTGTTCGTGCTGTGCTGGCCGCTGGCGCTCCTGGCCCTGCTCCTCTATCCCTTCCTCTGGCTCCTGCTGCTGCCCTTCCGCCTCATCGGCATCACGGTGGATGCGGTGTTCGAGTTGCTGAAAGCCATCCTCTTCCTGCCGGCGCGCCTCCTGGGCGCACGACCCGGTCGCTGAACGGAGCCCGCCCATGACCGAAGCCGTGAAATTGGACATCCCTACCCGGGTGCTGCATTTCGGCGTCGCGTTCTTCGGCACCTGGGCCTGGTGGATAGGGGAGGACGCAGGCGATTACCACAAGCCGCTGCACCCCAACTACACCCTGCACGAATGCGTCGGCCTGACCTTCGGCGCGGTGCTGGCCCTGCGCCTGCTCTACGGCTTCTTCGGCCCCAAGAGCCAGCGCTTCAGCGCCTGGATGCCCTACACCCGTGAGCGCTTCGCCCGGGTGAAGGAAGACCTGCGCCTGCTGTTGCGCTTCAAGATGCCGGAACCGGCGATCCACCGCGGCCTCAACGCGGCGGTGCAGAGCCTGGGGCTGCTGCTCTTCACCTGGCAGGCGATCTGCGGCACCGTGCTCAGCCTCTACATCATCCCGGGCACGCGGGCGGTGGGCTGGTTGCACACCCTCAAGGAATTGCACCAGACCGCTTCGGTATGGATCCCGACCTATCTCGCGCTGCACATCGGCGCCACCGTGCTCCACGCGCTGACGGGCCGCCAGATATGGAAAAAGATGGTCTTCATGGAATGACCCGGGCCTATACTGGAGGCATGACGCTCCGGTCCCTCTGCATCGCCCTCCTGGCTGGCGCCGCGGCCGCCGCACAAGGAGGGGATATGGCCGGTTTCAAGCTCACTTCCCCCGCTTTCGAAGATCATGGCGGCATCCCCGTCCGCTACACCCACGATGGCAGCGACCTCTCGCCTCCCCTGGCATGGACGGGCGCCCCCGCCGGCACCCGGAGTTTCGCGCTCATCGAAGATGACCCGGACGCGCCGGACCCGGCGGCGCCCCAGACCACCTGGGTGCATTGGGTGGTGTACGACATCCCCGCGAGCGTGCACGAGCTCGGGGAAGGCGCGGCAGCGCACATGCCTGGCGGCAGCCGTGACGGACTGAACGATTGGGAGCACACGGGTTATGGCGGCCCCGCGCCGCCCGTCGGGCGGCATCGCTACTTCCATAAGCTCTATGCGCTCGACGTGGTGCTGCCCGACTTGAAACGCCCCGACAAGGCCGGCCTCGAAGCCGCCATGCAGGGCCACGTGCTCGGTCAGGCGGTACTCATGGGCACTTACGAGAAGCAGCCTTGAAAGACGGTCCGCTCCCCACCCCCAAGCCGGATGACAGCATCGCCGCCATCCTGGCCGAGCTCGGCATCCCCGCCGACTATGGCGCGCGCCGCAAGCTCGCGCCCTGCGAGGAAGCCCCCGAGCTCGTCTCCATCGGCGCCGACGTGCTCGGCCGGGAGCAGAAGCTCACGCCCCGGGCGGCGGCGGCCTGGAGCCGGATGCGTGACGCGGCGGAACAGGACGGCATCACGCTGCTCGTGGTCTCGGGTTTCCGCAGCGTGGATTACCAGCGTGCCCTCATCCAGCGGAAACTCGACAAAGGCCGTCGCATCGAGGATATCCTCAAGATCAACGCCGCTCCCGGCTACAGCGAGCACCACACCGGTCGGGCGCTCGACATCACGGCGCCGGATTGCCCACCCCTGGAACAGGGCTTCGAGACCACCCGCGCCTTCGCCTGGCTGCAGAAACACGCCGGCGACCATGGCTTCCGCTTGTCTTATCCACGCGATAACCCCCATGGGATCACGTATGAGCCCTGGCACTGGGCTTACATAGGTTGACCGGCCGGGAACTCCCGGCGTCGGGAACGGGTCAGAACCCCATATCCTCCTTTGCTAGACTCAGCCATGCGCAAACCCTATCTCCTCACCGCTGCCGCCTGCGCGCTCCTGCTCGTGGCCTGCGGCCGCAGCCCCCAGGTGGACCCCGTGGCGTATCAGAAGGACATCGACAGCTGGCGTGCCGGGCGCATGAAGAGCGTCGCCGGCCCTGACGGCTGGACCACGCTCGTGGGCCTCTACTGGTTCAAGGAGGGCGCCAACCGCTTC
Organism: Gammaproteobacteria bacterium; assembly: GCA_035691665.1. GTDB lineage: Bacteria > Pseudomonadota > Gammaproteobacteria > Natronospirales > REEB76 > DASUBN01. Next base: position 8,751 of record DASSIS010000039.1, on the reverse strand, counting down.
GGCAGCGGCACCGCCAACGACCTCGTGCTCGCGAGCCCCAGGGTCCCGTCCGAGGTCGGCGTCTTCACCCTCGCCGGCGGCAAGGTGAGCTTCACCGCCGCCAAGGGTGCGGACGTGCAAAGCGGCGGCAAGCCGTTCACGAGCGCGAAGCTCGGCACCGATGCGGATCCGGACACCACCGTGCTCACCCACGGCAGCCTCACCTTCTATGCCATCCAGCGCGGCCCCCGCTACGGCCTGCGCGTGAAGGACAGCGAGGCAGACGCCCGGGTGCACTTCAAGGGCTTCGACTATTTCCCGGTGGACCAAAAGTGGCGCTTCGAGGCGCGCTTCGAGCCCTACCGGCCCATGAAGAAGATCCCCATCATCAACATCCTCGGCATGGAAGAGGACATGGATTCGCCTGGCGCGCTGGTGTTCGACGTGGGCGGCCAGGAATACCGGCTCGACACGGTGCTGGAGGACGGTGAGACGGATTACTTCGTGATGTTCGCCGACCAGACCAACGGCAAACGCACTTACGGCGCCGGCCGTTTCCTGTACGTGAAGCCCCCCGTGGACGGCAGCACGGTGCTCGACTTCAACAAGGCCTACAGCCCGCCCTGCGCCTTCAGCCATTACGCCACCTGCCCGCTGCCGCCGTCCCAGAACCGGCTGCCCTTCGCGGTGGAGGCAGGCGAACTCAAGTACCGCGGTTCGGATCACTGACGGACCGTCTGCGCGGATGACGGCGATCACCCAGGTCACCGGCTGGCACGCGGCGCTGGCCGGTGCACTGCTGGGGCTCAGCTTGGCTGCACCGCCAGGACCCGTCACGGCCATCATGGCCACGGCCTCCCTCAAAGGGCGGGTGAGGGAGTCGCTCCTCACCGCGACCGGCGCCATCTCGGGCGACCTCACCTGGCTCTCACTCGCCATCCTCGGCGCCGTGACCGTGCTCAACCGCCATCCCCGCGCGGTGGGGATCATGGGGCTTGCCGGCGCGGCCCTGCTCCTGTGGATGGCCTGGGGCACCTTCAAGGCGGCCCGTGGAGGAGTACATCAGAACACCACTCCAGGCTCCTGGAAACTCGGCTATCTCACGGTGCTCACGAGCCCTTTCTCCCTGGCCTGGTGGCTGGCCAACGGGACCCTGCTCTATACCTCCTGGGGGCTGCCCGGCATCGGCGGGATGTTCCTGGCCCTGGGCGCCTTCTGCCTGGTCTTCACCTATGGCTTCCGCTGGCTGGGTACCCGGGCGGCCTCAGCGGCGGTGGGGGTGGCCTATGGCAGCGTTCTGGTGCTGGCGGGTTTCGGGGTCTACGTGGCTTGGCAAGGCCTGAAGCTCCTGGGGATCGGCTGAATCGCCCTCGACAGCCCACGGGCGCTGTGGCTCAATACCTCCGAGCCAATACATAAAGCCATCCGTCGCGACGCACTGAGCCGGCGCGACGGAGCCCCTTCCGACAAGGCTCTCATGCCATGAACATCACCATTCCTCCCGGCTACAAAAGCCTGGTCGCCCTCGACAAGGAGGCCCACAAGGGCAAGGGTGTCGTCAGCCGCGGCCGCCACCGCTTCGCCACCGACCTGAACGGCATCTATGTGGTCGCCGCCGAGTTCGTGCAGGCCGCCCGTCACTACCCTTTGGTCTTCGCCCAGGACCCGAACACGGGCGGCTTCCTGCCGCTCGCCATCACCGGCTTGAACCAGGACCAGAATCTGTTCATCGGTACCGACGGTGAGTGGGAGAAGGATGCCTACATCCCCGCCTACGTGCGGCGCTGGCCCTTCTTCGGCGTGCGTGTCACAGGCGAGAAAGCCAAGGATGGCAATATCCTGATCTGCGTGGACGAGAGCGGCCTCGAAACCTCGAGCCAGGCGGTGTTCGATGCCGAGGGCAAGACCAGCACGGACTTCGCCTCCATGCAGACACTGATCTCGGAGATGGAAGGCGCGCGCGTGCCCACCGAGCACCTCTGCCAGAGCGTCAAGGAGCTTGACCTGCTGGAACCCTTCGAGGCCCATGCCTTCCCGAAGGATGGGCAGGAGATGCGCCTACGCGGGATGTTCCGCGTCAATGAAGACAAGCTCAACGAGCTACAGGGCAAGGACCTGAAGCGGCTCATGAAGCACGGCGAGCTGTCGCGGATCTACGCGCACCTCATGTCGCTCGACAACTTCAAGTTGCTGATGGACCGGACCGCCGCGCGCCAGAAGGCCAGACGGCTCGTCTCCTGACCACCGCAAACCATATATCTATAGAGAGAGAACGCAGCCATGGGCGTAGAGATCAAGCTGACCGACAGAGAACTGCCGGTATCACCCGTGTTCGTGGATTTCCTCGCGCACATCGTGGACAACCGCCCCTTCGAGGGCGCCGGTTGGCACGACCAGCTCTCCGAGGAACTCTCCAACGATCACGTGCGGGTGATGGAGAAAGCCCAGGAGAACGCCCAGCGCATCATGGCGAGCGAGGCCGGCCAGCGGCACGTGGCCCGCGCTTACCAGCTGTTCCTGGCGCTGCTCACCGGCGACTTCGAGCAGATCCGCGACATCCAGTTCAAGTTCCACTTCATCAACATCATCGGCGTGCCTCGCAACGGCGGCTCCTACCTCACCATGGAGGCTTACCGCGCACTGGGCTTCGACGTCGACAAGGTGCCGAACGTGATCGCCCACGACGGCTTTCCCGAGGCCGGTCCATTCCGCTTCCAGAAGGGCGCCAACAGCTGGATCGCCAGCCTGCAGACCATGGCCGAGTTCCTCACCATGGTCGAGATCTACTTCGGCAAGCACAAGCCCCACTACGGCAAGATCATGGTGCCGAAGAAACTGCTCAAGGGCACCTACGCCGGCGGTTTCTTCCACCAGATCCTGGGTGAGTCCGTGGAACAGATCCTCACCGTGCGCCACCCGGTGACCTCCGCCATCTCCGCGTACGAGAAGTCCGGCGGGATACCCGCGGACGGCAAGTTCAAGGTGCGCGGCAACATCGAGGAATGGGTCCGGCGCGACCTGTCCTACACCACGGGCCTGACGAACGACGAGATGTTCGCCATGCCCTACTTCGATGCCTACCTGCACTACTGGGAGCAGTACCACATCTACGTGGCCACCACCGGGCTCTCGGCGAATCGCAACATCACGCTCGTGCCCTACGGCAAGGAGCGCATGGAAGGCGTATCGCGCAGCTTCCAGAACCGCTTCGAGAGCGGCCTGCAGCCCTCCGAGTTCAAGGTATTCGCCAAGCAGGACAGGCACCCGGACTGGATCAAACAGGCTGAGCCCGTGGTCAAGCGTGTGGCAGAGATCTGGGACCGCGCGGGCCTCAAGTTTCCCTATAAAGAAGTCATGGAAATTTGGTGAGCCTGCCGTTCGACGATCCGAAGGCCGGGCTCCGAAAGGAGCCCGATTTTTATGCCTGTTAAAAGCGGAACACCAGGAAATACATCAGGGCGATGTTCACCGCGAGCAGCATGAGGCCGGTGGGCACCTGCACTTTGATCACGCCATTGGGGTCCGGCAGCTCCAGGAGCGCCGCCGGCACGGCATTGAAGTTGGCGGCCATGGGCGTCATGAGCGTGCCGCAGTAGCCGGAGAGCATGCCCACGGCGCCCATGACCGCGGCATCGCCGTGATGCAGGTGCACGATGAGCGGCAGGCCGATGCCGGCGGTCATCACCGGGAAGGCGGCGAAGGCGTTGCCCATCACCATGGTGAAGAGCGCCATGCCGATGCCGTAGGCGGCCACCACCGCGAAGCCGTTGCCCACGGGGATGAAGCGCCCCACGAGCTCCGAGACCACGTGTCCCACGCCGGCGGCGGCGAAGAGCGCGCCCAGGGCCGCGAGCAGTTGCGGCAGTGCCGCCACCGCCCCGACTGCGTTCAAGAGCCGGCGGGATTCCGTGAACGGCGTCGCGAGCTTCTGGCGCAGCATGGGCAGGGCCACCCCGAGGGCCAGTAGCACGGCGATGCAGAGGGAGACCAGGGTCGCGTTGCCTGGGGCCACCAGGAGTTCGCCGCCGACGCTAAGATACTTGAATAGCACTGTGCCGGCGAAAGTCACCACCGGGATCATGAGCGCCGGGATGAAGAGCCGGTTGCCGAAACGCTCGGCGGAGCCGCGGCGCGTGTCGGCGTCGGGCTCCGGCGCGCTGTGCCTGCCGAGGCCACCGAGACCCACGGTAAAAGCCATGCCGACGGCCAGGCAGCCGGTCACGAAGGGCGGCAGCCAGGAACCGAACATGAACGTGACGGCATAGAGGCCCCAGAAGAGCGTGCTCTTCCAGCGCTTCGGATTCGCGCGGTCGCAGAAGTTGATCCAGGCCGTGGCGGCGAACATGAATCCCGCGAGGATATAGACCGCGTCGAGCCCGATCATGCGCCGCCCTCCCGCCTGAGCTTGCGGTCGAGGCGGATAAGGCGCAGCACGTGGATCACGAACACCGCGAACGCCGTGGGGATGGACCAGACGGCGATCTGCATGGGCGTGAGGTCGATGCCGTCGTGCTCCAACACGCCCTTGATGAGCAGCACCGAACCCATGGCGAGGAAGATGTCCTCGCCGAAGAACGCGCCGATGTTGTCCGCCGCCGCGGCGTGGGCGCGGATGAGGTAGCGCGTCCGGTCCGCGAGCCTGCCGAAGCGCGTCTCGGCGGCCGCCTCCGCCATGGGTGCGATCAGGGGGCGCACCATCTGGGCGTGGCCCCCTAAGGAGTTCAGCCCCATGGCGGCGGTGAGCTGGCGCAGGGCGAGGTAAGCGATCAGCACGCGCCCGGTGGTGGCGCCTTTCACCTTGGCCACCAGTGTGTGGGCGCGCTCGCGCAGGCCGTTGCGTTCCAGGATGCCGATCACCGGCAGGATGAGCCACACCAGGGCCACGTAGCGGTTCTCAGTGAAAGCCCGGCCGAACTCCGTGACCACCGCAACGGGATCCATGCCGCCGGCGAGACCCGTGGCGAGTCCCGCCACGGTGACCACCAGCAAGGGGTTCGCGCGCAGCGCGAACCCTACGATGACGATGGCGACGCCGATGAGGGTGAGCAAGGGGCTCATGGAGCGGCGAGCGAGGCCTTGAGGCCGGACAGGAGATCCGGGTAGCGCAGCGTGAGGTCGAGCTCCTCCAGCATCTTGAGGTTGTGGATGCGCTTTGACTCCCTAAGGAAACTCATGAGGCTGGGGCTGAGGCTCCGCTCCGCCTCCTGCATGGAGATCACCGGCGGCTTGGGCAACCCGGTGAGGTCGGCCAGCTTGAAGAGGTAGTCGGTGATGGTGGAGGGCTGGCCATCGCTGACGTTGTAGATAGAATCCTTGGGGGCCCGCGCCATGGCGGCGCGGCATACGGCTACGAGATCTTCGACATGGATGCGATTGGTATAGCTGCACTCCTCGGCCCGGATGGTGGGCTGGCCGGACTTGAGCCGCTCGGTGAGCAGCCGCCCGGGGCCGTAGATGGCAGGCACCCGCAGGATGACCCAGGGGATGCCGCGCGCGCCGCACCACTCGCGCATTGCCTTCTCCGCCGCGATGCGCCGCTGGGCACGCAACGTGGAGGGGTTGAGCGGCGCGTTCTCGTCTATCCAGCGCCCATCGCAGTCGCCGTACACGCCGGTGGTGCTCATGTAGAGGAAGCGTGCCGGGGCGCCGGTGAGCTCCAGGTGCTCCAGCAGCCGTTCGATGCGCACGTCGTCCTTGCCCACGTCCACCGGCGGCGCGAGGTAGAAGAGCCGTGCGTTGCGGGAGGGCAGAGCCGGCAGGTCGTCGGCATCGAGATCGAAATGGAGCGGCGTGACCCCGGCCTCCTGCAGCGCCATGACGCTCTCGGCCGAACGCACCACGCCGGTCACGGCATCGCCGGCGGTGCGGTACGCCGCCGCGATGCGGCGGCCCACATCGCCGCAGCCGATGATGAGGACGCCAGTGGAGGGATTGGTGTTCATTATTTCCCAAGATTATGCGGACATCGCTCGCCCCCGGCAACGCACATGCTTGCGATTCCTCGCGAGCACATGGGAGTATGAAGCCGGGTCTGACCTCTTGCATGGATTTAAAACGTAAATCAAAGGGATATAACATGAACGGGGAATCGGCTACTGAAATTCGTTTCTTCTCCTATAGCTCCCGGATCGGCAGGTTGCGCTATTTCGCCTACGGCATGGGTGTGGCCCTGCTGCTCCTGCCGGTGCTTCTCGTGGGCGGAATTCTATATGCGCTGCAGGCGCACTTCCTGGCATTCCTGCTCTTCGGCGCTGCCTACATATTCATGATCACGATGAGCTTCGTATTCGCCGTGCGTCGGTTGCACGACATGGATGCGAGCGGCTGGTGGTCCTTGATCGTCGGCGCTGCGCTGCTGTCCACCATACTGAACACGCTGCACCTGATACCTACGAACCTGTTCTGGCTACCGGCGCTCCTGGGGCTGGCCGATTTCGTGCTCATACTCATGCTGCTGTTCAAGCGCGGCACCGAAGGCGACAACCGCTACGGTCCACAACCCCCGCCCAATTCCGGCTGGGTAGTGGCCGGTGCGTGGTCGTTCCTCATCGTGCCGTTCTTCGGGGGCATCCTCGCCGCCATCGCCATCCCGGCCTATCAGGACTACAGCGCCCGGTCGCAGATGTCGGAGGGCATCCAGCTCGCCGGGCAGGCCGAGATACCCGTGTCGCAGTTCTATCAGAAGAACAAGATCTGGCCCACGGACATCTCCTCGCTCTACAGCGGCCGCCCCAGTGAATCAGTTGGACGCTACGTAGCCACCATAACCGTCTCCAGCTCCCAGAGCGGCGCCTGGGGAGTGATCGCAACCATGAAGGCGGCGGGTGTCAACCGGATGATCTCCGGCAAGGCGGTCGAACTCTGGACGAGCGATGGCGGCCAGACCTGGCGCTGCGGTCCGGCGAGCGTGAACCCGGTGGACACCAAGTATCTACCGGTTAGCTGCCGTGACGTGGGTCCGAGCCCGCCCTGAGCCAAGCTTCTGTAAGGCATAATCTGGGGATGCCCTGCCTCAAGGCAGGGCATCTTCTTTTGAGGAGTCCATGGCTCACACGGTTACGCTACAACCCGGCGGCAAGACGTTCACCGTGTCCGAGGGCGAGCGGGTGCTGGAAGCAGCCTTGCGCCAGGGCATCCATCTGCCCTACGGCTGCCGTACCGGGAGCTGCGGCACCTGCCGGGCCCACGTGGTGGCGGGCGAGAGCCATTATCCCGATGGCCCGCCCCTCGCCCTGACCGCGCTGGAGATGCGTTCCGGCGAGGCCCTGCTCTGCCGGGCGGTACCCCGCACGGACCTCACCCTCGAGGCCCAGGCCATCGACGCCATGGCGCACCTCAGGGTACGCGCCATGCCCTGCCGCGTGGCGCGCCTGGAACCGCTGGCCCACGACGTGATGGGACTCTACCTGCGCCTGCCGGCGGTGGAACGGCTGCAGTTCCTGCCGGGGCAATACATCGACATCCTGCTGCCGGAGAACCATCGCCGCAGCTTCTCCCTCGCCAACCCGCCGCACGACGACAAGCTCCTGGAGCTGCACGTGCGCAACGTGCCCGGCGGGCTGTTCTCCAAGGAAGTGTTCCAGCATCTGCGTGAGGGCACGCTGCTGCGCATCCAGGGACCGCTCGGCACCTTCTTCCTGCGCGAGGACTCGACGCGACCCATGGTGATGATCGCCGGCGGCACCGGCTACGCCCCCATCCAAGCCATGCTGCGCCATGTCTTCGAGCACGAGCATAGTCGCGAGATCACCTTCTATTGGGGAGCGCGGGCGGTGCGCGACCTCTACGCCGACGCTAAGCTGAAAGAATGGATGCGATCTCAGCCTGGTTTCAGGTATGTGCCGGTGTTATCGGAGCCCCTGCCGGAGGATGGCTGGACCGGCCGCCGCGGCTTCGTGCACCAGGCGGTGCTCGAGGACTTCCCCGAGCTCTCGAGCCACGACATCTATCTCTCCGGGCCGCCGCCCATGGTGCAGGCGGCCCGCGCCGCATTCCCTGCACGGGGGGCCGACCCCTTGTGTATATACTCCGACAGTTTCGATTTCCCGGCAGAAGTACGCGCAGCCCTCGAAATGGCCGCACGCAGACCCTGAGCTGCCGCAAAGGCCGGCCCGGCGCAATGCTAGAATACGCCGCGCTACCAGCGTCCTAGATCATGAGTGGAGATTTGTCGTGAGCAAGATGTTGCGTCTAAGCCGCCGCGCACTGCCCATCGCCGCACTCGCCCTCTCATTGCAAGCCTGTTCCCACAGCCTCACCCTGCCGCCCAAGATCGTGAATTTCGGGCCCAAGAACGTGCAGGCCGGCGTGGCGTTCCATCCTCAGCCGGGCGGCGACTCCTCCCTGTGGATCAAGACTGACGGGGCTTTGGCAGACAAGGCGTTGATCCTGCTCGATGGCACGCCGCTCAAGACCCTCACGCACGACAACATCGCCACCGCTCTGGTGCCGGCGGCCCTCTACGCCAGGGCCGGCAGCTACCCGCTGCTGGTGACGGAGAAGGTCCAGGGCAAGGACTACTCGAGCAACACCGTCCAGTTCGTGGTCAAGTGATGCCGCCCGGGGCGGCGTGACTTAAGGTGCATGCTGCCCTGGAAGTAGCACAGAGAAAGAAATTGGATTGATACATTGTCATGTGCGCGTCACCTGAGCGCGGCTTTTTCCGTCATCTGTCCCACCCGCTGCAATAAAAAGTTCACGCCGCTTTCACATTGCGACGGTATCTTGATCGCGCAGCAATCGACATATTGCCGGATCACCCGTCGCAGGTCT